>JBOHRQ010000381.1:0-1001 GCA_050732875.1 Gemmatimonadota bacterium | reverse complement strand
ACGCGTCCGGAGCGGCGGAGGTAGGTTTTCTTCTCGCGGAAGCTGGTTTCGCTCTCCCAGCGTTCGTGGTAGGCGGTGGCCAGTTCGATGGCGGTGGCGTCGGAGGGGTCGAGGATCGAGGTGATCAGGCAGATCAGCTCTCCTGTGCCGTTGCCTTCTCGATCCGGAATCTCGTACTCGATGACCCGGACCGGTATCGCGGTGTCGGTGGGGATCTGCTGTCCGCGGCGGACCTGATCGATGAGCGTCTGGCGGCGCGCGCCGGTGATCGTCGGGTTGATCACGATCGAGCGGTAGGAGCCGTCGGGGTGGGGTTCGATCACCGGCAGCGTCACCGTGGCCGTGACCCTCCAGAGCAGGTCGGCTCCGGTTGCCAGGGCTTGGGTCCAGAGCCCGAAGCTGTAGAAGTTCCGGTCGTTGATCACCAGCATGTCCGGTGCTAACGCACCGAGGAGGTCGGTCAGCAGGGTCCGTTCGTCGACCTTGCACGGGCCGAACGACGCGGCGAGGGCGGCATGTGAGCCGCATTCTTCGAGAGCCACCACACGCACCTGGGGAAACGCGCTCGCTTTCGGCCCGTGGTCCAGACGGCCGAATTCGGTGACGTTGTCCGGGGTATCGGGAACGTCGAGCATGAATCCGTCGACCGCCATGAGTCTCCGTGATCCCAGCCAGGCTCCTTTCGTCCCCCGTCCCGCCACGGGGACGGCGACCCGCTCGAACAGCACCCGCAGCGGATCGGCTTTCAGTCGTTGCCGGGCCTGGGTGATCGCCGAGGTCGAGGGCACGCTCCATTCATCACGCCACGATCCCATGTCGGTCAATGATCCGACGAGCAGGCGCATCACTTCCTCGTAGTCCTCATCGAAGAACAGGCACATCGCGAGACAGAAACGCACCATGACATGGGCGGGAAGACGTCGGGACCGTTGCTCGCGCCGAGCTGTCTCGGCCAGCACCTCCTCGATCAGATCCCGCGGAAGGATTTCCGCTAACACCCC
>JBOHRQ010000380.1:0-1004 GCA_050732875.1 Gemmatimonadota bacterium | reverse complement strand
CGCATGGTGCTGCTGGACGGGAACCTCTACGCTCCGGACCGGAGCAAGTACCCGTACGTGATTCAGCTCGACCGGATCTTCCAGACCTTCCGCTGCGCGGCCGATGCAGCGAGCCCCGGCGCATGAAAATGGAGCCCGTCGGCGGATGAAATTCGTACATCTCCATACCCATTCCGAGTACTCGTTGCTGGACGGCGCCAACCGTCTCGAGGCCCTGGTCGCGGCGGCCTCGGCCTCGGGAATGGGGGCCATCGCGCTGACCGACCACGGCAACCTCTTCGGCGCCGTCGAGTTCTATCGCGCCGCCCGCCAGGCCGGCGTCAAGCCGATCCTTGGCATGGAGGCGTACGTGGCCTCCGGGGATCGAAGGGAGCGCGGCGGGCGGGCGGGTGCGTACTACCATCTGGTGCTCCTCGCGCAGAACGAGGTCGGGTGGCGGAACCTGATCCGCCTGTCGTCGATCGGATACCTCGAGGGCTTCTACTACAAGCCGCGGATCGACCACCGGGCCCTCGAGGAGAACGCCGCGGGGCTGATCGCCCTGAGCGCGTGCCTGAAGGGGGAGGTGCCCACCTTCCTCCAGCAGGAGAACTACGGCGCCGCCCGCGAGCGCGCCGAGCGCCTCGCCAGGCTGTTCGGACCGGACCGCTTCTTCCTCGAGATGCAGGACCACGGCATCCCAGACCAGCAGAGGGTGAACAGCGGTGTCCGCGAGCTGGCCCGCGAGCTGGGTCTGCCGCTCGTGGCGACCAACGATGTGCACTACGGGAGCCGATCCGACGCCTCGGCCCACGACGTCCTCCTGTGCATCCAGACCGGGAAGCTGGTCGATCAGGAGGATCGCATGCGGTTCTACTCGGACGAGTTCTACTTCAAGTCGCCGGAGGAGATGGCCGAGCGCTTCGGCGACTGCCCGGAGGCGCTGGAGAACACCGCCTGGATCGCGGAACGCTGCGACGTGGAGCTCGACTTCGAGCGGACCCTGCTGCCCGCCTTCCCGCTGC
>JBOHRQ010000379.1:0-1011 GCA_050732875.1 Gemmatimonadota bacterium | reverse complement strand
CCGAACGCGCCGAAGACGAGGAAGATCCCCAGCAGGAAGCCGAAGTCACCGATCCGGTTGACGATGAAGGCCTTCTTCCCCGCCTCGGCATTGTCGCGGACGGAAAACCAGAAGCCGATCAGCAGGTAGGAACACAGCCCCACACCCTCCCAGCCGACAAAGAGGAGCAGGAGGTTGTCCGCCATGACCAGCAGCAGCATGGCGAACGTGAACAGGTTGAGGTAGGTGAAGTAGCGCGCGAAGCCGCGCTCGTCCTCGCCGTGCATGTAGCCGACGCTGTAGACGTGGATCAGGAAACCGACACCGGTCACGATCAGCATCATCGTGACCGACAGGGGATCGACGAGGAAGCTGGCGCCGGCCGATAAATCCCCGGCCACGAGCCACTCGTAGACGGTCTGGCGGAGCGCGCGCTCCTCGGCGGGCAGGCCGAGGAGCGAAAGGAGCAGCAGCAGCGACATCACGAACGCCGCCCCCACCACACCGGGGCCGACGATCGAGACCGCCCGCTTGCCCAGGCGTCGCCCGGCCAGACCGTTCATCAGGACGCCCACCGCCGGGAGGGCGGGGACGAGCCAGATCCAGCGCTCCACTCGCGCTACCCCCTGAGCAGGTTGAAGACCCCCACGTCGACCGTCTCGCGGTGGCGGAACATGGCCACGATGATCGCCAGCCCCACCGCCGCTTCGGCGGCCGCAACCGCGATCACCAGGAGCGTCATCACGTACCCGGCCAGGTCCCCTCGCGCCGAGGCGAACGTCACGAAGGCGAGATTGGCAGCATTCAGCATGATCTCGATCGACATGAATACGATGATCGCGTTCTTGCGGGTCAGAACGCCGGCCACGCCGATCGTGAACAGGATCGCGCTCAGAACCAGGTAGTGGCCGGGTCCGACGCTCATCGTTCGCGCGCCGCGATCACCAGCGCTCCCACCATCGCCACCAGAAGCAGCAGCGCGGTCGCCAGAAACGGGATGAAGTACTCCGTGTAGAGGACCGTGCCGATGGC
>JBOHRQ010000378.1:0-1014 GCA_050732875.1 Gemmatimonadota bacterium | reverse complement strand
GGTTCGGAGGACCCGGGACTTCCCTCGCCCCGCTTCTTCGCGAAGATGAGGGTCCCGGCCCGGGTCTGATGGAGGCCGGTCACTGCCACCCGCAGGGTGCGGCCGATGTCGTCACGGGAGTCCTCGACGACGACCATGTTCCCGTTCTCGAGGTAGCCGACCGCCTGGTCCTTCTCCTTGCCCGGCTTCACCAGGCGGACGACGAGCTCGTCGCCCGACAGGATCTCGGGCTCCAGCATGCCAGCGATCTCATCGAGGTTGACGATCGGGATTCCCCGCCGCGCGGCTTCCTTGATCAGCGCCGGGTTGTGGGTCACGATGCGTGCGTCATGCTGGACCGCGTAGTCCAGCACGCCTTCGATCTCGCCATGAAGGAGGTCCAGCTCGCGGATGAAGACCGGCCGCAGCCGGTTCTGCTGGAGGCGCTTGAGGCTCTCCAGACCCCGCTCTCCGCGAAATCGCTCGAGCGGCACGTGGCTCGCCATCATCTCGTTGAGCTGATCGACGACGAAGCGCGGGACGATGATCTCTCCCGACAGGAGCGGGCTTTCGGCCAGACGCACGATGCGCCCGTCGATCAGCGACTTCTCGCCCACCAGAAAGCGTGCCCCTTTGCCGCCGTCGGCATCGGGCTGGCGGAAGAGGGTCAGGTCATGTGTGACCGCGCGCCCGACCACGGCCCCGAGATACCCGCAGACCATCACGAACAGGGCGGTCGCGAACGTCACGATCAGCGCGCCGCCGGTGAAGTACGTGGCGCTGAAGGGCAGGGATCTCAGGATTCCCAGCGCGACGGCGGCCAGGCCCAGGCCCAGCACGAGCCCGATGCCGCCGGTCAGGACCTGACGCGGATCACCCTGCCGGATCCGGGCCTCCAGGAGCAGGGTCAGCAGCAGGACCACCGCCCCCGTCGCCAGGACCGTATAGGTCACCCAGTCGGGCTCGAGCAGCGCCGCGGCGACACCCGCCCACAGGATCAGGATCGCGAAGACCGCACGCAGGTATCTCATGTGT
>JBOHRQ010000377.1:0-1022 GCA_050732875.1 Gemmatimonadota bacterium | reverse complement strand
TGCAGGATCCCGGACGGCACCTGGTGGAGCACGAACTCCTCGCCGTCGACGACGACCGTGTGGCCGGCGTTGGCGCCGCCCTGATAGCGGGCAACGACGTCGGCCGCTTCGGCCAGCACGTCGACGATCTTCCCCTTTCCCTCGTCGCCCCACTGGGCGCCGACGACGACCTGGCAGGTGCCGCGCGTCTTTCTCATGGTCTCCCCTCGTCCGGTCGGCGAGGTCGCGGACGGTCCATCGTCATACGGAGGGCACGAAAAAAGCGCCCTGGGGGCGCATCCTCGGATAGAAACTGCGCTCGGCGGCGGCACCCGTCAAACCATGGCCTCCACTGGAGAAGCACCGTAGGTTGTCGGCGATTCGCCGGAGCGTTTAGCCTAGGGACCCGTGCCGTCCGCGCTCAAGCCCTCGCTCAACTGGCTCATGCCGCTGGTCCCGGCGGCGATCGCCCTCCACTACGCGGCGCCCGAGGCCCACGTCTGGGGCTTCATCATTGCGGGCCTCGCGATCGTCCCGCTGGCGGGATGGATGGGCAAGGCCACCGAGCACCTCGCCGACCGGACCGGCGAAGGGATCGGCGGGCTCCTGAACGCCACGTTCGGCAACATGGCCGAGCTCATCATCGCGGTCATGGCCCTGCGGGAGGGTCTGACCGAGATCGTCAAGGCGTCTCTCACCGGGTCGATCATCGGCAACGCGCTGCTGGTGCTGGGGGCCTCGATGCTGGGCGGCGGGCTCAAGTTCAAGACCCAGACCTACAATCCGGCCGGCGCCCGGACGCGCGCGACCCAGCTCACGCTGGCGGCGATCGCGCTCGTCATCCCGGCCGTCTACCACCAGCTCGCGGGGGCCTACGGAGGAGAGCTTCGCGAGGGCGCCCTGTCGCTGGAGATCAGCGTGCTGCTCCTGCTCGTGTACGCTCTCGCTCTGGTCTTCTCCCTCCACACCCATACCCGCTACTTCACCCGCGAGGCCGCGGAGGCGGGCCGTCTGGAGGGGTCTCACGAGGCGTGGAGCGTGCG
>JBOHRQ010000376.1:0-1027 GCA_050732875.1 Gemmatimonadota bacterium | reverse complement strand
CGGAACGCCAGGGACATCACCGCCATCTCGGCCCTGGCTCGTCATTTCCTGCAGTCGCTCATCCCGGCCTTCCACATCAACGGATTGGAGATCCACGTCACCACCAGTATCGGGATCGCCGTCTCTCTCGAGGGCCTGGGGCCCGAGGAGATCATGACCGAGGCCGACATCGCCCTCTACAAGGCCAAGGAGGCGGGCCGCAACACCTTTCAGCTGCACGACGAGCAGCTCGCGCGAGAGGTACGGGAGCACGCCATCCTGCACCAGGATCTCCACGGCGCCCTCGAGCGTGGGGAGTTCTTCCTCGAGTATCAGCCGCAGATCGACTTACGGAACGATCAGCTCATCGGCGTCGAGGCCCTGCTGCGCTGGCGGCATCCGACCCTCGGCCTGCTGTACCCGGACCGGTTCATCATGATCTGCGAGCGGTCGGGTCTGATGGCGCCCCTAGGCCTGTGGGTCCTCCACGAGGCGTGCCGGCAGCGGCGGATCTGGTGGGACTCCGGCCGGAAGGATTTCGTCATGGCGGTCAACGTCTCCGCCGTCCAGCTCAGGGATCCCGAATTCGCCCAGGACGTCGTCCAGGTCCTGGAGGAAACGGGTCTTTCCCCGGAACTCCTGGAGCTCGAGCTCACCGAAAGCGTCCTCATGCGGAACTCGGAGTCGCTGCACGAGTTCTTCGGCATGCTGAAGAACCGCGGGGTGCGCTTCACGATCGACGACTTCGGGACCGGTCACTCCTCGCTCCGCTATCTGACCGACTTCGACGCCGGCAAGCTCAAGATCGCGATGGATTTCGTGCATGGGGTGGGAACGGGCTGCGATGACGACACGATCGTCGACGCCGTGATCGGTCTCGGTCACAAACTGGGCCGCAAGGTGATCGCCGAAGGGGTCGAGACGGAGGCCCAGGTGGCCTTCCTACAGGCGTGCGGATGCGACGAGGCCCAGGGATCGTACTTCAGCTGGCCGGTCCCGGCCGCCGAGTTCGACGCGCTCGAGCTCCCCTCCGCTCAGAACCTCCGCC
>JBOHRQ010000375.1:0-1043 GCA_050732875.1 Gemmatimonadota bacterium | reverse complement strand
CGTCGACCTCGGCATAGATGTGAATCAACAGGTTCCGGAAGCGGGCCATGGCTTCGAGCCTTCGCCCGAGATCCGGCCCCACAACCGCACGCTCAGCCAGTACGCGAAACGCATCCGCATAGTCGACCGGACTACGGTATCCCTCCGAGGCGATGATGTGGTTGGCCACTCCGAGCACATCCTCGATCACGGTGACGAGGAGGTACTTCGACGCGAGGATGGCTTCTTCGTCAGCGAGATAATCGGCGAGCGGGCGCTCGGCGTACCGCTCGAGCCGCGCTCGACGTTCGGCGATCCTGGTAAGGAGAGCACGTAGCCTTCCCGCGTCAACCACCGAACCGCCTTCGGAGGAAATGGAGACCCTCCTCGATGTCGCGGCGGTGGAACGGAAGGAAGTCGAAGTACTGCATGCGAACGAGGGTCTCGAACCTGACGCGTCGGACGTCGTCGTTCGACTGCACGAGCGCTCCCTCTGCGAGAACGCGGCCCTGGACGGTGAGGGGGAGGTCCTCGAAGTCCCGGACATCTAGCCGGGGCCCGGCTCCGTGCCGTGCAAGGTCCCCCGTGATCTGGGCGAGAAGCTCCCGGCGCTCCCGTTCGCTCTGATCCTCAACGAAGAGGAGTGCCAGGTCGACGTCGCTGAGCGGCGTGGCCTCCCCGCGCGCCGCTGAGCCATAGACATAGACGGCGGCGATCTCAGGCCGTGAGGATACGGTCCGAGCGATGGCTTCGAGAATCAAGGGGTCGAGGGTCCGGTCCATGGAGCAAGTCCTCCGCCGGACAGGATAGAGGCACCGGCCGGAGCCATGCAACGACTCCTCATCGGAGGCGGGAAAGACAGGGCGTCCCGCGCCCGGCACAGCCTTTTTTGCGGTCGGTCGGGCAAACGCCGTCGCGACGATGTCCTCGGCGATCTGGAGCTGATCGAGGATCATGAAGATGGCGAGGATGATGATCGCAGCCTTGGCGATCCGGGCCAGGATCTCGGCTCCGGTCACGCCGCCCAGCGCGGCCATGATGACGTCCTTGACGAACTCGGAAAG
>JBOHRQ010000374.1:0-1044 GCA_050732875.1 Gemmatimonadota bacterium | reverse complement strand
CGAGCTGCAGCCGATCCCCGGAGAGCCCATCCTGACCGCGCAGGCCGCGTTCGCCGACGGCGCCTGGCGGCTCCTGATCCGGCGTCCCCTCCGTTCCGACGAGGTCGAGGGGCGTCTCCGGATCGAGCCCGGCCGGGCGATCCCCATGGCGATCTTCGCGTGGGACGGCTCGAACACGGAGGCAGGAAAGCGGGGCTCGATCAGCACCTGGTACTTCCTGTATCTCGATCGCCCGACGGGGGGCGGGGTCTACATCTGGCCAGTCCTGGCGACCCTGCTCACCGTGGGCCTGGGGCTCGTCCTGGTGACTCGCGCCCAGCGCCGGACCAGGGATGCGACGGATGCGACGCACGAGGGTGCGACGGATGCGTCGCACGAGGGTGCGACGGATTCGCGGAAGGATTAACGTCATCACGAGATCGGACACCGAACCCGGGAGGAGAGATCACATGAATCATTTCATGAAGCGGTTCCTGGCCGTGACCGTGGCGGCCATGCTGTTCAGCGGATGCGGCGGAGGCGGGGGCGAGACGGGTGGCGAGGAGGCCGGCGGTGAAGGCGCCGAGGCCGGCGAGACGGCCGGTCCCGTGGTGAGCCCCGACAGCGCGGCCACGATCACCGGAGTGGTGAGCTTCGAGGGCGCTCCGCCGGCCCCGGAGCCGATCGACATGACCGAGGAGCCCACCTGCGCCGAGAAGCACACCGAGCCGCCGACGAAACAGGCCGCGGTCATCAGCGAAGGCCACCTCGCCAACGTCTACGTCTACGTGAAGGAGGGGCTGCCGGATCTCGATTTCCCGACGCCGTCGGAAGGGATCACGATCGATCAGGACGGATGCCTCTACCATCCGCACGTGATGGCGATCCAGGTCGGCCAGCCACTGATCATCAAGAACTCGGATGGCATCCTGCACAATATCAACACCCAGCCGACCCAGAATCGGGGCTTCAACATCAGCCAGCCGGTGGAGATGGAGACCGAGCGCGAGTTCTCGACGCCCGAGGTCATGATCCCGGTGAAGTGCGACGTCCACGGCTGGATGG
>JBOHRQ010000373.1:0-1052 GCA_050732875.1 Gemmatimonadota bacterium | reverse complement strand
GCTTCGCGGGTACCCGCAGTACGCCTCGGCCGACCTCGGTCGCGCGCCTTGATCTTGGCCGTTTTGAGCGCCCTCCCCGGCTGGGTCAACCCGGTGGGGTAGGCTCGGGGCGCCAGGGAGGCGGGTTGCTCGGGCATTTGCGCGGTCTCCGGCGGCTCCAGGGGCGCGCGGCTTGCATAGAGCGGGGCGGTCCCTGAACTTCTCTGTCGAGCTCGAGAAATAATGCTTCCCTCCACGGCGTAGGAAACGTACGTGCGGACGATCTGGAGAAACCTCTTCCCGCTCCTGCTCCTGGTTGCTTTCGTGGGCTCGTGCGGGAGCGGGTCCGAGGCCCGACCCGGGAACGGCGAAGCCGAACCCGGAACGGCGTCGACGGGGACCGGACGGCTCGCCCCGGGCTTCGCGCTGGAAACGCTCGACGGGGAGCCGATTACCCTAGCCGGGCTGGAGGCGGACCGGAAAGCCGTGCTCATGAACTTCTGGGCCTCGTGGTGCGAGCCGTGCAAGGAGGAGATCCCGGCCCTGATCGCCCTGCACGAAGAGTACGCTGACCGGGGCTTCATGGTGCTGGGCGCCACGGTCGATGACCTGCCCCGGGACTCGCGGGCATTCGCCGAGGAGATGCAGATCCCGTATCCGTCCGTCATCACCACGCCCAGGATGCGCGAGGAGTGGGCGCTCGCCCCATGGCTCCCGACGACGTTGCTGATCGTCGATGGACGCATCGTCGAGGAGTGGGTCGGCCCGCAGACGCGCGACGACTTCGAATACCCGATCCGCGTCGCTCTCGGGCTGGCTCCGCCGCTCCAGGAGGTGATCGGAACCGCCGCCGGACAGCCACGAGACTGAGATGTCCGGAGAGCTCTCTTTCGCCGTCGCGTTCGCGGCCGGCGTGGTCTCCTTCCTCAGCCCCTGCGTCCTGCCGCTCTTTCCCTCGTACCTGTCGTTCATCACCGGCCTGACGTTCGACGAGCTTGCCGAGCCCGGCCCGGAGGCCAGGGGCAGGGTGCGTCGACTGACGATCGTGCATTCGCTGATGTTCATCCTCGGCT
>JBOHRQ010000372.1:0-1053 GCA_050732875.1 Gemmatimonadota bacterium | reverse complement strand
CCAGGCGTTCGTGGTGGGCACCAGCGACCGGAGCGAGCGCCGCGAGGAAGCGCGAGCGCGAGAGAACCCGCTCGGTGTGGTACGGGTGAAGCCTCACCTGCTCCCATTCGTCCGCCGACAGCGGACCCCGCCTGTTCCAGGCCCGAGCGGAGACCGCAACCCGTCCCAGGTCGTGTACAAAGGCGGCGCGCCGGATGACGTCGCGTTGGGGGACCCCCAGGCGGCACCGCTCCGCCGCGGCCGCGGCAAGATCCGCGACACCCGCCGAGTGGCCGACGAAGAAGGGCGAGACGAGATCGGCGAACGCGCCCATCGCCGCGAGCGCACGATCGATCTCCTCCCCCTCTAGGGTCAGCCACGGGTGGGGCTCCGACTCAAGCGTCTCCTCCCAAGCCGAGGCCTCGCGATCGCGCGTCAGAATCTCCCCCGCATTGTCGGCGAGGCAACCAGCGATCTGTGGGTCGAACGCGCCTCCGGCGCGCTCGCGGATAACGGCGGCCGCGTGCTCCACTCCGCCGAAGAGGTGCTGGATGGCGGCGTCTCCGGCCACATTGGCGATCCTGACGGCCAAAGGGATCTCATCCCGCCTGGCGCGTCCGAGCGGGCCCGCGCCGTCCCAGCGATCCGTGAGAGTGAAGAACAGCCCTCGCATAGAGTTCGGCAGACCGAGTCGCTCAGCAAGCATCTCCCCCACCTCGCACTGGGCGGCCATGTGGGGCTTGCTGCTCTTTGCCGCCTTCGGCAACCGGCGAGCGATCTGGATCGCTCGCACCAGCGCGGAGCTCTCCGGAACCGGAAGCGCGCGCACGACGCCGGCCAGCATCTCCCGCTGCGAGCCGTAGAAGACCGGTACGAAGTTCGCCGCCAGATCACCGCCGTAGATCTCGGCTGCGATCTCTGCATCCGCGGTGCAGCCGCAATAGGAGAGCAGGCAGACGTAGTAGGTCTCCGACGCCGTCTTCGGGTCGATTGCCAGAAGCTCGCCCAGCCGCACCGCGATTCGCGTTGCGTGCAGACCGTGCTCGAACGGCAGACCCATGGCCAGGTCCGTCG
>JBOHRQ010000371.1:0-1053 GCA_050732875.1 Gemmatimonadota bacterium | reverse complement strand
GTCGCGCGCTCGAGGAGACGTGTGCCTTCACCCGCTGTACGGTCGGACTCGCCTGGCTCCGGCGGCACGGTCGCCTCGAGCCGACCGGCGTCTGGTACCTCACGGATCCGGATCGTTACGCCGCTTTTCGGGCGCTGACGGAGAACGGGGGTCTCCTCCCGGATGAGGAGCTCTCCGGACGTGTGGCGGCCGCTGGGCGTCCCGCCTGGGTGAGCGACCTCCGCGAGCATACCGACTCCCCGCGCGCCCTGGCGGCGCGGGAGGCCGGCCTCAGCGCGGGCTTCGCCTTCCCCCTGCTGGCCGCCTCCGAGGTCGTCGGCGTGCTCGAGCTCTACGGCGAGCGCGTCCGTCCGACGGACGACGCATGGCTCGAGACGATGACATACGTGGGCGCGCTCCTGGGGAGGATCGTCGAGCGCGCCGAGGCCGAGGAACGCCTCCGGTACCACGCGCTCCACGATCCGCTTACGGCGCTTCCGAACCGATCGTTCATCCTGGAGCTGATCAAGCAGGCGATTGGGCGGGCGCGTCGTCATCCGACCTACCGCTTCGCCCTCCTTCTCGTCGACGTCGATGGCTTCCGACGCCTCAACGACACCCTGGGTCACGCCCTCGGAGACCGACTCATCGTCGAGATCGGGGAACGTTTGAGAGAATGCCTGCGAAGCGAGGACACGGTCGCCCGACCGGTGGAGGAGGGCGGAGGAAGCTCGGGACCGCTGGCCCACCTGGCCGGCGACGAGTTCATGATCATGATCGAGAACCTTCACGACGCCAGCGACGCCGTCCGCGTGGCGCGCCGGATCCAGGAACGGCTCGCCCGGCCCTTCATGCTGGCCGGGCATCCGATCCTCGTCAGCGCCAGCGTCGGGATCTCGCTCAGCTCGCCAGGCGACGAAGTTCCCGAGGAGCACCTGCGGGCCGCTCATCTCGCACTCGACCGGGCCAGGAGCCGGGGGAAGGGCGGCTACGCGATCTTCGACCTAACCATGCACGAGCAGGCGGTGCGACGGTTGCAACTCGAGGTCGACCTGCGCCAGGCCATCGAGCGCA
>JBOHRQ010000370.1:0-1053 GCA_050732875.1 Gemmatimonadota bacterium | reverse complement strand
TGGTGAAGAGGTATTTCCGCGAGCTGGCCGCAGATTGCGTGTGCCCGCCCGATTTCCCCGTATGCCGCTGCGACAAGCGTTCCGAGGTCGCGATCCTGACGCGTCGGCCGGTGGTCCCCTCCGAGGACGAGATCGCCCGTAACCCCCGCTCCCGCAGCGCCCGACTGCGGGCAGTCGAGAAGAAGCGCGCGGCTTGAGGAGGGAGCCCCGATGAACGCTTACGTTCGCGAGTACCAGAAGATCGAACGCCGCCGTCGCCGCCGCGACAGCTTCCTGCTTCGATACCTGCCGGCGCTGTTGCTGCTGGCCGCCGTGGTGGTGGTGGGCAAGGTCTACGTCCAGTCGGTAGCGATCAGATGGTCGAATCACGTGGTCGAGCTGCGGAGGACGGCCCAGGAGCTCGAGGTCGCGAACGAGGACCTGACGCGTTCGATCGCCTCCCTCACCACCCGTGAGAGAGTCGTCCGCGACGCCGCGCGACGCCTCGGCATGGCCCCCCCGGGGGAGGAGGATCTGGTGTGGCTGCCGGTGGTGGACCCGACCGTCGGCGGAACGGTCGCAGAGGATGGGCCCGGCGTCAACGCGGACGGACCCTGGCAGCGGTGGCTGGACAGGTTGTTCCAGGACGAGGCCCTGGCCCTGACGAGTCGATAGCAGCTCACATCGAGTCGCGGCCCCTCGTGTCCTGGGCTGGAACATCGGAGCGCGGTTCGACCGCGCCGTGGATAGCTGACCGCCAGGGGGAGACGTGGAGCCGGAGCGCCTCAAAATCGCCCGCCGACGGCAGAGCTGGCTGTTCCTCCTGCTGCTCCTCTTCGGCGGCTGGGTAACCTGGTCGTTCTTCGAGATCCAGGTCATCGGCCACGAGCGTTACCTCACGGCGGCCCAGCGTCAGCAGAAAAAACGCGTCGAGATACCTCCTGAGCGCGGTACGATCTTCGACCGGAACGGCGTACCGCTGGCGGTCAATCGGGAGCAGTACGGGCTCTACCTCGTTCCGCGCCGGATCGGCGACGTCGACGACTTCGTCGCCCGGCTGACCGATATCCTTCC
>JBOHRQ010000369.1:0-1056 GCA_050732875.1 Gemmatimonadota bacterium | reverse complement strand
AGCCGGTCGTGCCGCGTCCCTTGAAGGGCTGGCCCATCGCCGTGCCATCCCAGTTCTCGACCAGATAGCGGCCGTCCATCGTCATCTCGGCCGACAGGGTCCCGGTAGACTCCTCGGGCTGGGCGTCTGGGGACATCCACCACTTCATCGTGTAGTCCCAATCTCCGACCAGCCTGGCGAGCCGCTCGTGGGCCTCGCTGGGGGTCGCGTACTGGGCGAACTTCTCCATCATCGCCTGCTCGTCGTGGCCGGCTGCGGCCTCCGCTTCCTGCGCGGTCGCTGGAGCAGCCATGAAGAGGGCGACGAACACGGCGAGAAAGGCCTGGGTCAACTTCGCTCGCATCGCGGAACTCTCCTTGCGGACGGGGTTGGGCTGGCTGAGAAATTGATGGGGGAGAGAGTATCCCCCTCAGCGCTCGCCGTCCAGATAGTCGACCGCGGCGTCGCGGCGAAACAGGAGGTCGACCGACCGGGCCGCCGCGTCCCCGCCCGGTGCGACGCCGACAAGGACGTAGATCTTGCCGCTGTCGGGATACTCCGAGATCTCCGGCTCCTCCATGGTCGAGACGGCCAGGATCTCGAGCGGTCCATCGCCCGTGTTGCGCATCCCGTGGGCGCCGCCCGGCCCCGGCGGACAGAAGAGGAAGTCGCCGGGGTGGACATTGCTGGCTCCCTCGGAGGTCCTCAGCTCGCCAAAGCCGCGCCGAACGAAAAAAAGCTCCTCGTTGACGTACTGGAAATGGTACGGCCACATCCGGTCCCCGGGGGCCAGCCGATAGAGGGAGTAGCCGAGGAGCCGGGCACCGGCCGCCCGCGACAGGCGCCGCCGCAGCGCCGGGAGATGTCCCCGCAGTCGGCGGCGAAGCGCACGCCGCCCTCGAATCTCTCGTACTCCAGATCCCCCAGATTGACGACGCCGACGCTCATCGGATAGCTTCCCCTTTCCCAATGCCGGACCGAGAAGAGATCGAGCGGGCGATCGGCGCCGTTTTCGCCTCCGCCGAGCTCCAGGAGGCGGGGCTCAAGCAGCGCCGCGCGCTCAAGCTGCTGGACCAG
>JBOHRQ010000368.1:0-1062 GCA_050732875.1 Gemmatimonadota bacterium | reverse complement strand
CTCCTTGGCGCGAACCCGAATTCCGGGCGCGGGTCGTGGCGGGCGGGCGCCCTGACCGCGCTGGGGCTCGTGGCGGCGATCGCGTGCGGCGGACCCGCCGTACGCCCGGCCGACGATCCGGCCCCCATCGAGCCCGAGGCCGCGGTCGGGCCGGACCGGGCGAGCCCGCCTTCGGTCGTGGCGGCACGACCGGTGGCGCCATCGGCGGACCTCGTCGAGGCACCGCCCGCGCCTCCCGCAACGGCTCCCCCGGACACGCTGGAGCGATCCGAGCGCGTGCGCCAGTACATCTTCGGCGAAGGGGACGAGATGCCGTGGTTCGCCTTCGACTGGTCGCCCGGCGCGCTGCGTGAGGAGATGGTGCGCCTCGGGCAGACCCTGGAGCGGAGCCTCGAGCCGCTCGAAGCCTACGTCCACGAGCTCGACTTCGACTGGCAGGCACCGGAGGATTTGGACTTCAAGGTTCTGGCCCCCAGGATCTGGATGGACGCCTCCGTCGATTCGCTGCGTGTCGACGGGTACGCGGACCTTGGAGGCGCCTGGGCGGCCGTCATTCCCGGCGACCGCCTGCGGATCCGGATCGAGGGCGAGGTGGAGTGGGGGGATGGGACGATCTCGTCGATCTCGCCCGGAGGCCGCGTCGAGATCCACGACCGTCGCCAATCGCCCGAACGGAAGCTGGTCGTGGAGCCCGGGCCCGAGGGCGAGCTGCGCTTCGACTACGAAGTGGACGACCGGCCGCACGGCTTCGATGCCGCCGGCCGGGAGTGGCTCGGGAGGGTGATCGAACGGGTCCGGAAGGCCGAAGAGTCCGGCGGGGGGATCCGGCTGGGTCCCGGCTGGGCCCCGGAAGCCCTGGCCGGACTCCGGGTCCTCCACCGCGAGCACGATCTCCAGCGCGAGGAGCGCGATCTGCGCGCGGCGGAACGGCGCGTGGAGCGCGAGGAGCGGCTGACCGGGGAGAGGGCCGGCGCCCTGCGCGCCCGGCTTCGCGCGCTCGAGGAGGAGATGGCCCGCCTGCGCCAGGAGATCGAGCGGCTGGAGACCGACCGCTCCGACTCG
>JBOHRQ010000367.1:0-1075 GCA_050732875.1 Gemmatimonadota bacterium | reverse complement strand
CGTCCCGAGCCCATTTCCTACTATGTGCGGGAGGGTCCGGTGGGCGACGTCTTCCGGGCCGTCGCGAACGGCGAGACGGTGGACACGGCGGCGGTGGTCGGGCTGGGAGCGGGCAACATCGCCTGCTATCGGAACGACGGCGAGAGGTGGACGTTCTACGAGATCGACCCGCTCGTCGAGCACCTCGCGCGGAACCCCGACTATTTCACCTACCTGTCCGAGTGCGCGCCGCGCTCCCCGGTGGTGCTCGGGGACGGAAGGCTGGCCATCGAGGCGGCCGGCGACGGGGCCTACGACCTGATCGTCCTGGACGCCTTCTCGTCCGACGCGGTGCCGGTCCACCTGATGACCCGCGAGGCCTTCGACCTCTACCTGGAGAAGCTGGCGGCCGGCGGGATCCTGCTCGTGAACATCAGCAACTCGTACGTCCGATTGCGTCCGGTGGTGGCGGCGCTGGCCGCCGATCGCGGCCTCGCGGGACGGGCCCGGCTGTTCGTTCCCGACCGGCCGGCCGAGGCCCGTCGGGAATACCGCCTACCCTCCGAATGGGTCGTGCTGGCTCGGGACGAGGGGCGGCTCTCCGGCCTGGACGGCCTGCCCGGCTGGGAGGATCTCGATCCGGATGGGGCGCCGCTCTGGACCGACGACTTCTCGAATCTCGTGGCCGCCCTGAAGTGGAGATTCTGAGACCCGGACGACCTACCCGCCGTTGACGCGTCTCGTACCCCCGGCTACTTTCGGTCGTGCCCCAGGCACGCCGGGCTCGACCCTACCAACCCCGTCAGGACCGGAAGGTAGCAGCGGTACGTAGAAGGCCGGGTCGCTGCGGACACCCTGGGGCATTTGTCAGGCGCTGACGATCGCCGATCTCCCTGTCCACCTCTCGTATCTCCGCCGGAGCCGCCGTCCAAGAGATGCCCCACCAACCGCTCGCGCTGAAGTACAGACCGAGCACCTTCGGGGACGTGATCAGCCAGGAGCACGTCACCCGTACGCTCAGAAACGCCCTCGACCAGAACCGGGTCGCGCAGGCGTACCTGTTCGCGGGTCCCCGCGGGAGCGGCAAGACGACCAC
>JBOHRQ010000366.1:0-1077 GCA_050732875.1 Gemmatimonadota bacterium | reverse complement strand
TATTAATTCCCCAGCATCATACCTGACAGGTCAGGCGGCGTATTGGACGGGGTCGGGCCGGAAGTAGGCACGGATGCGCTCGGCGGAACGCTGGATCGCGCGCAACACGGCGCGACTGCTTAGGGCCAGCTCGCTCTTGGAGCCGGGCTGGGGGCGGCGCCGCAGTTGCTGCTTGAGATCGTGGTTGAGGTATTCGTCGGGGTTGTGCTCCGGCGCGTAGGCTGGGAGGTAGAACAGCTCGATCTCGTGCCGGTGGCTGTGCACCCAGGCCTTGACCTTCTTGGCGTGATGGACGCGCAGATTGTCGACAATGAGGAAGACCTTCTGGCGGGCGTCCTTGACCAGCCGGCGCAGGAAGGTGATGAACCGATCGACATTGAGCGCGCCATCGTAGAGCATGAAGCGCATCAGGCCGCGGTTGGAGACCGCCGAGATCATGCTCTTCGAGATCTTCTTGGCGGTCCGGCCGACCACCGGCGTCGCGCCTCTTGGAGCATAGGTGCGGCCGATCTGGTCCTGGTTCGAGATTCCGGTCTCGTCGCCCCAGTAGATGATCGCCTGCTCGGCCCTGGCGCGCTTGGCGAGCGCCGGATAGTCGCGCTCCAGCCAGGCGGCGATGGCGGCGGGTGAGCGCTCCCTGGCGCGGGCCAGCGGCTTTTGCGGGGTCAGCCCCCAGCGCGCCAGATAGAGTTGGACGGTCGACAGGCCCAAGCGCTTGCCAAAGCGCCGCTCGATCAGCGCGCGCACGGCGCGTGAGGTCCACAGCGCGAACGGCAGCTTGAGCTGATCCGGCGTCTTGTCGACGATCCAACCACGGATCTTGCGGCTCTCGGCCGCCGTCAACGCCCCCTTGCCCTTGCGGGGCGAGGTCCGACGGCCATCGAGAACCCCAGCCTCGCCCTGCTCGCGGTAGCGCTTGCGCCAGATGTTGACCGTCTGCCGCTGCACGCCGACCGCCTTGGCGGCCGCGCCCTGGGTGATGCGCTCGTGCTCGACCAGCACGATCGCGCGCCGCCGCAGCGCCTCCTGTGCCGCCCTGCCGATGCTGCGAAAGTCCCGCGCTTGCATGCCCTAGGC
>JBOHRQ010000365.1:0-1082 GCA_050732875.1 Gemmatimonadota bacterium | reverse complement strand
GTGAGGAGATGGGATCGATCCCGCGTCAAGGGAAGTCGAGAACCTCCACGGAGACGATCTTCTGGACCGAGAGCGCCCGCACGCCCGACTCGGTGACCGTGAAGCGGTATCGCGGATCCTGGCGCGGGACGGTCACGAAGGAGACCGTCCTGTCGCTCCCGAACAGGCGCGCCGTCCCCTCCAGGAGGAACGGCTGGCCCGCGTTCGCCTTCTCGATCTTGACCTCGAGCGGGAACTCGACGCGCGAGGCGGTGACGGTCACGAGAACCTCCACCATCGACTTGCTTTCGATCTCCCGCGGGATCTGGATCTGAAAGTCGAGAAACGGCGCGACCGGACCCGTCGGCCCGTCCTCGTCGCTGCAGCCGGCCAGGGCGAACCACGCTCCGGCCAGCATCAGCACGACCGGAAAGCGCGTCATCGCTGGCCTCCGTTGGTCAGGTAGTGAAGGACGTCGAATTTGGTGAGAATTCCCACGTAGCGCCCGCTTCTGCGGACCAGGAGGGCGCTGTCGCCCGCCGTCAGATGACCGATCACGTCCTTCATGCTCCCGGTCTCCTCGACGGTCGGGAAGGGCGCTTCGAGATAGTCGTCCAGCGGCTGGTCGAGCGCGCCGGGATCGGCGAGCACGCGGTTCAGCAGCGTACCCTCCGAGAGGCTTCCCATCTGCCGGTCGTCCTCGATCACCGGCAGCTGGCTCACATTGTACTTCTCCATCAGACCCAGGGCTTCCCGAACCGTCGCGTCGGCCCGGATCATGATCAGCGGCGGTATGTCGGCGCGCGCCTTGCGCTCGAGGAGGTAGGCGACCTCGATCCGCTCGTCCTCCAACATGCGATTCTCCCGCATCCATTCATCCGAGTGGAACTTCGACAGGTATCGCTCGCCGACGTCGCAGAGCATCGCCACAACCGTACGCTCCGGATCGTCCAGCTCGCGCGCCACGTCGAGCGCCACCGTGACGATCGTGCCTGAGGAACCGCCGACGAAGAGGGCCTCCTCGCGCGTCAGGCGACGCGCCATCTGGAACGATTGCTTGTCGGACACGTTCCGGATCTCGTCCACGTACTCGATATCGAAGG
>JBOHRQ010000364.1:0-1094 GCA_050732875.1 Gemmatimonadota bacterium | reverse complement strand
AGGGCGCTAAGCTAGATGACCGCGGACGGGGTGTCAAAAGGCGCCCCGCGCGTTGCCGCAGCGGGGCGCTCGACCTACCTTCCCGTCCCGAACCGACGTCCTATTTCGACTTGGAGAGGATGTCCGTTTCACCGCACGTCTCCCACCGCCTCACACCGGCCGACGGGCCGACCGTCCACCTTGCTTTCCGGCCCTTTGCTGCACTCCCAGAGAGGGGTTCGCATGGCGACGCTGAACGAGACCATCTCCCGACTGGCGCACCTGCCTCCATCCTCGAACCCGGTCGTCTCCTGCTTCGTCAACACGGTGCCCATGGGCAACGGGCGATCGACCCACCCTGTCTTCCTGAAAAAGGCGTTCGCCGAGCACCTGCGGAGCTTCCCCGAGCGCTCCTCGGCGCAGGACCGGCTCGCGGCTGACCGGGATCGGATCGACGAATACCTGGCGAACCTCGATCCCTCGACCCGCTCGGTCGCCCTGTACGCGTCCACCGAGGACGACCTGTGGGAGGCGCTCGAGTTCCGCACCACCTTCGACGATCACCAGCTCGTCGTCGGTCCGGTGCCACACCTCTATCCGCTCGTCAAGCTGGCCGACCAGGCGCCACGTTACGCGGTGTGCGTGGCCGATGTCCACCAGGCGCGGATCGTCGTCGCCAGCCTGGGGGGCGTGCTCGTCGAGCAGGACTTCGACGCCCCGGAGCCGATCGACCGCACCCGCGTGGCCGGCTGGGCCGAGATCCGCTACCAGGCCCGCATCGAGGACCACATCCAGAAGCACGCCCGCGAGATCGTCGAGCGGCTGGAGGGAATCGTCCGCAAGGGGGAGGTGGACTACATCATCCTGGGCGGCGACGACCTGATCCTCGGCGAGCTCCGACGGCACCTCACGCCGGCGGTCCGGGAGAAGGTCATCGACGAGGAGCCGATCGCGATCGACGAGTCCTCCCACCAGATCCTCGAGCGGACGATGGATGTCGTGCGGCGGACCGAGGCCGACGACAGTCGAAAGCTCGCCGACACGGCGATCGACCGCTTCCGCGCCGGAGGACTGGCCGCGGCCGGGCTCGACGCCACGATCGAGGCCCTCAACCT
>JBOHRQ010000363.1:0-1111 GCA_050732875.1 Gemmatimonadota bacterium | reverse complement strand
CCCACGAGCGACGCCAGGACCGGAAGGTCATCTTCCATCCGCGGCTCGATCACGCCGCGTGGCACCCGATCCGGGCACTGATCCGGCAGTTCGCCGACCCGATCGAGGTGGTTCGTGACGCGCTGGTGGACGTCGAGGGCATCGAGGCCGCGTTCATCTACGGATCCTTCTCCACCGGGGAGGTGCGCGAAGGACGCGACATCGACGTCCTCGTCGTCGGCGAATCGATCGCCCCGGTTGAGATCGGGATGGCCGGGCTCGAGGCGTCTGCCCTGCTCGGCCGCCCGGTGGATATCTGCCGGTACACCCGATCCCGGTTGGAGGGGCGACTCGCCCAGGGCAGCGTCTTCCTGCGCTCCGTTCTCGAGGGGCCCAAGCGATGGGTCATCGGCGATCAGGACTCTCTACCAAAGGCAGCCTGTACGAAGCCGTCGTCGAGCCGGACGATGAGGAAGTGGACCGCCTCGTGAAAACCGTCGCGTCGCTCCTCCATGCGGGCCGCCGCTGGCTCGTCGTCCACCGACCCGGGATGGACAAACGTCTCGGTGAGCCTGCGCCACCGGGAGCACCATGACCGACCTTCGCATCGTCGATATGCGGGATCTCGACCCGATCCTGAGAAAGGCGGAGCCGGCCCCCGCCCTCGCCCGCCAGTTGGAGCTCGTGGGGGCCATCGTGTCGGCGGCCACCGCGCGGCCCGGCGGCAAGACCTGGACGACCCCGATCCGCTGCCCGGCCCGACCCCGGCGACGGCCGTGCACGGGTCGCCTCGCGGTCACCTGCCACGACGTCCCTTCCGAGATCCGCTGGCGGTGCGTGACCTGCGGGAAGGAGGGGGCCATCGTGGGGTGGCGGAAGACGGTGTGGGACCTCTCCTCCCGGCCCTCCTTTGGCGGGCCCGACGACGGGCCCGAGATCGAGCTCCTCCTGACCCAGGAGGCGTACGACCTGATCCGGAGCGAGGTCCTGCTCAGCGACCCGGACATCGACCGGATGGTGGCGGGGGCGCGGTGGACGCCGCGCGGCGTCGTCCTGGCGGGGACGGATGTCGACCTGGACGAGCTGGCCGGCTGTGTCGCCTTCGTGGCGAATCGGACACGCGATCGGCGTC
>JBOHRQ010000362.1:0-1115 GCA_050732875.1 Gemmatimonadota bacterium | reverse complement strand
GCACTCCCCGATGCCGACACCGGTGACCCCCGGCATGTCGATCACGCTGTCGGTCAACGCCTGGCGAGCCGTGTCGAGCGTATCGCGTGTCATCTCGATCGCCTCCCGATCGTCGTAGTTCCCCGAACCCGCGGAACAGCCAGCCACGCAGACAGCGAGGATCGGTGCGAGCAGGCGGTCGAGCGTCAGGCGGCCCTCCCTCAGTTCCCGTCGATCGTCACGTTCAAGGCATCGAGCACGAAATCGATCGGATTGGCGATCGTCACGCTCGAGCTCCCGGCGAAGAGGAGCCCGACCGGCCTCCTGGCCCCGCTGCCCTTCTCCAGCACGATCAAGGAGCCGGAATCCCCGCCCTGGCTGAACCCGCCTCCGCCGATCACGATCTGGTCGACGAAGCGTGCGGTGCCAGAGGATCCGTAGCCCACGTTGACCGTGGTGTTGATCGCCACCACGCGCCCTTTGGTCTGCCCGGTCGTGCGGCCGTACTTCATCACGCGGTCGTTGACGCCCACGGTCGCCGTGCTGCTTCTCGGCGTTCCGTACCCGTTCGAGGGAGTGGCGTTCCCGAGCTCGCTCGTCGAGGTCTCGGCGATCGCCGCGTCGACCCGATTGTTGGCGGACGTCGTGAAGACGATGGGCACGAAGTCGGCCAGGGTGCCGATCACGTCGCGAGGGGCCTCCCCGCCGTCGAACGCTCCGGGCTGGAGGACGACGTCCCTGATCGAGGCCTGGTTGGCGTCCGCGTAGACGTGGTTGTTGCTGAGCGCGTACACGCTCGTTCCCCTCTCGACCCGGGCGCCGATCGTTCCCGCCGTGATTTCGGGATGCCCCGTGGAGACGCCGATCGGGACCGGCCGCTCGAAGCGCGCTGTCGGATCGACGTCGCCTCCGCCGTCCCCTCCTCCTCCGCCCCCGCACTTCGGCGGGCATGGCGGCCCCTTCCGGGGATCCTGCTGCAGGGCGTGGATCTCTCCCGTCACGATGACCCTGACGGGCACGGCTCCGTAGGCAGCGGGCACGCCGCGAACTCCGCGATCCCGGGCCAGGACGACGATCGCGGGCCGGCCGGCGGACGTCTCTCCCTGGCCCACGCCGACGACTCCCGGCACCGACAT
>JBOHRQ010000361.1:0-1121 GCA_050732875.1 Gemmatimonadota bacterium | reverse complement strand
GGCAGCGTGACCACCAGCGCCAGCGCGGGAATCCGCCAGAATTTCTTAGGGAAATTCATGCTGGCTGTTTCTCCTCTTGTTCTTCTCTGAAGAGACTCGCGCCCCCGGATCGTTCTGGGAGCGCCCGAGAAACTCGAAAGCGTAAACCGAAAATCGTCCTGCGCTCGGCCCACCTCCTCGCTGGTTTCGCGTTTCCGGTTTGCGTATCGGCATCGTTGTCGGACCGCTCGCGCGGCCGTGATCGAGAAAGCGGCTCGTCCGGAGACACTCCGGCTCAGCCTCAGATTTCTGAGTTTTGCTCAGATATCTGAGGCGCCGCGACCCTCCCGCCGGTGTCCGACGGGCCCGCGTTTCGTCTTCCCAAGTTGAAGCAGCGCAAGGTGCTTCGGCCCATTCGACCCGTTCGCGCCCGCGCTTGACGTCCGTTACGTTGCGCAAGGCGCATGCCGACCCCGGCGGAGGGCGAACCGTCCTCGCACGGAGTCGGCTCCCGAGGGGTACCGGGCGGCTGGCTCAGCCCGCCGGCGCCCGCTCGGCCACGGGCTCCACGCCGAGCCCCGGACGCTCCGGATCGGGCAGCACCCGGCCCGCCTCGAAGCGCAGACCCGTCCACGGGTCGTCGGCCAGCAGCAGGTGTCCGTCCAGGTCCACGTAGTCGGCCAGCGGCGCCAGGTGGGCGGCGGCCGCGATCCCGAGCGAGGACTCGACCATGCAGCCCAGGAAGACCCCGAACCCGAGCGCCCGCGCCGCCGTCATCAGACGCACGGCCTCCAGGATCGAGCCGCATTTGGCGAGCTTCACGTTCACCACGTCCACGACCCCCAGGAGGTCCGCCAGGTCGGCGCTCGTCCGGCAGGCTTCGTCGGCCACGACGGGGATGTCGGTGGCGGCCGCGACCATGGCCAGGCCCTCGCGGTCGGCCGCCCGGACCGGCTGCTCGAGGAGCTCGACCCCGAGGTCCTCGAGCAGGGGGATTCGCGCCAGCGCCTCCTGCCGGGACCAGCCTTCGTTGGCGTCGACGCGGATCGGCTTTTCGGTCGCCCCGCGGATCGTCTCGAGGACGGCCCGGTCGCCCTCGAACCCGAGCTTGATCTTGAGGATGGGGTAGCGCTCCGCCTCGG
>JBOHRQ010000360.1:0-1125 GCA_050732875.1 Gemmatimonadota bacterium | reverse complement strand
GCGTGGTCTGCGCCTACTTCTTCTTTCTCTTGGCCGGCTTCTTCTTCGCCTTGGCCGGCTTCTTGGCCGTCTTCTTCTTGGCAGCCATGAGCCCGTTTCCTCCTTGGGAAAAGTCCCGGTCAGAAAACCCTGAACGGAAACAATTATACCGGGTTCTTCCCGTTTGTAAATACTCCCTCGCAATCCGCGGGGTCCGCGGCCTCCCCTCAGGGCGCTACCGCCGTGTACGAGAACGGGAACGGCTCGCTCAGGTTCTGCTTGGCGTCCTGGAGCGTGATCGTCGCCTGGACCTCGCCGGTCGCGCAGGGGTCCCCTTCCTCGGGGCACGCGATCGTGAACTCGAAGGTGCCGGTCGTCTGGCCACGGACGCCTGGATCATCCCCGAATCCGTTCAGGGACCCGGAGACCGGTTCCACCACATACAGGGCGATGTCCCCTTCCGGGTCCGCGAACTCAACGGTCCCGGTGATAATCGAGCCCGGCGTATTGGGCACGGTCTCCGGGATCTGGAGCGAGAGGACCAGCGGCGCCGGGCCTCCGCTCAGGGGATCCACCGCGGCGATCGGGCTGAACGCGGTGATCGTGGCCCCGAGCCGTCCCGGGCTGGCCAGACCGAGCCCCTGGCTTGTCGCCCCCGTGCAATCCAGAAACGGAGCGTCGGCGAGCGGCAGGATCTCGATCCGCGACGGGTCGGCCGGGTCGGGGTGGGCGAGCCTCAGCCGCGCCGCCACGTCGGGGGCGGGTGCGAACGGATCGGGCGGGTCGAGCACGCAGAGACCGGTGATGGCCTCGACGGAGAGCTCCTCCACCTCGGGGAACGTCGTGACCTGATAGAAGATCGGATACTGGTCCAGCTCGGTCGGGAGCGGTCCTTCGTGATCCGCGGGCTCGCCGGTCTCGGGAAGCCTCTCGAGGATCACCAGGGTTCGCTGGGCCAGCGCCCCGGCCGGGAAGTCGACGCCGCCGAAGCCCGACCGGGTGACGACCGTCAGCCCGTCCTCGTCGACGAACGCAACGGCGCCCGAGGAGAGCGCACCCTCGCTAACCGGCGGGGCCTCGAGGCCGGCTTCGTCCGCAACCGCCTCGAAGAGGCCCGCCAGGGCCCCCTCGGTCGTCGGCGGGTCG
>JBOHRQ010000359.1:0-1125 GCA_050732875.1 Gemmatimonadota bacterium | reverse complement strand
AGCACCGTCACCGCGGCGATCACGACGATCGCGATCAGGGCGACCAGCATCCCGTACTCGGCGAGATCCTGTCCCCGTTCGTCTCCCCACAGGATCCGTACTGCGTTCGACATCTCGACCTCCGTTTCCGCGTTCCAGCCCCGGGCATTCCCGATCTGGGCTTTCCGGTCCCCACGAACACCCGCATCGTACCATGATGGCTTATTCGAAGTCAACGAAAATGAACCCTGGTTCCAGATTATGTAATCAACCTTCTGTTGCAGTGTGTAATTAGTTTCCATTTGGGAGGAAATGCTCTGCTACCGGGGTGTGAAACGGCGGTGAGTTTATGAGGTAGTTTTGCGGCTTTGGCGGGCTGCGAACGTCCTGACGGCTGTCTTCAGCAGCCGCCGCTAGGCCAACCTCAAACGGGCGCGAATGATCGTGCCTCCTCCCTCCCTCCGCTCATACTCGATCGTCCCGCCCCACGCCTCGACGATCCGGCGCGTGATGGCGAGCCCCAGCCCGGTGCCCCGGGTCTTGGTCGAGAACGAGGGCTCGAAGAGCCGCTCCAGCCCGTCGTCGGGCAGCCCGATGCCATCGTCCAGGACCGAGACCCGCGCCCAGCCGGGCTCGGGATCGCGCTCGAGGCGGACGGTCACGCTCCCCCGGCCGCCGGACAGGACGGCGTCGCGGGCGTTCTGGAGCAGGTTCACCAGGACGCGGCGGAACTCCTCCGGCTCGCCGAGGAGGAGGAGCGGCCGGTCCCCGGCCTCCAGCCCGTAGCTCACCGCCTCCCCGCCGCGCTCGAAGAGGGCCAGCGCGTCCCGCGCGACCTCCACGCCGTCGAACGGCACCAGCGCCTCGGGATCGGGGACCGCGAAGCGCGCGAAGTTTCCGGCGATCCGCTCGAGACGGTCGATCTCGCTCAGCACCAGGTCCAGATTGGCGCGGAACAGCTCCTCGAAGTTGTCGGGCCGGTCGTCCACCGTCCGCTCGAGATGCTGGAGGGAGAGCTTCATGGGGGTCAGCGGATTCTTGATCTCGTGGGCCACCTGGCGCGCCATCTCGCCCCACGCCAGGACGCGCTGGGAGGCGATGTTGGCGCTGATGTCCTCGAACGCCACCACCAGCCCGCGATCCTCG
>JBOHRQ010000358.1:0-1126 GCA_050732875.1 Gemmatimonadota bacterium | reverse complement strand
GTGTCGCAGTGGGCAACGATGTCGTCCGCATAGCGCTCGAAAGAACAGCCCGGATGCTTTCGGGCCATCCAGGTATCGAAGGCATAGTGCATGAACAGGTTGGCCAACAATGGAGAAATGACTCCTCAAACCCAGTAGCGAACTTCGAGTTCAGCGTCTCCCTGCCGTATCGCCGTGGTGAGAAGCCGAAGAGACGGTCCACCACTGTGAGTGACACTAAAGGTAGTATCTAAGAGTCATGACCGACGGACGCCGGGCTCGTGCCGATCAGGTGGCCAAGAGGATCAACACCGCCAGGGAACTGCTCGACTCCGGGCTCGAATTAGCCGAGGCCACGCGGGCGCTCGCCCGCCGCCACCGGCTGTCGGATCGCCAGGCCCGCCGCTACGTTGAGCGGGCGCGCGACGAGGGCGCGGTGGCCGTGCCCGGGACCAAGGTGGTGTTCACCGTGAAGGTGCCCGCGGAGCTGGCTCGACGGATCCGGCGGGCGGCACGAACGACGGGCCAGACCATCTCCGCGGTTGTAAGCCAGGCGCTGGCGGAGTTCTTGGACCGCCAGCCTGGCGAGGGCCGTGGCCGATAGGGCGGTCAGCGCCGAGTTCGTCTTCGACCGCGCCGCGGCATCGTCGCTGGCGCTGGCCTACAAGATCCTCGTTCCCGAGCGACGGGCGCGAGCCGACCCAAGGAGCGCCGACCATGACGACCGCCGCCATCTACGCCCGGGTGTCCTCGGCCCGCCAGCGCGAGGAGCAGACGATCGGCTCCCAGACAGCGGCGCTGATCGAGGCCGCCGAGCGGTTGGAGCTTGACGTCCCCGCTGAGTGGGTCTTCGAGGACGAGGGCTACTCCGGAGCGACGCTGATCCGCCCCGCACTGGAGCGGCTGCGGGACCTCGCCGCCCAGGTTCCCGTGGACGTCGTGTTGTGCTACTCGCCCGACCGCCTGGCCCGCCGCTACGCCTACCAGGCCCTGCTCATCGACGAGTTCTCCCGAGCAGGAACGGAGGTCCGGTTCGTGAAGGGCCCGAGGGCGGAAACGCCCGAGGACGAGCTGATGATCCAGTTCCAGGGGATGATCGCCGAGTACGAGCGAGCGCAGATCGCCGAGCGCACCCGGCGGGGCAAGG
>JBOHRQ010000357.1:0-1127 GCA_050732875.1 Gemmatimonadota bacterium | reverse complement strand
TACGAGTACCAGTGCGAAGACTGCAAGAAGACGTTCGCGATCCGCGAACGGATTTCCAAGCACGGAGCGAAGCGGCGGAAACGGCTCGAGTGCCCGAAGTGCCACGGGCGGCATACGCACCAGCTCTTCTCCGCTTTCTACGCCAAGACGAGCTCCAAGGCTTGAGCCGCTTCGCGACGGGCCGGTGAGGGAGAGCAGTCCGGCGGTCGACCGGCCGGCTCTCTCTCCCGAGGCCCTCTATGCATCCCCCAACGCGCTTGCGCCCTTCTATCGGCGCTTCCGGGTCGAGGAGCGTCTGCTCCTGTCGGGCCACTCCCATCAGGCGTGGCCCGACTGCGGCTTCGAAGGCCAGCGACAGGCGTGGCTCGACGCCGCGAAGCTCGTGGACGAGAAGTGGGAGCGGGCGTTCGCCCGTGCCGATCGCGTCCGGGCGGGGTACGCCCGGCTGCTCGGAGATCGCGACGGCGTCATCGCGCTCGCCGAGAGCACGCATCACCTCGTCCTCCCCTGGCTCTCCGCGCTCCCCCTCCGCGAGCGGCCCCGGCTGGTCACGACGGATGGCGAGTTCCACTCATTGCGCCGCCAGCTCGATCGGCTGGCCGAGGCGGGCCTCGAGGTGGTGCGCGTCCCGGCCCACCCCGCCGACACCGTCGGCGAGCGGCTGGCCGAGGCAGTCGACGCCCGCACCTCCGCCGCCATGGTCTCGTCCGTCTTCTACACGACCGCCCACCTCGCCGGCGGTTTGGAGAGGGTCGCGCGCGCGTGCCGGCGCGAGGGCGCGGAGCTGCTGATCGACGCCTATCACTCCCTGAACGTCGTTCCGTTTTCGGTGAAAGGATTCGAGGACGCCTACGTCACGGGCGGCGGGTACAAATACTGCCAGCTCGGCGAGGGTAACGCGTTTCTGCGCCTCCCCGCGGACTGTCAGCTCCGTCCTGTCATCACGGGATGGTTCAGCGAGTTCTCCGCCCTGACCGACGCGCCACGGGGCGGCGTCGCGTACGGGGAGGGGCCGGCCCGGTTCGCCGGCGCCACCTACGATCCGACCAGCCATTACCGGGCCGGCGAGGTCTTCGACTTCTTCGAGGAGACGGGCCTGACCGCCGACTTCCTGCGCGAGGTCAGCC
>JBOHRQ010000356.1:0-1129 GCA_050732875.1 Gemmatimonadota bacterium | reverse complement strand
CCGAGCGGGTCCAGCAGGCGCTCGAGGAGCACGGCTGGGACGGGGACTGGTACCGGCGGGCCTACTTCGACGACGGGACCCCGCTCGGCTCGTCATCGAACGAGGAGTGCCGCATCGACTCGATCGCCCAGTCGTGGGCGGTCCTGTCGGGGGCCGCGCCGCGCGACCGGGCCGCCCATGCCATGCAGGCGGTCGAGCAGTACCTGGTCCGGCGGGGGGACGGCCTGGTGCTCCTGTTCACGCCTCCGTTCGACAAGACCCCCCTCGACCCCGGCTACATCAAGGGCTACGTCCCGGGGATCCGCGAGAACGGCGGCCAGTACACTCATGCCGCGCTCTGGGCGCTGATCGCCTTCGCCGAGCTGGGCGAGGGCGACAAGGCCGCCGAGCTGTTCTCGATCCTGAACCCCATCAACCACGCTTCCACGCGGGCCGGGATTCATCGCTACAAGGTCGAGCCCTACGTCGCGGTGGCCGACGTCTACGCCGAGCCGCCCCACGTCGGCCGCGGGGGCTGGACCTGGTATACGGGCTCGGCCGGCTGGATGTACCGGGCCGGCGTGGAATGGATCCTGGGCTTTCGCCTGCGCGGCGAGACGCTCCTTCTCGACCCCTGCATCCCGCGCGACTGGCCGGGCTACGAGATCTCGTTCCGCTACCACTCGGCGCGCTACGAGATCGACGTGCAGAACCCGGAAGGGGTCATGCGCGGCGTCAAGCGGGTCGAGCTGGACGGGGAAGAAGTGCCGGAGCGGGGATGGCTGGCGGCGGAGACGCGCGTACCGGCAGAGGTCGGCGCGAGGGTCGGCGGTGGCGATGACGACGAGGACGGGGGCGGAAACCCCGGCAGCGACCCGATCGGGGGGGACGGAGAGCCGCCGGGAGACGGGGCACTGCCCCGTAGGGCCCCCGCGGGCGAGCCCCCCAGCGGCGCCCGGATCCCGCTGGTCGACGACGGGCGGACCCACACCGTTCGCGTCACGCTTGGCTGAGCGGGCTTTGTAAGCCTACCCGGCGGGTCTTACCTTTGTGGTCGCGGAGAGGTGTCCGAGCGGTCGAAGGAGCGCGACTGGAAATCGCGTAGACGTTAACAGCGTCTCGCGGGTTCGAATCCCGCCCTCTCCGCCAT
>JBOHRQ010000355.1:0-1131 GCA_050732875.1 Gemmatimonadota bacterium | reverse complement strand
CGCTGGCAACGACGGATCCTCTTTTCGGGGGCTGCTGGTCCCGGGCCGGTGGCGAGCAAGCCACCCACAGCCCGATCGGGACCTCAACCGGGAGTCGATCCATCTGACCCAGCGCCCTACCTCACAGGAGCGCTACGACGCTCACTGAGGAGTCTGCCGAGGAGAACCGTTGGTCACGGTTTGGTCACAGCCGCCGGCCGACGATCGCAGGGGACCTCTCCCCGGCGTCGGTTTCGTCGACGGCCTCGATGCCATTGGGGGCGCTTTCGGCTCGCAATCGGTGACGCTGCAGCTCGCGGAACCGCGTCAGCGATCCGGCGTTATCTGGGGCAGGGCGGACCCTTCAGCGGGCGAGTTCCGAGCGCATGCAGACCCGCGTCGTGGGATCGAGACCATGGGCTGTCTCGTCGTCTCGCAGTCCCCGAAGCTCGGCACCGATCTCGTCCTCGGCGAGAACCCGGAAACCGAGGTGTCGATATAGGGGCGCGTTCCACGGGACCTCCGTGAACGTGGTGAGCGTGATGGCCGCCAAGCCGCAGTCCGCCGCCCAGGTACGGACGCGGTCGACGAGCGCCCTGCCGACGCCGGAGCCCTGGTGATCAGGCCGGACACTCACCTGTTCGATGTGCGCGCACCCGTCGACGACGTCGACGAGCACATAGCCGATCGGCGTATCCATGTGGTCCACGGCGACCCAGGACCGCCCGTCCTCCGCGTAGCGGGCAAGCGCATCCACGGAGGCGGGCTCGTCGTCCGCTACATGGGACAAGCCGACATCGCGGAACCGCGCGCCAGCAAGGCGTTCGATCTCTCGAAGTATCGACCCTTCCTCGGCCCTCGTCCGCCGGAGCACAGCAGCCACGTGGGAATCCTTGCAGTGCAGGCCACCTCGCCTCCTTCGCGTTCGGGCGCTCAGCCGGCGTTCTAACGGCAGTCGTGGGTCAGCCGAGCAGGAGCGGAGGTATCGCTCCGAGCGAGGTGATCTCCAGGTCGGGGTGAGGATCCGAGGGGCCGAGTTCCTGACGTCTGCGGTTGAGCCAAACGCTCGAAATGCCGGAAGTCAGTGCGCCCGCGACGTCGGTCGAGAGACTGTCGCCGACGTGCCACACATCAGACGGCCTCAGCTGCAGG
>JBOHRQ010000354.1:0-1132 GCA_050732875.1 Gemmatimonadota bacterium | reverse complement strand
GAGAACAGGATCTTCAAGCGCCCGGTGCCACCGGGTGCGAAACCGACCGGGACCAGCCCGGCGAGCTTCTCCCGGAACTGGACGACGTCATCCTCGTCCACCGATTCAGAGGCACGCCCGGCAGCGGCCTCCAGCAAGTCCCCCAATGCGGGCAACAGGGGACGCCGCTCGATGTCGCTGTGCGCGAAGATTCTCTTCACCTCGGCCTTGAGCAGGTCCCGCACATGAGCGACAGCGGACTCCGGGCCTCTCCGGTTGTCGATACTGGTCTCATAAGCATCGCGCCATCCATTGTCACGGAGTGCTTCGGTCACCACATCGCCGACCGTCGCCGTCGGCGCCAGCCCCTTCTCCACGGCATAGACGTCGATGAACCGGCGCACCACCGAGCGGTAGAACCCTTCCAGTTCACCCTGGCGCGGCAGCAGGTAGGAGACCCCGACTCTGGCCTCGAACAGCTCCTTGGACCGCGTCGCGAACCGCGCGCTATCAGCCCTGGCGTGATCGAGAAACGCTCCGGCCAGCGCGTTGATCTGCCGTTCCAGGGCACGCAGCTTGAGTTCCCACCGGGCGGACTGATCCCGCCACGCCTCGTGCCATTCCCGCTTGGCTCGCCAGCCGTACCACTCGTCCTGCCGCCTGAGTGACTCACGAACCTCCTTGTCCGCCCACTTCGCCTTGATGAAGATCAGCCGATTCCGGATGTTCGCCGGCGCGGGAGCGGTGAGGACGAGCCCTTCCGGCGGCGGCGGTTCACTCTGCCGGAGCTCGACGATCTTCTTGAAGCCCAGCTGGTTGACCTGTCCGGCCAGCTGCGGATGCCCGAGCACCACGCGGCGCAACTGGAAGATGTCGGCGTTGGAGAGCAGTAGCCGGCACGCCTTCTCCGTGTCGAACCTCTCGGCGAGCACCGGTACCTCTTGCACGAGCTGCTGACTCAGCGTGGTCAGCCGTGACTCCATCGTGCGGGCCCGGGTGTTGAGCGCGCCGAGAATCGCAGGCGCTCCCCTGACCGGTCTGGGTTCCGTGATCGTCAGCGGCGCTCGCAACCGGAGCGGATCCAGATTGGCATCGGTGAAGAATCGGTCGATGAGGTCGACGTTGTTCTCCGCGCGGCCCGGCGGGGGCTCGC
>JBOHRQ010000353.1:0-1145 GCA_050732875.1 Gemmatimonadota bacterium | reverse complement strand
GTGCGGGCGACGAGCGGACGATTCTTCATGCGTTCCTCCTGCACTTCACGACATCGGGGTTGTCTTCGATCTCGCGGGCGAGTCTAGCGCGGGGATCCAGGGGCGCCAGCCAGGTCGCCTCGATCCCGCGCCATGGTCAGATCATCAGCTCGCCGCGGAGAATCGTGACCGCCCGTCCCTCGAGCTCGACCCGCTTCCCCAGATCTCGGACGTGCACGACGCCGCCGCGCGCGCTGGCCTGAAAGCCGGTCATGACGCTCCGCTCGAGCCGCCGGGACCAATAGGGCGCGAGCGCGCAGTGGGCCGAGCCCGTCACCGGGTCCTCGTCAATCCCGACCCGCGGGGCGAAGAACCGGGAGACGAAGTCGAAGCGCCTGTCGACCGAGCGGCTCGTCACGATCACACCGCGGGCCGGGATGGTGGCGAGCCTCGGATAATCCGGAGCGAGGGCGTGGACCGTTCCCTCTTCCTCGACCTCGACCAGCCAGTCGGTGGCCGCCGTTCGGCCCGCCCAAACCGGCACGACACCGAGGGCTTCGACGAGCCCCGCCGGGAGCTCGGCCTCGCGGGCGGGGGTGGCCGGAAAGTCCAGCGCGATCCTGCCGTCGGCCGGCCGGGCGCCCAGGATGCCGCTGCGCGTCTGGAACCGGATCGGCTCGCCCCGCGCCGCGATCCCCGTCTCCCAGAGGACGTGGGCGCTGGCGAGCGTGGCGTGTCCGCACAGGTCGACCTCCGTGGCGGGGGTGAACCACCGCAGCTCGAAGCCCTCGGGGCGGGGAACCAGGAACGCGGTCTCGGAGAGATTCATCTCGCGGGCCACGGCCTGCATCCACGGCTTTTCCGCGGGTTCGGCCAGCAGGCACACGGCGGCGGGGTTCCCCGAGAAAGGTTCGTCGGCGAAAGCGTCAACCGTTAGGATGGGCACGTGGGCTTCATGGGACATGCCTACGATGCTACTGCGGACGCCGGCGCCGGCCAGCCCCCACGTCTGGCGTGGGTCCTGCTGGCGGCGGCGCTCCTGGCGGCCGGCTGCGGCGATCCCGTCGGCGACCAGCGCGGCGGCTTCGAGTTCGACCCGGCGCCCGTCCTGGGACGCTGGGTGGAGCGGGAGCCCACGGACAGCCCGCCTCGCGAGGCCCTCATCG
>JBOHRQ010000352.1:0-1145 GCA_050732875.1 Gemmatimonadota bacterium | reverse complement strand
ACGTCGTCGCTTTCGGGCCGCATCGGGAAGGCGAGGCCTTCCGCGCGGCCCGGCGGGCGGGAGCCGACCGGATCCTGGCGCGATCGGCGTTCGTCGAGCGGCTGCCGGAGCTTCTTCGTGAAGGGGGTGGCTGATTCGTGAAGGGGGCGGCTGAGCCTGGTGCAAGGCAGGTCCGATGACTCCCACTCTAGCGCATCAACGTATCGATCCCGAATGCCCCGATGTTCCCGTCGGTCATCCCCAGCGTGACCGCGATCCCCAGCACCATTCCCTTCCCGACCTCCCCGTCGCCGGTCTCGTCGATCTCCGCCAGCTCGGCGCGGTGCTGGGACGCCAGGTCGAGGTTCTCCTGCGGGATTCCGGACTCCGAAGCCGGCCGTCCGAGATCCTCGTAGGCGCGCATGAGCGCGAGACCGGTCCACAGATACTCGCTGACCGGCATCTCGTTCTCCTCGAGAGCGTCCGCCAGGGCGGCGCGCGCCCGGCCGAGCCCCTGGAGGCCCGCCATCGCGTCCCCCATTCCCGCTTCGCCCCGGCGTTCCTCGATGTCCCGTCCGCGCTCGGCCAGGTCCCCGGCGACCTCTTCCATGTCCACCCACGCGTCGTCGGTGACCTCGAAGAAACGCCCGGCCTGCTCGGCGTCGATCCGCCCGTCCGCGGGCGGCGTGAAGGGATGCTCCGCCTCGAGCTCCTGGATCGTCTCGCTGGCCTCGGTCTGGGCTTCGACGCCGCCCTGGAACTCGTCGGCCTTGCGCTTCAGGAAGAGTCCGCCCGCGACGCCGGCCACGATCAGCGCGACGATCGCCAGCAGCGCGACGATTCCACAGCCGATCCCGATCTTGGCACCGGTCGAGAGTCCCTTGCGCGGGGGCGCGGCCCCGGTGGGGACAGGACCGGCGGGCTCGGCGCCCGGGGCGGGATCGGACGGCGGGCCGGTTTCGGACACTAGGCGGCGGCTCCGAAGCGGACCGGGCGGTTGATGAACCGGTTGATGGCGTCCAGTACGGCGCGGACCGCGGCCTCGTGGGGGTCGTCACCGATCTCGGCGGTTCCTACGAGCCGGGTGTGCTGCAGCTGATGGCGCCCTTCGATGAGGACGATCATGACGTCGCGCTGGAAGACCTGGAGCAGCTCGAGGCCCGCCA
>JBOHRQ010000351.1:0-1147 GCA_050732875.1 Gemmatimonadota bacterium | reverse complement strand
GATCCGCCCGCGATCTGAGGTACGGCCCAGAGGGGTCCTGGACCACATCAACAGGTGTCGGGGCGCCTCGGGAACCCGCGACGAAGTAGTCGTGGTGGCGGCCCACGATGTCGTTGATCGCCCACTGGCGCCGACGATGAAACCAGTCCGCGTCCGGGTTCGCGATGAAGCGGATGACCCCTTTGGTGTCTCGCCATACGTGGGTGACGATCCGGACTGCCATGCCGGCCCCCTGCTTAAGACGGTCACCGGGAACTCCCACCAAAAGTAGTCCGTCGCGCTACGGGACGCCGGCCCGGCTCGCAACAGGTACGGCCCTCGCGTTGACGGTTCGAGGGTCTTCGCGGTCCGTTGCCGGCTCGCCGCTGTCGGTCTCGCCCTGGGGTGGCGGAGGCTCTGCCCAGGCTCCGGGCCGCCTTCATCATGTGCGCTCTCGACGCCGGCGTTCCGCTCCGGGAGGTCCAGATCGCCGCCCGTCACGCCGATCCCCGTACCACAACCGTGTACGACCACCGTCGCCAGAACTTCGACAAGCACGCGGCGTACGTTGTCGTCGCGTTCGTGGCGGGAGGCTGACGCCACCCGCTCCAGCACGGCTCGCGGTTCTCATCCCGGGCAGTTCGGCACCGGAGGGATACCCCCTGGCTCAGTGGGACGAGCGCTATGAGACGACCTACAGGACGGGCCTCAACAGGGAGGCAGTGGCGAACATCCGGCAATGTCGAAGGCACGCGCTCTCCGTCGCTTGCTGCCGGAACGGGCGGAGCTCGCGCGGTAGGTCTGGAGTACTCCGGTCCGCCCAGTATGTAGTAGAACGTGTGTTCGTAGCCCTTGTCTCAGGGTAGGAGGTCCGTGGTGGTGACCTTGTCGGCGACTTTGCGGAGCTGCCCTAACCGCAATATTCCTAGTCGCTCTTCGATCCCCGCTTCCTCCATCACGGTGTAATCGGCCAAGGCTGTCGAGTGCGTGCCGGTACTTGAAGCCGACCACCGCCGAGGCTCCGATCCACGGCCGTAGCGCAGTTGCCCTCACCTGAGCGAGGCCGACGGACCGGCCGAATCCGCCCTAGAACGGCACCATTGCAGCGCTCGATAAGGTCGTCACGCTGACATGACCGAGTGCGGCGCGTGACCTGCAGGCGTTAGGG
>JBOHRQ010000350.1:0-1149 GCA_050732875.1 Gemmatimonadota bacterium | reverse complement strand
ACCCTCCCCGCATCGTCGAAGCCCCCTCCGGAGGTCCCATGGCCGTACAACCGGGCGACCTCGCCCCGAACTTCGTCCTCCCCGAAGCTCCCGGGCAGACGGTCGATCTGGCCGACCGGATTGGCAAGCGGCCCGTGGTGCTGCTCTTCTTCCCGCTGGCGTTCAGTCCGACGTGCACGACCGAGATGTGCGCGATGCGCGACGGCTGGAGCGCCTGGAAAAATCTCGACGCTGACATCCTGGCGATCTCGGTCGACAGCCCGTTCGTCACCCGGAAGTTCAGGGAAGAGCACGGCCTGCCCTTCCCGGTCCTCTCCGACTTCAATCGCGAGGCGGCCCGGCAGTACGGCGTGCTGTACGAGGACTTCTACGGACTGAACGGTGTCGCCAAGCGGGCCGTCTTCATCATTGACGGAAGCGGACGGGTGGCGTACCGGTGGGTGAGCGAGGACGCCTCGCTCGAGCCCGACTACGAGGAAGTGAAGGAGGCGATTCGCCGGCTCGACGGAGCGGGCGACCCGGAGCGGAGTGATTGCTAAGCGGCGCCGACCCTTCTACTTTTTCCTTCACGGCCTTGACGACTCCGGGCTCCCCTCCCTGCCCGGATCCAGGCGCAAGCAGCACGAGACGAACAAAAGCCATGGCTCAGACGAAAGGACCGGGTATGAATCGATTTCGGGTGAGTTGCGCCGCGCTCGTAGTGGCGCTGACCCTGCTGGCCCTGGCCGGCCCCGTCGACCTGCTCGCGCAGCAGGGCGTGACAACGGGGGCGATCGCGGGCCAGATCGTGGACAACGCGGGCGCACCGCTGGCCGGCGCGGCCGTCACCGTCAGGAGCGTGGAAACCGGTGCGACGCGCGCCGTCCTGACCAACGAGGCCGGCCGCTACAGCGCCGGCTTCCTGCAGCCGGGGCTGTACACCGTCACGGCCGAGTTCCCACCCCTGCCGGCCGAGGAGCGCGGTCCGATGCGCGTGAGCCTGGGCGACCAGTTGGTGGTCGACATGGCGCTTCGGCCCGTGGAGGTCGAGGCCATCGCGGTCACCGTGAACCCGGAAAATCAGGTGGATGTCTCGGAAGGGGGCGTGGTCGAGCTGATCGACGAGGAGCAGATCGAGAACCTGCCCACCCTCGGACGGGACTTCACCGA
>JBOHRQ010000349.1:0-1155 GCA_050732875.1 Gemmatimonadota bacterium | reverse complement strand
CGTGGGTGGCGGCCGGCGTCCTGTACGGACTCGCCGTTCACCTCGTCCCCGAAGCACTCGGCCGGCCATCCGATCCAGGGGCGATCACCGAACGCCGAGGCACGGAAGCGCTGGTCGCCCTCGTGCTGGTGGACGCGCTCTTTCTACTCTTCCTCGTCGTCCAGATCCGGACCCTGTTCGGCGGCCGCGAGCTGGTCGAGGCGACGCTCGGCCTCAGCTACGCGGAGTACGCCCGCGAGGGATTCTTCCAGCTCGTCACGGCCGCGTCGATCGCGCTGCCCGGCTTGCTGGTCGCCGACTGGTTCGTTCCGAAGGGCTCGGCTTCGCGAAGCCGCGTCCGCGCTCTCGCCGCTGCACTCCTCGTCATGATGACGGCGGTGCTCGTCTCGGCCGCGCTCCGGATGCGGCTCTACGTCGACGCTTACGGCCTCACCGAGCTCCGCCTCTACACGGCGGCCTTCATGATCTGGCTGGTGATCGTTTTCGCGTGGTTCGGCGCCAGTGTGCTGCGGGATCGCCGGGAGCGCTTCGTGGCGGGGGCGCTGGGGACCTTCATGATCGGCGTGCTGGCCGTCTCGGCCGTCAACCCCGACGCGGCAATCGTACGTGCGAACGCGGCACGGATCGCCAACCAGCTCGTCGGATCGGCCGAGGAGCGGAGGCGACCCGCCTTCGACGCGCGCTACGCCGCGTCGCTCAGTGACGACGCGGTCCCCGCTCTCCTTAAGGTGTTCGCCCGGCTCGACTCGTGGCGAAGATGCGTTGTGGCGGAAGGGCTCCTGGCCCGGCGTGAAGGGGAGAATGGCGCGGACTGGCGGACGTGGAATCTCTCTCGCTGGCACGCGCGGGACGCGATCCATGCAGCCGCTCCCGCCCTGCGCCAGGCCTTCCGGAGCTGCCCGGTAATGTTCAGCGTGCCCGACTTCGTCACCGCGGAAGCGAACTTTACGGTCAGCTGGAGCGGATTCGTGGAGCCCACCGATCATATCTCGATCGCGCAGCCCGGCGCGCCCGGGGACGAGTACCTATCCCTCAGCGCCACCTGGCGCCGACCGCTCGAAATCGAGGCCCCCGCCGTCCCTGGCACGTACGAGATCCGCTATCACCTGGGGAAGTCGCGCCGGGTGGTCGGGCGACATCCCCTGGCCGTCGCTC
>JBOHRQ010000348.1:0-1163 GCA_050732875.1 Gemmatimonadota bacterium | reverse complement strand
CCATGCAATTTGTCGACGAAGCACGCATCTCCGTGAAGGCCGGCGCCGGCGGCAGCGGCTGCGTGTCGTTCCGGCGCGAGAAGTACGTCCCCCGCGGCGGACCGGACGGGGGAAAGGGCGGCGAAGGCGGCGATGTCCTGGTCGAGGTCGACACCAACCTGACGACGCTCTACGACTACCGATACCGGACGCGCTACCAGGCCGGCAGCGGCGAGCGCGGCTCGGGGAACAACCGGACCGGGGCCGACGGCGAGGACGTCCGGCTGCGCGTTCCCCGAGGGACGATCGTGCGCGACGCCGAGACCGGCGAGGTCCTGGGAGATCTCGTGGCGGAGGGCCAGGCGGTGGCGGTGGCGCGCGGCGGCCGGGGCGGCCGGGGGAACGCCGCCTTCGCGGGCCCCACGCGGCGGACTCCGCGCCGAGCCGACCCCGGCGAGCCCGGCGAGGAGCGGGAGATCGTCCTCGAGCTCAAGCTGATCGCCGACGTGGGGCTGGTCGGCAGCCCGAACGCCGGGAAGTCGACGCTCCTCTCCAGGATCAGCGCGGCGCGCCCGAAGATCGCGGAGTACCCGTTCACGACGCTGACCCCCAACCTGGGGGTGGTGGCGCCGGGAGAGGGGCGTTCCTTCGTCGTCGCCGACATCCCGGGGCTGATCGAGGGGGCCGCGGAGGGGAAGGGGCTCGGGCACCGTTTTCTGCGCCACCTCGAGCGGACCCGGGTCCTGTGCTTCCTGATCGACGTCACGACGCCCGATCCGCGCGCCGAGTACGAGACGCTCAAGCACGAGCTGTCGGAGTGGTCGCCCACGCTGCTGGAGCGGCCGCGGATCGTCGTCTGGTCGAAGCGCGACCTGGGCGCGCCTCCGGCGGACGTCGCATTCGACGATGCCGAAGCCACCCTCGCCCTCTCCGCGGCGACCGGCCGCGGGCTCGACGAGCTCGTCGGCGTGCTGGAGCGGCTCGCTGGAAGGCATCGGGAGGCCGAGCCCGAGCCGGTCGAGGAGGGAGGTGGATCGAACGACGAGTGGGTCCCGTAACCGAGGGCTCTCGCAAGCCTCGCGGATCGTCCGGCGCGGGTCGCCGGAGTATCCGCCGCTGCTGCTGGCGATCTCCGATCCGCCCGAAGAGCTCCACTGCTCCGGCGACGTCGGGCTTCTCTGCGG
>JBOHRQ010000347.1:0-1169 GCA_050732875.1 Gemmatimonadota bacterium | reverse complement strand
TGCGGGCCAACGCGCGGCGATCGCGCGGCTCGCCTCGAGACCGTCCATCTCCGGCATCTGAACGTCCATCAGAATGACGTCGTAGGGTGCTTGTTCGAGCCGCTCGAGCACCTCCCTGCCGTTCCCGGCCGTGTCCGCCGCGTAGCCGAGCCTCTCGAGGAGACGGACGGCGACGTTCTGATTGATCGGATTGTCCTCGGCGACGAGGATGCGCAGGGACCCCGCGGCCGCGGCCCCCTCTTCCCCCGTCCCGGCAGGCTTGCCCGCTGGCGCGGACGGCTCGCCGAATGTCTCGAGCAGCCGGTCACGCAGCTGGGAGAGCTTCAGGGGCTTCCAGAGGACCGCGGAAACGCCGGCCTGCGCGTCCGCGGCCGTCAGCGCCTGTCCCACCGACGACAGCAGGATGATGACCGGAGACCTGGCGCCCCGCGCGGTCTGAATCCTCCTGGCGAGAGCGATACCGTCCATCTCCGGCATCTGGTAGTCGAGGAGAGCGACGTCGAACGGGTCGCCCCGTTCGATCCATTGGAGAGCCACGGCCGCCGAGTTCGTCTCGCGGGCGAGCATGCCCCAGCGCTGCATCTGAAGCTTGAGGACCAGGCGGTTGCTGCGATTGTCGTCCACGATCAAGGCGCGCCTGCCGCTGAGCTTTTGCTGCTCCTCCTTGGATTCGTCCCGGGTTGGAGCCTCAACTTCCTCGGCGAGGATCGTGAAACGAAACACCGACCCCTTCCCCGGCTCGCTCTCGGCCCAGATGCGTCCGCCCATGAGCTCGGCCAGACGCTTGCAGATGGCCAGGCCCAGACCTGTGCCGCCATAACGGCGGGTCGTGGAGGCATCCACCTGGCTGAACATCCTGAACAGGCGATCGAACCGTTCCGGCGGGATCCCGATACCGGTGTCGCGGACGGTGAACAGGATCTCGTGGCGCCCGTCCTCCACCTTCCGGGCCGACACGGTCACCCCGACCTCGCCCTCGGGCGTGAACTTGAGTGCGTTGGTCAGCAGGTTCAGGAGGATTTGACGGAGGCGCCCGACATCGCCGACGATCATTCTCGGCGCCGTTTCGTCCACCATATGCGTCAGCTCGATATTCGCGCCCGCCACTCTGGGCGCGACGAGCTGCAGCGACTCCTCGACGCACGCGGCGAGATCGAACGGCGCCTGCT
>JBOHRQ010000346.1:0-1174 GCA_050732875.1 Gemmatimonadota bacterium | reverse complement strand
CTCCGATGGCGCGAGCCGTGTCGCCGGTGGCGTGCAGGACGCCGTTCGCCCACACCGCGTCGAAGGTCCCCTCCTCATAAGGCAGGGCCAGGGCGTTCGCCGTCCGGACGTCATCGGCGCTCACCCCCTCGAGCTCGAAATGTCGTCGCGCCAGCGCGACGGCGTTCGGAGTGAGGTCGGTGGCCGTGACCCGCACGCCGCGCTTCAGGAACTCGAGGCTGTCGTATCCCATGCCGCAGCCCACCTCGAGGAGGCGTCTGCCTTCGAGCCGGGCCGCCTCGCGCTCGATACGCTCCATGATCCAGGGGAACTTGAACGGGTTCATCCAAGGCCGGATGTGATCGAAGAACGCGCGGCTGCCGACCTCCAGGCCGGGGTCGGTCACGTACTGCAGGCCGAGGGTACGGGCGTTCCAGTAGTCGTGGACGGACTCGACGACCGGCTCCAGATTGGGATCCAGATCCGCGCTCCGGTGAGGGTTCGCGACCGCGCGCTCAGTCATCGGTCCGCCTGCCCGGGGATCCCCGGCGCGACTTCCGGGACATGGAGCTCCGGCCGGAGATCGAGGATCCTCGCGGCGACGTCGGCCGGTGCCTCCGGATGGAGGCCCCAGTCCGTTCGCCGGAGTAGCAGGTCGTCGAGAACCACCACGGCTTCTTCCTTCACGATGCGGTCGACGATCCGCCGGGCGGCGTCGGGATCGGACGAGAGCACGTTCTCGAACTCCTCCCAGAGTGGGATCCGCGCGGTCGGCCGGGGCGTCGGGTCGGGTGCGCTCATCGCGCCGTAGATCCGGCCCAGAACCCGTTCCGCCACCTTGCGTGCGGTCGTGAACTTTACCCCGGAGACGCTGAAGAGTCCCGCCGGGCCGCCGGCGTCCACGTGGCACCGTATCTCCTCGCGCAGCGCGAGCCGGCACGTGCCGGGTGACGCGGCGGGCAAAAGCCCCCAGAAGATCCGCATCACGTCCGGCTCGGCCAGTCCCAGTACGGGAAGGGCCGCGTTCAGGTCGTCCAGGAAGCGCCGGATCCATTCCCTCTCGGGGGATCCGGCGGCGAACCCGCCGGGTCTGGCCGCATGATACGTGCCAGCCAGCAGCCTCCCCTTCCAGGGCAGCAGGAAGTACGTCCGGGACCCGGGCCGCGCTGGCTCCACCGCCACCGCGTGGTCGCTC
>JBOHRQ010000345.1:0-1177 GCA_050732875.1 Gemmatimonadota bacterium | reverse complement strand
GAGCGGACGTCGCGGGGAAGATCCTGCTGTTCCTCAACAACGACCCGACCGGCGACCGCTTCGCCGGCGACACCCGTCTCTACTACGGCCGCTGGACCTACAAGTACGAGATCGCCGCCGAGAAGGGAGCGGCAGGGGCCTTCATCGTCCACACGGCGCCGTCGGCCGGCTATCCATGGCAGGTCGTCCAGTCGAGCTTCGGTGGCACCGAGTTCGAGCTTCCCGCCCCACCGGAGGAGCCCCGGATCGGGGTCCGAGGCTGGCTTACCCATGAGGCCGCGTCCCGGCTGGCGGGGCTCGCCGGGCAGGATCTCGACCGGCTCGAGGCCACCGCCCAGGAACCCGACTTCCGGCCCGTGCCGCTGGGCGTGACGATCGACCTCCTCTTCACGACGGCTCTCGACACTACCGAGACCGCGAACGTGCTCGGTCGGCTGCCGGGCTCCGACCCCGAATCCAGCGACACGACCGTCCTCTACACCGCGCACTACGACCACCTCGGAATCGGAAACCCCGTCGCCGGCGATTCGATCTACAACGGCGCCCGCGACAACGCGCTGGGCACTGCCTCGATGCTCGCGATCGCCCGGGCCTTCGCGACGCTGCCCGAGCCCCCGTCGCGCTCGATCCTTTTCGCCGCGGTGGGAGCCGAAGAGCAGGGGCTCCTGGGCTCGGAGTACCTGGCCAAGCATCCGCCGATTCCCGCTTGCCGGCTCGTCGCCAACATCAATCTGGACGGCGGCAGCATCTTCGGTCGCTCGGCGGACGTCCGGCAGATCGGGCGTGGGAAATCCGAACTCGACGACTGGCTGGACCGTTTCGCCTCCGAGCAGGATCGGACGGTCAAGCCCGAGGAGTTTCCCGACCGCGGCTATTTCTATCGCTCCGACCAGTTCAACTTCGCCAAGATCGGAGTGCCGGCGCTCTATCTGGACGAAGGCGTCGAGGTCATCGGGCAGCCGGAAGGCTGGGGTGCGGAGCGGCAGAACGAATGGATCGAGACGCTGTACCATCAGCCGGGAGACGAGGTCACTCCCGACTGGGATCTGAGCGGGCAGGTCGAGGACGCGCGACTCCTGTTCCGGATCGGCTACGCCGTCGCCGACGCCTCCACGCCGCCAGCCTGGGAGCCCGGTGACGAGTTCGAGGCCGCTCGTGAGAAGTGTCCGGGCCCGTA
>JBOHRQ010000344.1:0-1200 GCA_050732875.1 Gemmatimonadota bacterium | reverse complement strand
TTCGCCGCCATCCGCAGCTACATCTCCACCAACCGCAAACAGGCCCAGGCGATCCATCAACACCTCAAGGACCTCTACACCCCGACTGGCGCCTGGCTACCCACCGCGACCGCCTGACTGGTTACGGTTCCTTTCATCCTTTCATGGACTGGTTTGGGTGGCCGATCTCAGCTTGCACGCAGCACGTTGCGCTTTCGGTGCCGTGCCGTTACGGTCCGGCGCCAACGGGGCGGCACCTCGGTCGGGAACCAGGGGGCTCTCAGGGGATCCGAGGAGCCGGGAGTTTCGGCTGCCCTCGTGAAGCTTCCCGCTTGGATGACGATCGTCGCCGGTTCAGTTGCGTCTACGCGACAACGCCACGTCTGTCGAAGAGCCACCTCTGGTCACCGCCGGCCGGACGACCGGCTCGGAGCAGTCGGTGATCGATGCTCCCCCTGGAAGCTCGCACACCCCCGTGGCCTCGCCACCTCACGATTCGGCGACGAGCGAAGTCGTTTGTCATCGAATCGCAACGCCAGCGAAGGCGGATCGGCGGGACAGCGGCGGATGATCGAGCTGCAGGAGCGCGGTGATGACCGAGGGGACGCTCGCCCGCCGTTGAATAGATGGTCCTCTCCTCCCGCGCTCCCGCCGGTCGAAGGGTTCGTCCGGTGACTGATCGACGAGTGAGGAGGCTGTGCGTTGTACCTCGGGTATACAGACCCCGGCACTGGCAGCATGCTGGTCCAAGTTGCGATGGCCGGTGCCGCCGGGCTCGCCGTTGCCGCCAGGCTCGGATGGCAGCGGACGACTCGACTGTGGCGGGAGCGGACCGGTGTTCCCAAGGCGCAGGACCGCGACACGACCACCGTCGCACGCGGTTGACAGTCGAGATCGCTAGCGAGAGCTCCGTCGAACTCGAGCCTGGGAGCTTCCGCGACCCCGACGGCCGGGTGTTCTACACCGAAGACGACCGAGTGCTTCGCGGACTCAGCGAGCGGGGAGCGGCGGCATGGCAGGAGCTCTCCCATGCCGCCTTCTTCCGTCGCCTCACAGAGGATGGGCTTCTCATCCCGACCCGGGATGCGACGACCGTCACCCCCGCGAAGCTCGGCTGGGCTGCCGTCGTCGAGCACGACCGCGTCCCGTTCGTGTCCTACCCGTTCGAGTGGAGCTTCGGCATGCTGCGGGATGCCGCTCTCGCGCATCTCGAGGTGCTGC
>JBOHRQ010000343.1:0-1211 GCA_050732875.1 Gemmatimonadota bacterium | reverse complement strand
ATGTACATCGGATCGACCGGTGCGCGGGGCCTCCATCACCTGGTCTACGAGGTCGTGGACAACTCCGTCGATGAGGCGATGGCGGGCTACTGCGACCGGATCGCGGTGACGATCGGGCCCGACAACGTGGTCACGGTCGAGGACAACGGCCGGGGTTTCCCGGTCGACATCCACCCCACCGAGAAGAGGCCCGGCGTCGAGGTCGCCATGACCACCCTCCACGCCGGCGGTAAGTTCGATCACTCCTCGTACAAGGTGTCCGGCGGCCTCCACGGCGTGGGTGTCTCGGTGGTCAACGCGCTCAGCGAGTGGCTCGAGGTCGAGGTCATGCGCGACGGCGAGCTCTACCACCAGCGCTACGAGCGCGGGCAGAAGGCCACCGAGCTCGAGGTGAAGGGGGAGAGCGACGAGACCGGTACGATCGTCCGCTTCCACGCGGATCCGAAGATCTTCCCCGAGATCGACTTCCAGTACGAGACGCTGGCCGGCCGGCTCAGGGAGCTGGCATTCCTGAACCAGGGCCTCGAGATCTCGATCGCCGACGAGCGGGAGGACAAGGCCCAGAAGGACGTCTTCAAGTACGACGGCGGGCTGGTCGAGTTCGTGAAGCACCTCAACAAGAGCCGCAAGCCGCTCCACCCCAAGCCAATGTACGTGGATGTGACCAAGGAAGACGTCGAGGTCCAGTGCGCGATCCAGTACAACGAGTCGTACACGGAGACCCTTTTCACGTTCGTCAACAACATCAACACGCATGAGGGCGGCACCCATCTCTCGGGGTTCAAGAGCGCGCTCACCCGGACCCTCAACGCATACGCCAACGACAAGGGCTTCTTCAAGAAAGCGGACTTCACGCTCAGCGGCGATGACGTCCGGGAAGGGCTGACGGCGGTGCTTTCGGTCAAGGTCATGGAGCCCCAGTTCGAGGGACAGACCAAGACCAAGCTCGGCAACTCCGAGGTGCGCGGCATCGTCGAGTCGATCATGAACGAGGGCCTCGGGAGCTGGCTCCAGGAAAACCCGGGCCCGGGCCGGCGGATCGTCGATAAGTCGTTGCAGGCGGCGCGGGCGCGCGAGGCGGCCCGCAAGGCGCGCGACCTGACGCGAAAGAAGTCGGCGCTCGATACCGGGGTCCTGCCCGGCAAGCTGGCGGACTGCTCGATCGACGACCCGGAGCTGTCGGAGCTGTATCTGGTGGAAGGCGACAGCGC
>JBOHRQ010000342.1:0-1212 GCA_050732875.1 Gemmatimonadota bacterium | reverse complement strand
ACAGGCTGGGGAACGGCCGCTACAACATCTCCATCGCCGAGGTCGGGCACCTCGACAAGTGGCAGCGCACCGAGCTCGCCATCGCCACCGTCTCGGGACAGCGCAAGAGCGTGGAACGAACGCTGGATGCGGTGAGGGAGCGGTTGGATCGGGAGGCGGGGGTGAGCATCATAGACACCCATACGGAGATCTATTAGCGGGGCGCGGGGAATGCCCGCCATCGCGGCATTCTGAGCGCCCTCCGCGCGTGCCGGACGGGTACCCGTCCTCCCCTTCTCCAACCGGAACTTCGGCATGGTCCCACGCAGTCGACGGATGGAACGGCTCGACGAGCTTATCCGACAGGAGATCGCCCGGCTGATCTCCGAGGAGGTGAAGGATCCGCGCGTCGGTTTCGTCACCGTGATGGACGCTCGGGTGTCGCCCGATCTGCGCCACGCGCGCGTCTACGTCAGCGTCCTCGGCGACGAAGGGGAGAAGCGGCAGGCCGTGAACGCGCTGCAGCGGGCCGGCGGCTTCCTGCGCGGCCGTCTGGGCCGCGTTCTCGAGATGAAGTACCTGCCCGAGCTGCGGTTCGAGCTGGATCGGAGCCTCGAGCGGGCTTCGCGGATCGAGGAGATCCTCGACCGGGTCCGGCCCGCGGACGATTCCAGGGACAAGGGCACGTGAGCCACGCGGGGGAACCGAAGCCGGCCGGCCGGCCGACCGGAATCCTGCTCGTGGACAAGCCCGCGGGCCCCACGAGCCATGACGTGGTGGCCGCGGTGCGCCGGGCGCTCGAAACCCGCCGCGTGGGCCACTTCGGCACCCTCGACCCGTTCGCGACCGGCCTGCTGGTGTGCGGCGTCGGTCCGGCCACCCGGCTGGCCTCGTTTTGCGCTTCCCACGACAAGACCTACGCCGCGACCTTCCGGCTCGGCTGGACGAGCACGACCGACGATCCGGAGGGGGAGATCGTTCGTCACCCCATCGCGCCGATCCCGGATCGCCAGGCGATCGACCGCGCCTGCGAGGCATGGACCGGGGAGGTCGAACAGACTCCGCCGTCTTACTCGGCCAAGCACGTCGGAGGCGAGCGGGCCCATGCCCTCGCGCGCCGCGGGGAGGCGGTGGCCTTGGCGCCCGTCGCGGTCGAGATCCGCTCGATCGCGGTCGAGCGGTACCGGTATCCGGATCTGGACGTCCTGATCGAGTGCGGCCCGGGCACGTACG
>JBOHRQ010000341.1:0-1246 GCA_050732875.1 Gemmatimonadota bacterium | reverse complement strand
CTCTGCTCCCAGGACATCGGGCCCCAGCGTCACGGTCTCGCTGGCCCCATCCGGGTGCAGCAGCAGCATCTCCACGGGATCCCCCAGGTAGAAGTGATAGACCTCGTCGGTCGGCAGGCGGTGGAGGGCGGAGAAGGAATCGGGATCCGAAGTGAGCAGGTAGAGGATGGCGGTTCCGAACGCCCGGCCGCTGCGGTAGCGGGCCGGAAGCGCGTCGGCCGGAGCGCTTTCCTCCGCCCGCCAGGTCTCGCGGTAATGTCCCCCTTCGTCCGGCAGCGGCACGAGCCCCAGCCGCGCGATGAGGGAGGCCGCCGTCGTCACGGGGATGTCGTCGATGGGCTACTCGTCACTCTCTGCGACCCGTCCACACGCCCACGTGGATGACGGCCTCGAGCGCCCGAAACGCGGCCGCGCTATCGCGCGGGTCCTCCGACAGAACGAGGATGTCGGGCACCTGCCCCGCCTTCAGCGTGCCCAGGTCGGGGCGGCGCATCGCCCGGGCGCCGTTCCGGGTGGCCATCACCAGGAGATCCTCCGGCGGGATCCCGGCCGCCTCCATCGCGGCGAGCTCGTCGTGCGCGGAGACGCCGTGCAGGGTGAGGGGATTGCCGGCATCGGTGGCGAGCACGATGGGGATCCCCGCTGCGTGCACGCGCCGCAGGTTGGCAGCCATGACCTCCCGGCGCCGCGCCCCTCGCTCGCGACCGGCCGCGATCATCTCCGGGGTGATGTCCTCGTCGGACACGAGTTCCTGGAGCTCGGGCGCCGCCCGCAGCTTCTCCTCCGTCCACTCGTCCACGCAACCCAGGGGATCCTCCCACTCGGGGACCGTGTCGCCGGTGACGGCGGCCACGACGGCGCGGCCCCAGTTCCGGCCCACCAGAAGCGTAGGGGCGTAGATCGTGCCGCGTTCCTTCATGAGCGCCAAAAACTCCTCATCTACCGGCTCGTCCTCGACCGAGTGGACGAGCATGAAGGCGCCGGCGTCCACCGCGACCCTGGCGGCCTCGAGCTCGGTCGCGTGGACGATCAGCGGCAGGCCGACCGACCGCGCTTCGTCGGCCACGGCCCGGAAGCGAGCCTCGATCTCGTCCCACACCGAGTCGGGCGGCGACAGATACCACACCTTGACCGCGTCGGCGCCGAGTTCGGCCAGCTCCCGCACACCCGACCGGCCGGCTTCGGCGCTCGTCAGCATGATGAACTGGCTGCCGTCATCCGGCGTGCTCATGATCTCCAGCCCCGC
>JBOHRQ010000340.1:0-1255 GCA_050732875.1 Gemmatimonadota bacterium | reverse complement strand
CCGAGCCGAACAGGTTCGGGGTCGGCGAATAGCTGAAGTTGACGCTCGGCGCGACCACGTGGCGCGCCCGCGTGAACGGGCCGAACGCGTCGAAGATCCGGAAGAACCGGGTCGACACGTTGAGCCCCGATCCGAGCTGGCCGCGGCCCCCCAGGTTCTCCCCCTCGGCGAGCTCATCGTTGGTCGCGTTCAGACGATAGCTCACCGAGGGTGAGGTCTTGATCACGCCGAAGAGGTTCAAGGGGCCGTTCAGGGTGAAGTTGGCCGTCCCCTCCTGTTCGTTGACGATCGTCTCGCGATCGAGCTCGATCTCGTTCCCCAGGCTGTCCGTCGGGATCGAGCCCAGCGGGTTTCCCAGGCTGTCGACCGCGGCCTGGGACAGCCGCCCGAGAAGGGAGAAGTTGGCGTTGTACTGAAGCACCGAATACCAGGGCCCCTCGCCGGCCGCGCCGCCTCCAGATCCCCACAGCGGGCGCTGGTTGATCGAGAGCCGGATGTTGGGGAGCTGGAAGTCGGTGCGGTTCACGTCGAGGCGAAAGTCGGCGTCGGCGCCCGCCACAAGCGAGCCCCAGTCGAACCGCGTCGAGTACGACGCCGCCGAGCGAAAGGCCCGCTGCAGGATCTCCTCGGGGTCGAAGGAGTTCCGCCGCAGGAAGGACCGCCGGTTCGACCAGTTGACGTTGACGTTGGCGCGGGTGTCGCTACTGAACGTGTGGTCGTGCCGGTAGCGGACCAGCTGCGACCGGGAGTCGTCGAGGCGGTTCCACACCGATTCCCAGTGCAACCCGCCCTGAAAGCGATAGCGCAGGTTGTAGCGCGTGTCGAAGCGGATGATGAAACGGCTTTCGGTGTACCAGTCGGCCGCCAGCGTGGCGTCCGCGTATTCGTTGAAGACGTAGTAGTAGCCAAGATCCTGGACGTTCCGTTCACGCCCGCTCCCGAAGATGAGCGTGTTGAGCCCGATCTTGGGGCGCAGAAAACCCGAGTGGCGGCCGCGGGTGGTGGGCTCCACGTACCACGGCAGGTAGAAGACCGGGATATCGGAGAAGTAGAGCACCACCGGCGCCGCGACGATGACGTCCTCCTGACGGAGCTTGATCTCGTCGGAGCGGAATGTGTAGTGGGGGTCCGGGAGGTCGCACGTGGTGAAATAGCCTTCGTCGACGACGTAGGTCCGGTCGCCGATCTTCTGCATGTCGGAGCCGTCGAGGATCCAGGGGGCGTAGAACGTGGTCCCGGTGCCCAGCCGGCCGCT
>JBOHRQ010000339.1:0-1259 GCA_050732875.1 Gemmatimonadota bacterium | reverse complement strand
GTAACCGTACGTTCGCAACACGATCGCGATCAGGCCGATCACCAGCAGGGCCACACCGAGGATCTTGGTCCAGCGCACGACGGAATCCTAGCCTGCCTGATTGGAAGGCACCAGCCGGCCGACGGGACGCTTCGCTCGAGGGGATGCCTCGGTGGCCACCAGCGGGTACCGTTCCTGTCGTGCCTCCCGATCCCTCCCGCCTGAGCCCGACCGAGCGGCGCATCGTGACAACGTGCCGGACCCCCGGGCAGGTCCAGCGGTGGCTGCGATCGCTGCCCTACAACCGGGACGTCTCCGTGCGCACCTTCCGCGGTGTCGTCGCCCATGGCCGGGCGAACTGCCTGGAGGGGGCGCTCACAGCGGCGACGATCCTGGAGCTCCACGGCCGCCCGCCCCTCATCCTCGACATCGAGTCGCAGGACGGACTCGACCACGTCCTCTGCCTCTTTCGCGACCGGGGTCGGTGGGGATCCGTCGGCCGGTCGCGGGACCTCGGGCTGCACGGCCGGAAGCCGGTGTTCCGCCGGGTCCGCGACCTCGTCTACAGCTACGTCGATCCCTACGTGGACGGCTCGGGGCGGATCGTCGGCTACGCTGTCCTCGACCCGGACGACCTCACGCGAGCGGACTGGCGGCTGAGCGAGACCAACGTGTGGTCGATGGAGCGCGCTCTCATCGAGCGCGCGCACACGCCGCTCCGGACGAGCGATCGGCGGCATGAGCGGACACTCCGCCGCTTCCGGGCCTTCCGCGAGCGGTATTCCGATCGTCCCGCGACGTTCTACGACGGACGGGAACGCTGGCTCTAACGCCGCTCACCGGCCCGAACGCGCTAGACGCCCTTCACGCTAACCCCGCCGAGAATCCGGTCGACTTCGGCGAAGACCTCCTCGCCGAGATCGAGATCGGCCGCGGCCACGTTGTCATCGACGTGGCGCTCCTTCGTCGCCCCGACGATCGCGCTCGAGACCTCAGGCCGCCGGAGACACCAGGCGATGGCGAGCTGGCTGGGCGTGGAGCCGGCCTGGCCGGCCAGCCCGACAAGCTCGTTCACGACCTCGAGGACTTCGGGTCGCAGGTAACGTCCCATGAAGCCCGCGCTTCGCCCTGCCGCGCGGCTGTCCGAAGGGAGGTCGTCGACCGACCGGTACTTGCCGGTCAGAACGCCCTGGGCGAGCGGCGACCAGACGACGTTGCCGAGCCCGAGATCGCGGGTGGTGGGCAGGACATCCTCTTCGATCCGGCGCTGGAGCGCGTTG
>JBOHRQ010000338.1:0-1280 GCA_050732875.1 Gemmatimonadota bacterium | reverse complement strand
CACGCCCTGGTCGTGGGTGCCGAGAAGATGTCGGCGATCATCGATTACGGCGACCGCGCGACCTGTGTCCTGTTCGGCGACGGAGCGGGAGCGGTGGTGGTGGGGCCGGAAGGCCACGGGCTCCTGGCGAGCCATATCCAGACCGACGGACGTTTCGCACAGCTCCTCTGGCGACCCGCGGGCGGCGCGGCCCTGCCCTCGACCCCCGACACTCAGGCTCAGCGGCTCGAGTACGTCAAGCAGGAGGGTCGCGAGGTGTTCAAGCGCGCGGTCCTGGCGATGGAGGAGTCGAGCCGAGCCGTGATGGCGCGGGCCGGACTCGGGATGAGCGATATCGACCTCGTGGTTCCGCACCAGGCCAACATCCGGATCATCGAGGCGCTGGCCAAGCGGCTCGACGTGCCGATGGAGCGGGTCTACGTCAACATCGACCGCTATGGAAATACCAGCTCGGCATCGATCCCCATCGCCCTCGACGAGGTCGTCCGCCAGAACCGGGTGAGCCGCGGCGACACGATCCTGATGACCGCGTTCGGAGGGGGGCTGGCATGGGGATCGGTCCTCCTCCGGATTTAGCGGCCGGCGTGCTTCGATCCTGGACCTCGCGGACGCTCGTGAGCGCTTGAGCATCGCCTTCCAGTTCCCGGGCCAGGGGAGCCAGGCGGTCGGCATGGGGGCATCCCTGGCGGATGCCTATCCGGAGGCGCGGGCGGTGTTCCAGCTCGCCGACGAGGTTCTCGGTTTCTCGCTGTCGACGGTGTGCTGGGAAGGTCCGGAAGACAGGCTACGGGCGACCGAGAACGCCCAGCCCGCCCTGCTCACCCACTCGACGGCCGTCGTGCGCGTGCTGGCGGGTCGCGGCGTCGTGCCGGAGTGCACGGCCGGCCACAGCCTGGGCGAGTTCGCCTCCCACGTGGCGGCCGGGAGCCTCTCGTTCGAGGACGCGCTGCGCCTGGTGCGGGCCCGTGGCGAGGCGATGGCCGAAGCCGGTCGCGCGAGCCCGGGCACGATGGCGGCGGTACTGGGCCTCGAGGCCGAGGGTGTTGAGGCACTGTGCCGGGCCGTCCGGACCGAGGGAGAGGTTCTCGAGCCAGCGAACTACAACGCACCCGGGCAGGTCGTGATCTCCGGCACGCGGGACGCGGTGCTCAGGGCCGTCGAGAGGGCCCGCGATCATGGCGCGCGGAAGGCTGTCGAGATCCCCGTCTCGGGGGCCTTTCACTCGCCGCTGATGGCGGCCGCCGCAGAACGGCTCTCGGAGGCGCTGGCCGAAGTGGAGA
>JBOHRQ010000337.1:0-1288 GCA_050732875.1 Gemmatimonadota bacterium | reverse complement strand
AACGTGCGCGTCCTCGAGGGGGGGTTCCCGGCCTGGGCGGCGGCCGGGCTTCCGGTCGAGACAGCGCCATGAGAAGGGCCGGCCTCGTTCTCGCCGCCCTCCTCCCGGTGGCGGCCTGTCTCGGCGACAGCGACATCCCGCTGGACGCCTCCCCCGAGCGGGCGGGGCCGCTCGATCCGAGCCGTATGATCGCCATCGGGGACGGCTTCCTGGCCGGCGCCCAGGACGGGGCGCTCTTCGGCTCCGGCCAGGCCTTCTCGGTGCCGTCCCTGCTGAACGGTCTGGTCGGCGCGCAGGACTTCGTCCAGCCTCTCGTCGCCGATCCCGGCTTCGCGCTGGAGGAGGAGGAGGGCGGCCGCCTGACGCTGTCGAGCGCCTTCCCGCCCGTCATCGAGCGGCTTCCGCGGGGAGGCCCGCCGCTCAACGCCGACCTCGGCCGGCCCTACAACAACCTGGGCGTGCCCGGAGCGCTGGCGGCGGAGGCCCTGAGCGCCCGGAGCGGCGCCACCTCGATCACCGGGAACCCGTTCTACGATCTCGTCCTCCGCGACCGTGGCACGTTCGCAGAGCAGGCGGCGGAGCTGGACGCCACGCTGGCGCTCATCTGGCTCGGCACGACCGACATCCTCGAGTTCGCCGCCGCGGGCGGCGACGAGTCACTGGCTCCCGGCCTTCCGACGTCCCCGGCTTCCTTTGCCGGGATTTTGGGGCTGCTGCTGGACCAGGTCCGCGAGGTGACCGTCACGGCGGCCGTCTTCAACGTCCCCGACGTCACCCGCTTCGCCTCCTTCCACGCCGTACCGACGGTCGTGATCGATCCGCTGACGGGCGATCCCGCGCTGATCACCATCTTCGAGCACGTGGTGAACCCGATGACCGGGGATACGATGACGGTCCAGCGGCAGGTCCCGGTGCCCCTCATCGGACCGGACGGCCCGCTCGGTCCCGGCGACCTGGTCACGATGGCCGCGGACTCGCTGATCAGCGAGGGCATGGGGATTCCGGTCGAGCTGGACGGCACCGGGGAGCCCCTGCCCGACCGGGTCGTGCTCGACGTCGGCGAGCAGTTCCTCGCGCGCGACGCGGTGGCCGGCTACAACCTGGCCCTCGAGCGCCTGGCCGCCGAGCGCGGCTTCGCACTGGTCGATGTCCACGCGCTCGTGGAGGAGCTGGCGGAAGACGGGATCATCAGCGATGGCGTCCTGCTGACGACCGGCTGGCTGACCGGCCAGGCGTTCAGCCTGGACGGGGCGACGCTGACCCCGAAGGGGTACGGACTGGTGACGAA
>JBOHRQ010000336.1:0-1293 GCA_050732875.1 Gemmatimonadota bacterium | reverse complement strand
AGGACGACCCTCGGCGACACCGAGGCCAGCCGCTCCAGGACGCGCAGGATCTCGGCCGACGTGGTGAACCCGGCCCCGGTCGGGAACCCCCGGACCTCGGCCACCTCCGGCACCCCGGGATCGTACGGGCCCGGACCGAGCGGGAAGGCCTGCCCGGCCAGCGGCCCGGCGCGCCCGACGAGGACCATCCCCACCAGCAGGACCAGGATCGGCCCGCGGCTCGCCGCGATCGGGATCAGATCCAGCCGCGCCTCCGGAAGTACCACAGCATCCCGACGGCGATCGCCACCAGAACGCCCCACACCGCGAAGTACCCGTAGCGCCAGTGGAGCTCCGGCATGTGGTCGAAGTTCATCCCGTAGACGCCCACGATGAACGTGAGGGGCAGGAGGATGGTGGCGAAGACGGTCAGGACCTTCATCACCTCGTTCAGGCGCTGGCTCACCACCGACAGGTAGGCGTCGAAGAGGCCTGCCAGGAGATCGCGGTACGAGTCGGCGGTCTCGGCCAGGCGCGCCGTGGAATCGTACAGATCGCGGTAGAAGGCGACCGTCGGCTGGGCGATCATCGGGAAGGCGTCTCGGCCGATGCGCGTGAAGACCTCGCGGTGGGGAGCGAGGGCGCGCTTGATGTCCTGAACGCGGCGCTTGGTGGAGAGGATGCGCTCGAGCGTCCGCGGCCCGCACTCGCCGAGCAGCTCCTCCTCGATGGCGTCGATCTCCTGCTCCAGGTTCTCCAGCACCGGGAAGTAGAACTCGATCAGGTGATCGAGGATCTCGTAGAGGAGGTGATCGGATCCGCGGAACAGTCCGCGGCCGGGCTCGTGCCCGTAGCGCTCACGCACGGAGTCAACGCTGCGGAGCGGGCGGCGGTGATAGGTGACCAGGTAGTTCGGCCCCAGGAACGCGGCCAGTTTGACGGTCTCGAATCCGGTCACCGGCGCGTCGAAGTCGATGCCGCGGAAGATCAGGAAGAGGTAGCCGCCGAAGTCCTCTACCTTGGGCTGGTGTTCCGGCGTGAGGCAGTCCTCGATCGCCAGCGGATGGAACCGAAAGGGATCGGAGAGCACCGCCAGCTCGGCATCAGTGGGCGCTTCCAGATCCACCCAGATCGCGTCCCCGCTCTCCGGGGTCCAGCCCGACGACGCCAGGTCGGCGAACGTCCGCAGCCCTCCGTCGGCGGAGAAGCGGAACACCCGGACCACTGCGCGCGCCTCAGGCCATGTGCTCGATACAGCGGAACGCGGTAGGCAGCTCCTCCAGCCGGTCGCGCGGGATCGCCCGGCCGCAGATC
>JBOHRQ010000335.1:0-1297 GCA_050732875.1 Gemmatimonadota bacterium | reverse complement strand
CTCTCTATGAAGAAGGGCTGTGCGTCAACTGGCGGGGTCGTGCATCGCCCAGTCAGGGCGGGCGTCGTGGTCGTGGGTGGCGAGCAGGGCTCATCTCTCTATCGCCTCCTCGGCGGGAGGACAAGGCTGGATCGGAGTTCGCTCCGGTGGCGCATCTCCTTACGGACCGTCAGGCGGCCAGGGGGTCGGTGGCGCCTTTGGGAGCGAAGGGTTGGTCGCGGGTGAGCATGTGCCAGATCGCCTCGGCGAGGCGGCGGGCGAGGTCGATCTGGGCGACCTTGGCGCCGCGCTGCTTGCCCAGTCGCGTCTTCGTGCGTTGGTAGCGGTCGCGGTAGACGGGCGCGGTGCAGGCGTGGGTGGCGGCCTCGACGAGCGCCCAACGCAGGTAGCGCGGGCCCTGCTTGCTGAGCGGGCCGCGCAGGTCGCGCTCGCCTGACTGGTAGACGCGCGGGCAGAGGCCGCTGTAGCCGGCGAGCTTACGCGGCGAAGCGAAGCGCTCGATGTCGCCGATCTCGGCGGCGATCGTGTAGGCGAGCACCCAGCCGATGCCGGGCACGGTCAGCAGCAGCGGCACGTAGCGGTGGTCGGCGCCGAGCCGGCGTAGCTCGCGTTCGCAGTCGCCGATCTCGCGGTCGAGCTCGTCGATCAGGCGCAGGCTGGCCTCGATCGTGCCCTGCCACGGCTCCGGGAGGCCGAGTCGCGTGAGCAGCTGACGGCCGCGGACGCCGAAGAGATCGGAGACCGGGCACGGCGTGCCGTGGGCCAGCAGGACCGCGTGCACGCGTTGCTTCAAGCTCGAGCGGTGGCGGACCAGATGGAGGCGCCAGCGCGCCCGCTCACGCTCAGCCCTGACCTGGGGGTCGGGCAGCCAGATTGCCGGCACCAAGTCGCGGCGGGCGAGCTCGGCCAGGACCCAGGCATCGATCCGGTCGGTCTTGCAGGCCAACGGCGCCAGCCCCTTCACCTTCTGCGCGTCTGCGATCTCGACCTGCCAGCCCGCGAGCTCGAGCCGGTCGTGCACGAAGCGTGCTCCGTTCATCGACTCGATCGCCGCCTGGATCGGCTCGCCATGACGATCGAGTCGAGACGTCAGCGTGCGCAGGCCATCGACGTCGGGTGGCGCCGCGCCGACCTCGACCGTCTCGCCGTCAACGTCGAGGAGATGGAAGTCGAGACGCTTGCGACTGAGATCCAAACCGGCGTACAACATGAATTCGGGCCTCCTCTCGATAGCTCCCAGATGACAAGCCGGAGCCTGTCACCCGGGGAGGCCCTTCTTCATCGCATTCCTTACCAT
>JBOHRQ010000334.1:0-1298 GCA_050732875.1 Gemmatimonadota bacterium | reverse complement strand
TGGAGGGCGTCGACACCGGCCAGGATCTCCTCGATCGACTTGTCGGCCAGATCGGATCGCCCTTCCAGCGCCTTGTTGAGCTTTTCGGTGTAGCCTCCGTGGTGCTTGTCGTGGTGGACGCGCATCGTCTGCTCGTCGATGTGCGGCTCCAGCGCGTCGTAGCCGTACGGCAGGTCGGGAAGCTGAAATGCCATGGTGCGCTTCCTTCCGTTGAATGTCCGGATTGAACGGGTAGCGATTCTGGAGTTCAGCCTAACGCATCGTGCGTCGATCCGCCGTTGGATATCTGACTCCGATCGCCGATCGCGACCCCCGTCTCCGCGTCGAAGAAGTGGAGACACCGGCGATCGAAAGCGAGCCCGATCTCCGTGCCGGGCTCGGGGAGCGGCTGCGGGGCGACGCGGGCGACGACCGGGTGGTCGCCGGCCCGGGCGTGGACGAAGACCTCGTGCCCCATCGGCTCGACGACGTCCAGGACGAAGCGCGCGACGTCGGTGCCGGCCTCGTCGCCCACGGCCGCCCCTCCATCCGCCACAAGGACGTGCTCGGGGCGGACCCCCACCGTCACCTCGCGCCCCCTCCAGCGCTCGAGCGTCCGGGCCCGATCCCCACTCAGCTCCAGATCGAACGCCCAGCCGGCCGCCCGGAAGCGGAGGCCGTGCTCACCGGCCGTGGCCGGGGACCCGTCACGACCCGCGATCGAGCCGGCGAAGAAGTTCATGGCCGGGCTCCCGATGAAGCCGGCCACGAATCGGTTCACCGGGCGCTCGTAGAGGGCGAGCGGGGCGTCCACCTGCTGGATCCGGCCGGCGTCCAGGACGACGATCCGCTCGCCCAGCGTCATCGCTTCGACCTGGTCGTGGGTCACGTAGATCATGGTGGCGCCGAGCCGCCGATGGATGCGGGCGAGCTCGGTTCGCATCTGGACCCGGAGCTTGGCGTCCAGGTTCGAGAGCGGCTCGTCGAAGAGGAACACCTTCGGATGGCGCACGATCGCGCGGCCCAGCGCCACCCGCTGCCGCTGTCCTCCCGAGAGCTGACGGGGCTTGCGGCCCAGGATCTCGTCCAGCCCGAGGATTCCCGCCGCCTCCTCCACGCGACTGCCTATCTCCGCCTTCGCCATCTTGCGGAGCTTCAGGCCGAAGGCAAGATTGTCATGCACCGACATGTGCGGATACAGCGCGTAGTTCTGGAACACCATCGCGATGTCCCGCTCCTTCGGTGGGACGTCGTTGACGAGCCGGTCGTCGATGTAGAGGCGCCCCGCCGAGATCGATTCGAGTCCCGCGATCATACGC
>JBOHRQ010000333.1:0-1301 GCA_050732875.1 Gemmatimonadota bacterium | reverse complement strand
AGGAGCCTGCCGCCGAAGGCGCTCTCGACGTGCTCGGTCTGGGTGAACTCGGTCCGCCCACCCTGGGGGCCCTGCTGAATCCACCCCTCGCCCTCCCAGTCGCCGACCAGCCAGGCCAGCGGCTCCATGGCCAGCTCCTGGGTGAAATCGGCGCTTGTCGCTTGCGCGGGTGTTTCCTGGGCGCGAAGGGATCGCGAGACCACCAGGTCGGCGATCGAGGCAAGGCCGAGCGCGACCAGGAGGGTGATGGCCCAGGGCGGAGTGCCAGAACGTTTCATGAGTTCTCCCGGGTGAGGTTGCGTCGGGCTGACCGCAGGTTGTCAGGCGTTCAGTCGGCGGCAGTGTCAGAGTACTCAAGATTCTAGAGTACTATGGTGCAAATGTCAAGCGGGTGGACGGGAGGGGGACTCAGGGCCGATCCACCTCGACGGCGTCCTTCGCCGCGTCGACCCAGACGCGGATGCGAGCCGGATGCACGGGATGGCCCGCTCTCGCCAGACGGCGGGAGAGGTCGGCGGCGTCGGCGGCGGCGAGGTCGGCGACCGTGGTCACCCCGGCGCGGCGGAGGTGCTCGGCGTTCGCGGTCCCGATCCCGCGAAGGACAGCGAGCCGCGCGGTCGCGATCCACTCGCGGGCCACCTCGGAGGTTGTCCCCGCCGCATCCGCGACCGGGCCCGGCGAAGCCCGGGCGAGGCGGTAGACGTCCCAGCCGGCGTTCTCGAGCGCCTCGGCGGGGACGACCGCGATCCCCGCCAGGCGGGGCGTCGTGGACGAGATGGTCGCGCGCTCCATGCCCCGGAGAACGAGGGCGGAAAAGACGATCGCCGCGCCGGCCACGGCCACCCGGGCGAACCTGGGCGCCCGTCCTACGCCGTCTCGCGCCGGCACAGCCGCGCCGGTCAGCACCAGGGCCTGCCAGGCGGCGAAGCCGTCCAGGGCGAAGACGGGGAAGCCGAGGAAGCCGAGGAGCGGCATCTCGAAGAGCTTCAAGTCCTCGAGCCCCGGGACCGTGTAGATCCACTTCCCGCGCGCCTGGAGGTTGTAGAGCTCCCACAGGAAGCCGATCGCGAGCCCCCCCAGAAGGAGCCGGAGGATCCGGCCCGGCCGGCCGCGCTCCAGATCGCCCAGTAGCGAGCGCTCGGGGGAGCGGCGATAGACCCAGGGATCCACGATCAGCGTGAAGCTGCCCCAGACGAGCGGGAAGAAGAGCCGCGGCCACGCGAGGGCGAGGAGTGCGCCCGCGACCCCCGTCGCCTGGATCGTCCGCAGGAGCGGCGGCGTCAGCCGGAGCCGCGAGATCC
>JBOHRQ010000332.1:0-1305 GCA_050732875.1 Gemmatimonadota bacterium | reverse complement strand
GAGGTGGAGGGTCTGGCCGCCTCCGCCCGGGAACAGCTCGGCGCAGTCGACATCCTGGTCCAGAGCGCCGGGATGGCGTTCTCCGCGCCGCTCCACCGGATGACGCTCGAGAAGTGGGAGGAGATCTTCCGCGTCAACGTCACCGGGACCTTCCTCACGACGCGCACCTTCCTTCCCGGCATGATCGACCGGGGATGGGGGCGCGTCATCCACGTGGCCTCGGTGGCCGGGCTCGCGGGTGCTAAGTACATCTCGGCCTACGCCGCCTCGAAGCACGCTGTGGTCGGCTTCACGCGATCTATCGCGGCCGAGGCGGCCGGGGCGGGCGTGACGGTGAACGCGATCTGTCCGGGCTTCGTGGACACCGCGATGACCCGGGAGTCGGTGGACCGGATTGCCGGGAAGACGGGGCTCTCTCAGGAGGAGGCGCTGGCATCGATCCTCGCCACCAATCCCCAGCGCCGGCTGATCGAGCCGGGCGAGGTGGCGGACGCGGTCCTCTGGCTCTGCGGCGACGAGGCGCGTGGCGTCAACGGCCAGGCGATAGCGATCGATGGCGGGGCGCTCCTCGCGTGACGGCCGAGCCGGCCCGCCACGGTACACGAATCCCTGGAGGGAGGGCAGCATGACCTATCGGATCGTGAACCCCGAGGCGCTCGGCCGGCCGCGCGGCTGGAACCACGGCATGCTGGCGGAGAGCGGCGGCCGGGTCCTGTTCGTGGCGGGCCAGACGGCGAGCGACGTCGACGGTCCCGTGGAGGAGGGCTTCGTCGCCCAGTTCCGGGTTGCGCTCGAGCGGGTGGTGGCCGTCGTCCGGGAGGCGGGCGGCGGGCCGGCACACATCGGCCGCATGACCATCTACGTCTCCAACATGGACACCTATCTGGAGAGCCGGAAGCCCCTCGGCGAGGCGTACCGGGCGGTCATGGGACAGCACTACCCCGCCATGGCGCTGGTCGAAGTCTCGCGCCTCACCGAACCCGACACGATGGTGGAGATCGAGGCGACGGCGGTCTTGCCGGATGCCTGACGCCCCCGGGCCCGGATGGCTGACGCGGCCGCGGCTTCGTGCCGGGCGGCGGGCGGAACGATGATCGATCCGCGCACCTTCCGCTATCAGCTCGACCCCGCGACCCGCGTGGCAACGATCACGCTCGACCGTCCCGAGCGGCTGAACGCGCTCACGTTCGAGGTCTACGCCGAGCTCCGGGACGCCTTCCGCGCGCTGGACACGGAGCCGGACGTACGGGCGGTCGTGATCACCGGCTCGGGGCGGGCCTTCTGCTCGGGCGGCGACGTCGAGGA
>JBOHRQ010000331.1:0-1313 GCA_050732875.1 Gemmatimonadota bacterium | reverse complement strand
CGCTTCCGACCGAGCGGCTCTGCATCAGCCGCCACACCGTCCGGAGGCACGAGGAAGAGGTCCGCCGGGAGCTAGGGGTCCGATCGCGCGCCGCGGTGGCGCTGACCCTGCTTCGCGAAGCCTGAGCCCACCCGCTCCCCCTTACCTGCGCTGGAACGGCGCGCCTCACGGGGGTTGAGGCACTGCTCTGTCCTACCGCGCCGCCATCTCCTCCGGCTGCACGGTGTACTGCGACTGCATCCCGAACTTGAGGTGCGGCCCGACGTGGCAGTGGAATAGCCATGTCCCGGGGTCGTCCGGCACCATGTCGGCGACCAGCATCCCCATCGGGAGCAGGCTCCCCACGTCGGTCCGCATGTGGTTCGCCACCACCGTGTTGCCATGCCAGTGCGGGGCGTGGATCTCGAAATTGGTCGAGCTCATCAGGTACCAGCGCACCCGCTCGCCGACCTCGATCTCGGGCAGCTCGAGGTGGCCGAACAGGAAGCCGTTCAGCGACTCCATGAAGTTGCTGGCGCCGAAGGGCTGGAAGAACTGGATCTCGTCCCGCGGGACGCTCGCGGGATCGCCCGCGTATGCGTCGATGTTGTGGTCCAGGAGCCAGCTCAGGTTCTCGTCCACTTCGGCGAAGGCGACCACGATCTCGCGGTCGACGTCCTCCGGGGAGCCGTCCGCGCGCGCCCTTTCGCGAGCGGTCACGATCATGGGACCCATAAGCCCGGCATTCACGTCCCGCTCCTCGTCCACGTGCGAGTGGTACATCCAGAGGACCGAGGAGCCGTCGCCCGCGGCCGGCCCGGCGCGCTCGGGGACGGGCCACTCGTAGACGTGCGTGCCACCCGGAGGGACGCCGTCGTCGGCGCGATCGGCCCCACTCGTGCCGTCGGCGGACGGCGCCCCCTCCGAGTCCTTGTCGTAGAAGACCCCGTGCGGATGGACCGAGGCCGGGAAGCGCGCCTTGTTCCGGAAGACGACCCGGATCGTGTCCCCGACCTGAGCGCGCAGGAGCGGCCCCAGGAAGCCCAGGTGCCGCCACTCCGGCGGGCGCGGCTTCAGCTCTGTGAAGGTCGAGTCCGTGTATTCGCGATACAGGGCCTTCAGATAGACGCGTCCGATCCGGTCGGGGCCGTTCTTCAGGACGACATTCTCGATCTCGTCGAACGGGAGCCCGCTGATCGCGTTCCGGCCGCTCGGCGCGTAGTCCCATTCGACCTCATCGGCGGCGATGTAATAAGTCCGAGTGATCGGCCGCTGGGGGCCACCGGCCTGGGCCAGCCATGCGGCGGCCAGGAGCGCGCCGACGGGGAGAGCCG
>JBOHRQ010000330.1:0-1316 GCA_050732875.1 Gemmatimonadota bacterium | reverse complement strand
CTCGCGGTCGGGGTCGTGATCTACGCCTTCCGGCGGCGACCCCGCGAGCCGGCGGTCACCGATGCCGACTGGGAAGAAGTGCAGGAGAGGCGGGATGGCCAATTGCCACCAGGATCAGACGGAGCGTCCTAGTACCGCCGCCTTTCCTCCTCCGGGTACCTCAGCGGAAGTGAGCCGATAGGGGGATACGTTCCGGATACGAACGGGGCGCTGAGGAAATCGTGGGTTATCTTCGATCCGGCTTCCGGGTCCGACCGCACCGGGCCTGGAGGGAATGATGATCAACGCCGCCGCCAAAGGAGGAATCGATGCCGAACTTGATCACCTCGGATCCGAAGATCATGTCGGGTAAGCCAGTAGTGGCGGGGACTCGCATCACGGTGGAATCGATCCTGGAGCGCCTTGCGGCCGGTGAGACAGTGGATCAGATCGTGAATGCCCACCCCAATCTGACCAAGGAGGGCGTTCGTGCCGCTTTGGAGTACGCCGCGGAGACTCTTCGCGCCGATATCGTCCAGTCAATTCCCTGAGCAGGCTGGGTGAGGCTTCTCTGCGACGAGGGGGTAGATCAGCAGATCGTCGACCGCCTCCGCTCCGACCAACACGATGTGATCTATATCGCTGAATCGGCTCTCCAGGGAGTTTTTTGCCGTCATCGAACCCGCGCGGGTGCGCATTCGGCGAGCTCGCTAGCAATACGGCGGTAGGCACCCAAAACGAAGCCCCCGGCCCTCAAACAAGGACCGGGGGCTTCTCTTTTTTGCCTGCGTGGCACCGCTATCGCAGCAGCCCGCCTAGTGGTACGGCTGGAGCCGCCGCGCCCGCGACTGGTGCCGCAGCCGCTCGATCGCCCGCTCCTTGATCTGGCGGATCCTCTCCCTGGACAGGTTGAAGATTGAGCCGATCTCGCGCAGCGTGAGGGGCTCGTTGCCGTCCAGCCCGTAATACAGCTTGACGATCTTGGCCTCGCGGGGCTGCAGCGAATCGAGCGTCTCCCGGATCTCCTTGACCCGCGCGCTCTCGAAGGTCTGCTCCTCCGGATCGAGCGTCTCGTCGTCCGAGAGGTAGCTGAAGAGCGTCTTCTCCTCGCCCTCGAAGAGCGGGGCGTCCAGGGACAGCGACCGGCGGGAAACGTTCATCAGCTTCCGCACCTCGTCGACATCCATGTCCATCGCCTTGGCCACCTCTTCGGGCTTCGGCTCACGCCCGAGCTTCTGGGTCAGCTCGGCCTCCTTCTTGGAGATCTTGTTGAGCGTGGTCGCCCGATTGATCGGCAGCCGGAACGTCTTGGAGTTCTCCGCCAGCGCCTTCAGGAT
>JBOHRQ010000329.1:0-1316 GCA_050732875.1 Gemmatimonadota bacterium | reverse complement strand
GGATACGTCCACGACCTTCAGCGTGTATCCCTGCCAGTGGTCGAACAGCGGCCCCCCGCTCCCGCTCGGCCGATAGCCGAGATTGATGCGCAGGACGAGGAGCGAGCCGACGAACCAGTTCTGCACCAGCGCCTTGCTCTTTCCCCACCCGCGGGCCGCGATCACCTCGCCGCGCGACAGCGCGTAGCGCCGGAAGATCGTAATCACGATCTCGCGGCCCAGGACGAGCAGGACCAGCCACAGGGGCAGGAGGCCGATCCCGAACAGGGGGATGAAGGTGACCAGCACGAGGAGCTTGTCGGCGATCGGGTCGAGAAGCTGGCCGAAGCGGGTGATCTCGCCCTTGTCGCGGGCCAGCCGGCCGTCGACGACGTCGCTCACGGCGGCGGCCACGAACACGAAGAAGGCGAGCCACCGCTCGACCAGCCCGTCCTGGTAGATGAGCGCGGCGATGACCGGCGTCACCGCGATCCGGCCGACGGTGATCTTGTTCGGGGTGTTCAGCGCCCTAGAGTTCCCGGCGGCCGGCGAGGGCTTCCCCCACCGTCAACTCGTCCAGAAACTCCAGGCTCCCGCCCATCGGCACGCCGCGCGCGATCCGGGTCACCCGCGTCCCGAAGGGCTCCAGCGCCCGGCGGACGTAGAGCGCCGTGGCCTCCCCCTCGACGTCGGAGTTGGTGGCCAGGATGACCTCCTGGACGGCCCCCTCGCGGACCCGCGCCAGCAGCCGGTCGATCGTGAGCGCCTCCGGGCCGACCCCGTCCAGCGGCGACAACCGGCCGTGGAGGACGTGGTAGCGCCCGCGGAACGAGCCGCTCTTCTCGATGACCTGGATGTCGCTCGGTTCCTCGACCACGCAGACGACCGAGTCGTCCCGCCGGGGATCCCGGCAGAAGGCGCACTGCGGGCCTTCGGCGATGTTGCCGCAGATCTCGCAGAAGACGATCCGGTCCTTGACGCGCTGGATCGCCTCCGAGAGCCGGTAGGCCGAGTCCCGCGGCTGCTTGAGCAGATAGAAGGTGAGCCGGCTGGCCGTCTTGCGGCCGATCCCCGGGAGCCTCGAGAGCTCCTCGATGAGCTGCTCGACCGCGTCGGTCACCGCTATTCCCTGGAGGGACGTGCCATGATCACAACTATACCAGCCCCGGCAGCTCGAGGCCGCCGGTCAGCTTCCGCATTCTCTCCGAGGCCATCTCGCTGGCCCTCGCCATCGCCTCGGAGACGGCCGCCACGACGAGATCCTGGAGCATCTCCACATCCCCCGGATCCACGACCTGCGGGTCGATCAGGACGGCGAGCAGATCCTGGCGCCCGTT
>JBOHRQ010000328.1:0-1325 GCA_050732875.1 Gemmatimonadota bacterium | reverse complement strand
GCCGTCACCATGCCCCCGCCGGCCGACGCCTCGACGCGCTGCTCGCCCAGCTCGGCCTGGATCTGCGACACCTGGCTCTGGAACTTCTGAGCTTGCTTGAGAAGGTTACCCAGATTGTTCATCGATGCGCGATCGCTCTCCTTTCCAGTTCATCAAGGCTGGGCCGGTGTGGAGCCCTGGACCCGGACGACACGGGCGTCGAACAGGTCCACCACGCGCCGGAGGAGCGGATCCCCTTCGAGCCGCGCCTGGACCTCGCGCTCGGCCAGCTCCCGCCCGTTGGGGCGGCCGCGGGCCGGCGGGTCGGCGGGCTCCTCGGAAGCCGATCCGGTCACGCTGATCGTACCCGCGAAGCGCCACCTTTGATTCAGAACGTCGGCCAGGGGGTCGAGCGTTCCCCGCTGCCTGAGCTGCTCGAGGCGGAACTCCGCGTCCGGCGGGACCGCCAGGACGACCTCGGCCTCGGAGCAGCCCTCGGGCCTGGCTCCTCGCAAAAGAGCGGCCACGGTCGGGCGGATCCGGTGGACGGCCTCGACGACCTCGTCCCACGCCCCGACCAGGAGCTCGAGGTCGAGGGGCCCCGCCGGCTCGGCGGGCGCGGCCGTCTTCGATCCCGACGACGAGTCGTCCCGGGCCTTCGACGCGGCCGGGCGCTTCGACTCGGCGGACGTCCGGCTGCGGGACCGCGGCCGGTCGGTCTCGGCACGGGATCGCGGCCGGTCGGCGCCGGGCGAGCCGCCGGAGCCGTCGCCGCCTCCTCCCAGGGCCGCCAGCGCGGCCTCCACGTCGACCGTCCGGTCGAGGAGCGCCAGCCTGACCAGCAGGACCTCCAGGACCAGGGCCTGCTGGCTCGACCGCCGGAAGGTCTCTTCTTCGTCGGTGGCCAGGGTCAGCATCCTCAAGAGGTCCTCGGCCCCGAGCCTCCCGGCCGTCTCGCGATACGCCTCGCGGTGGCGCTCGGGCACGTCCTCGAGCATCTCCAGGCCGCCCAGGGCCGCCAGCAGGCAGTTCCGGAGGTGCTCCAGGAAGCCGGCGTAGAACTCCTCCAGATCGTAGCCCGAGGCCCTGAGCTCGCGACCGAAGGCCAGCGCCCCGGCGGCGTCGCCCTCGGCGAGGCGGTCGGTGAGCTCCAGATAGCGCTCCTCGTCGGGCATCCCGATCAGCCCGCGCAAGGTCTCCAGGTCGATGTCGTCGCCGCCGAAGGCGACCACCTGATCGAGCAGCGATAGGGCGTCCCGGAGGCTCCCGTCCGCCTTCTTCGCGATCGCCCAGGCCGCCTGCTCGCCGAGCCGGATCTCCTCGCGCTCCGCGATCGCCATCACCCG
>JBOHRQ010000327.1:0-1335 GCA_050732875.1 Gemmatimonadota bacterium | reverse complement strand
CCGTAGTGCTCCAGGACGAACTCTTCGACCGCCTTGCGGGCGATCCCCAGCGCGAACGGAGGCACGCGCAGGATGCGCACCTCGGCGGCGGGCGCCCACTCGAGGCCCGTCTCCCCGTCTTCCTCGATCCACGGGATCTCCTCGGGGTGGACCTCGGTCGTCCCGACCAGCAGCACGTTCGCGGGGGACAGGCGGACCAGGTTGTCGGCCTGGGAGCCGAGATCGGTTCCCTCGATGCGGTGGCTTCCATGGCGGGCCACGACGAGCAGGGTCGGCTCCACCTCCTCGGCCCACTGCAGGACGACCTGGAACGGCTTGCCGATCAGGATCTGGGTCTCGATCTCCACGTCGGGGTACTCGCCGGCCATCACTCCGGCGCGCTTGATGTTGGCCTGGCACAGCTTCAAGAGCCCCTTGTCGATGATGTTGTTGTGGAGCTCCTCCTGCTCTTCGAACTTGAACACCTTCGACGCCTGGACCGACAGCACGTCCTTGATGTTGTGGAAGACGACGTGATGGTACTCGACGTCGAAGGCGCTGCAGACGAACAGCTTCGCTCCGAACTCGCGGGCCATCTCGAGCGCCACCCGCATCGCCTTGTAGCTGTATGCCGAGCCGTCGATGCAGACGAGATAGCGCCCGCCCTCGAGCGGGTGGCCGTCGCGAAGGATCAGGACGTCCTTCTCGATTCCCCGGATCGCCCGCCCGACTACGCCGCCGACCTGGCTGAACGGCTGACGCCCCAGGCCGTGCGCGCCGATCGCCACCAGGTCGTAGGCGCGGCCGCTGTTCCCGGCGAGCCTTTCCTCGGCATCACCGTCCTCGGCGACGATCCTCCCGTTCTCGCCCAGGCGAACGTCGGTGCGGACGGTATCGCCGCCGTCGTACTTGTCTGCGATCAGCGGGTCGAAGCCGATCAGGGACGGCAGCTGGCCGGCTCCGCGGTTGGCCTCACGGATCAGCTCCTCGTAATGGATTCCCTCGAGGAGCTGGCGGGTGATCGGGACCTCGGCCTCGTGGCAGCGCCGCTCGACCTGGTCGAGGAAGGAGTCGCTGATGAGCTGGAGGCCCTTCTCGATCAGCTTGTCGTGGATCTTGCGCTGACGCTTGATCTCGTCGGGCGTCTGAAACTGGGCAGGCAGCCCGGTCTCGAGCTGGCGGAAGCGGACGTCGTGCAGGCGCGCGGCATAGACATGGTTGCCGGTGATGCCGCCGCCGGACCTCCGGCAGATCTCGATCGCCCGATCGACCGCCCAGTCCGAGTGCTCGGAGTTGTCTACCGGAACGAGGATCTCGCGATACATGCCGTCCGGATGCTGGAGATGATCAGGGAAC
>JBOHRQ010000326.1:0-1338 GCA_050732875.1 Gemmatimonadota bacterium | reverse complement strand
CCTCGATCTCGGGAGGTGAAAGGTGAGTCAGCCCTTCTACGTCAGCCGTGTGACCGTGAACAAAATCGAAGGCGTCCATCGGCGGGCCGCGCTCCCCGCCGGAGGGGAGTTCGACATGGGCGTCCACGGACCGGTGAAGGAGCACTACAGGATCGACGCGCCCGATCTTCCGCTGCCGGTCGACTACGTGGTCGCCTCCGCCGCCGGCTGACTGCTTGGCACGCTGAACGGCGCACTGGAGGTGCGCGGGATCCGGCTCCAGCCCGACGCGATCCGGGCCGAGGCCGAGGGCATCAACGAAATCGTCGACGGGCTGCCGGTCCTCACGAAGATCCACGTCCGGTATCGGCTGCGGATTCCGGCCGGGGCACGCGAGAAGGTCGACCGGGCGCTCGAGCGCCATCAGTCGAAATGCCCGACGGCCGCCTCGCTTCGTGGAGCGGTCGAGATCGGATGGGAGGCGGAGATCGAGGAGGAGACACGGTAGCGACAGCATCAGCGTGATCCGGGACTTCGGCCGAGGCCCTCCACGCTCCAAACGCAGCCGGGAGGCCGCCCCCTGGTACGGGTCGAGCGAGGCCATCCGCGTTTGAAAGCCGATCTCCGGGGCTTTAACCTCGTCCTCCGAGGACGGATGATTGCTGCCGACATTGCGCTCCGTGCGCGAACAACCGCGCTCATCGAAGCCGTTACGGCCGGCGGGGATTCCCTCGAGGACTTGCTTCCGATTGTATACGAGGAGCTCCGCCAGATCGCCCGCAGGCACCTTCGTGGGGAGCAGGTCGGGCATACGCTTCGGACGACGGCCCTGGTCCACGAGGCCTATTTCAAGCTCGTCGACCACACGCGCGTCACCTCCAAGGGTCGCGCCTACTTCTTTGCCGCCGCCGCCCAGGCGATGCGACAGGTTCTCGTCGACCATGCGCGCAGACGTTCGGCCCACAAACGCGGCGGAGGCGCGCCGCCGTTTTCGATCGACGATGCGGAGATCGCCGTCGACGAGTACGCGGACGAGCTGATCGATCTCGACCGGGCGCTCGCGGACCTCCAGGAGCTGAGTCCCCGGCAAATGCGGGTGGTCGAGTGCCGCTTCTTCGGGGGGATGAGCGTCGAGGAGACCGCGGAAGCGCTCGACGTTTCGCCACGGACGGTCACAGGCGACTGGTCGGTGGCGCGCGCCTGGCTTTACAACGCCCTCCAGAGCGATGCCTCCTAAGCCCGACGGCCCCGGTCCGGAGGACCGCTGGGAGCGGGTCACACGGGTCTTCCTCGAGCTGACCGTCCTCGAGCCAGATGCGCGCCAGGTCCGGCTGAAGTCGGCGACCGCCGGCGATCCCG
>JBOHRQ010000325.1:0-1343 GCA_050732875.1 Gemmatimonadota bacterium | reverse complement strand
GGGACTCTTCGAAGATCGCTCGGACGCACCCGTCCTCGTCGGTGGTGGCGCGGTTGAGCTCTACACGGGTGGCGCCTACGTCACCGGTGATCTCGACTTCGTCGGCCACATGACCGATTCCGTGGCGGAAGGACTTCAGAAAGCAGGATTCCGACGTAAGGGCCGCCATTGGGTACTCGAGAAGGAAGGCATCTTCATCGAACTCCCGGCCCAATCGTTTGATCGAGTCGTGCGAGTGGACTCCCTTCGAATCGGGGAATGGAAGATCCGGATCCTCTCGCCTGAAGACATGCTGGTGGACCGGCTGGCGGCCTGGAAGTTCTGGAAATCCTCCTTGAACGGCGTGAACGCTTATCTGATCTGGCGCGATCGGGGAGAAGAGATGGATCTCGACTGGCTGTTGCGGCTGGCGAAGCTGGAAGGGGTAGATGATGCTCTGGCGAGACTCAGAGATTTCGCCAGTCAGGGTCGTGGCCCGAAAGAGGTGGAACAATGGGCGACCGTGCAAAGATGATCCACGACACTGGAAGGGTTTTCCAGTTGATCCGTGAGCGGCGGGAGCTGTGGCGACTTTCTCCCGCAATCAAACGAGGCCGGCCGCGTGACTACCTGGAGTGGGAAACGCTCCGACGCTGGGGGAAAGTCCCCTATTGGGAGGAGACTCCCGCCGGCTACCTTCTACGTGAGGCGCGGGAGCGGGCTGGATTCACGCAGGCCGAACTTGGGGAGCGACTCGGAATCAGCCAGCAGGCGGTTAGCCAGGCCGAACGATCTGAAGCCAACCCGACGGTGTCCCTGATGCGGCGTTGGGCCGAGGCTTGCGCGGTTGAGCTCGAGATCCGTTTGGCAGATGAGGACGACTCCTCGAGCCCAAGCCACGGATAGGCCTCGTCGGCTGCGATCCATGGCGGGGTCCGCTCCACGCTGGAAGCCAGGAAGCCCACTGAGGAGGAATAGCGGGCCGACCCGTGCGTGCCCTCGATCTCGACCAGGCGGTCGAACAGCGCACTTCCGTAGTGCCAGCCGTCCTCGAGGCTGACCAGGACGTTGGCCGGGTGTTGCGTATGGTCGAGGAGCGCGCGGAGGACCCGGTCCCGCAGCATCGGATACTCCTCGGCCGGCCGGGTGAGAGGGTCGGCCGAGCCGGCGGCGTCGACGGCCCCGATCCGTAGCTCGACCGTGTCCGCGAGCCCGCCCCGGCCTGGCTCGCCGGTCGGCTCGTCGTTTGTCCCGGGCGCGCCCGCCCGCCAGACGGCGAAGTCGGCGCCCTCCTGGGCCACGATGGCCCGCGCAACCGCCTCCTCGCGCCCGGGGGCGGTATAGAGCTGGATCGAGCCGACCAG
>JBOHRQ010000324.1:0-1345 GCA_050732875.1 Gemmatimonadota bacterium | reverse complement strand
GCTCACGATCCCGCATCCCCGGCTCGGCGAGCGACCCTTCTTTCTCGAATTGTGCCGGCAGGCGGGCGCGCCCGCGGAGTGGCTGCCCTGATGACGACCGTTCACACCTTCCGGGAGCTGAAAGAGCGGGGACGGAAGATCGTCTTTCTGACCGCTTACGACTGGATGCTGGCCCGCTACGTGGCGGCGGCGGGTGTGGACGGGATCCTGGTCGGCGACAGCGTGGGGCAGGTCTTCGCCGGCCATCCCACGACGATCCCGGTCACCGTGGAAGATATGATCTATCACGCCCGCGCGGTCCGGCGCGGCGCGCCGGAGACGTTCCTGGCCGTGGACATGCCGTTCCTGTCGTTCCAGATCTCTCCCGAGGAGGCGCTCCGGAACGCCGGGCGGGTCATGAAGGAGACAGGCGCCCAGGCGGTCAAGCTGGAGGGCGGGCGGCGGGTCGCGGACACCGTGTTCCGGCTGGTCGAGACCGGAATCCCGGTGATGGGGCACCTCGGGCTGACGCCGCAGTCCGTGCACGCCTTCGGAGGCTACGGACTCAGGGCGGCCGACGACAAGGAGGCTGCCGAGCTGGTGGAGGACGCCCGGGCGCTCTCCGACGCCGGCAGCTTCGCGATCGTGCTCGAGAAGATCCCGCGCGACCTGGCGGCCCGCGTGACCGTGAACATCCCCGCCCCGACGATCGGGATCGGCGCCGGAGCGGGAACCGACGGCCAGGTGCTCGTGACCTACGACCTGCTCGGTCTGACGCCCGATTTCCGGCCGAAGTTCGTGCGCCGCTACGCCGAGCTGGGCGGTGCGATGGAAGAGGCCCTCGGCCGGTTCGTCGCCGACGTTCGGGACGGGGAGTTTCCCGGCCAGGCGGAATCGTGGCCGTGAGCCTCAAGATCGACACGATCGTCGAATGCCGGGCCGAGGTCGCCCGGGCCAGGAAGGCGGGCCGGCGGATCGGCTTCGTGCCGACCATGGGGGCGCTCCACGAGGGGCACCTCTCGCTGGTCGATGCGGCCCGGGAGAAGGAGGAGTGGGTGACGCTCTCGATCTTCGTCAATCCACTCCAGTTCGGCCCTGGCGAGGACCTCTACCGGTATCCCCGGGACCTCCGGCGCGACACCGAGCTGGCCGCCGGCCGCGGTGTCGACCTGATCTTCGCGCCAGCGGTCGAGGAGATGATCCCGCGCCCGCTCGCCGCCCGGATCGCGATGGAGGGAATCGTCGACGAATTCGAAGGCGCGGCCCGACCGGGGCACTTCGCGGGCGTGCTCACGATCGTCACCAAGCTGTTTCACATCGTGCAGCCCGACGTGGCGGTGTTCGGCCAGAAGGATGCCCAGCAGGC
>JBOHRQ010000323.1:0-1345 GCA_050732875.1 Gemmatimonadota bacterium | reverse complement strand
TGCGATCCCACTGGACGGCGAACACACCCAAGCCGACCAGGATCACGAGCGGCACGATCTTGGCGATCGTCAGGATGACGGCCGTCCGGGCGCCCGACTTGACGCCCACCACGTTGATCCATGTAAAAAAGAGGAGCGGGAGTGCGATCACCGCGACCCGGGTCCAGCCGATCATCGCGGCCGGCCAGAGAAACGACAGCGCCTGGGCGAAGCCGTTCGAGAGCGAGGCGATCGAAGCGACACGGGCGAGCCACGTCATCCACCCGACCTCGAAGCCGACGAATGGGCCGAACGCCTCCCGGGTGTAGATGTAGCCGCTGCCGGGCTCGTCGAAGTGGCTGGCGGCCTCCGCGAAGCAGAGGACGAGGAGCGCCACCGCCGCGCCGGCCAGGATCACCGCCCACACGCTGGCGGGACCCAGCAGCAGGGCCGCGGCCGCGGGCAGCAGGTAGACACCGCTGCCGATGACGTCGTTCAAGGCCAGCCCGACGATCTCCCAGCGGGTGACCGCGCGTTTGAGCGTCGGGCCCCGGCTCAGCTCTCCCCCCCTTCGGAATCCTCGCGGCGGGACAGGAGCTCGCCCAGGAGCTCGTCGACCTCGCTCCGGGTGGGACGCGGGTTCGCCTCGGCGCCGCTCGATCGGGGGCCGCGGCGTGGCACGGCCTTGGGAGATCGGGCGGTATCCGATCCGCTCGAGGACCAGCGCCGATAGAAGGTCATGGCGCCGATCGCGGTGAAGCCGAGCTGCCGCGCCGGACCCTGGACGTCACGATCCGAGGACACGACCCACGTCACGTCCGCGCGCTTCGCGTAGGGCCCCCGGCAGAGCTCGAGGATCCGCTCGTCGGCGGTCGAGGAAGGCTCGGTATAGAGAACGGTGAGTCGGCTCCGACGGGTCGCGGAACGGCTGCCCCGACGCCCGTCCCATACGATCACGCTCTCGGCCACGCGCTGGCGGGCCGCGGCCTGCGCGAGCCAGCGCTCGAAGGCTGCGCGCGCCACCGCCAAGTCTCCCCCGCGGGGGGCGAAGCGCGCAATGGCATGCAGGACGTTGTAGCCGTCGACGAGGACGGCCTCGGGCACTAGCGCGGCGTCGGCTGATCGATGAGCGGCTGGTCCAGGAGCATCGGACCCGGCTCTCCGTCACCTTCCTCGACGGCGGCCGTCTCGGCCTCGGAGTCCCCCTCCACGTGCCGCTCCCGCTCGGCCATTCGGAACAGATCGGCCAGCGTGTCGGCCTCGGTCAGCAGGTCGACCGCCTTCGCCAGCGGCAGATCGGCCTCCATCACGGCCTGCCGGGCCACGCCCTCGCCGTGATACTGGCTGATCAGCGTGTACCGCAGGA
>JBOHRQ010000322.1:0-1354 GCA_050732875.1 Gemmatimonadota bacterium | reverse complement strand
GGCACGCCGAGGACGCGCACCTTGCCTCCTGCCTTCGGTATCTCCACCGCCCGGACCGGCGGCGGGTAGTACGTCCCCGAGGACATCCGATTCCAGAGCTTGTAGAGGTTCCCCTGAAGGTCCCTCTCGAACTCCGCGATCGACTCCCCGTCGACACCCGGGGCCCCCTGGTTGGCCTTGACCTTCTCGTAGGCCTCCCAGACAACCCATTTGGAAATCGCAAACGGCTTTGCCGCTTTCGGCTTCGGCTCGCTCACCGGCTCCTCCCGCAACTTCACGGTTGACCGCCCAACGAGCCCGGATGACCCGCCCCCTTCGCTCCGCCCGCATTACCGGGCATCGTCGCTACTACGAGGCGGTCCGTCCCTGTGCCCCGCATCGGTACTCTGCCCCTTGCAGTTCCCGCTGCTTGGAGTCCTCCCTCTCGCGGCCGGGGGACCGTGGTGGTCCAGTGAACGGCCGACGGTGTCGGGGCGACAGGTTCACACGTTCCGCACCAGAGCCTGAGCTGAGCTCGCGCCGCCTTTATGCCGGACACCGCCTGGGCAGTAAGCAGGTCGCCCCCAGGCTCGTCCCGGGACAACGACTCCACCCCGGTTTCGATGTCGTCTATACGCTTTCGACACGTCATCAGCGGTTCGCTCTCGCTCGCCTTCTCAGCTCGTACCTGACGCGCTCTTGGCGCGCCTTGTCCGCAACGCTCACCACCCCGGCTCTTGACCGACGCAGCTTGCGGTGGTTTGAGACCTCCCCCTGCAGGGCGATCCCGGAGGGCCTTCCTCCATCTCTGGCACAGCACCGCTCGTCGAGTTCGACCTTCTACATCGATCCCTCCTTGCGTTCGTGTCACACAGTCGTCCGCATAGCGGACGATGCGGTAGGTGGGCAGTCCCCGGCGGCGCCGTCTCCAGCGCGCGCTCTCCGATCCCCATGCCTGCCAGGCCTCGGCGAAGTGCTCGTCGAGAACGGACAGGGCGATGTTCGCCAGCAGCGGCGAGATGATTCCCCCTTGGGGCGTGCCGGTGATCGTGTCCCGCTCCACCCCGTCCTCGGAGAGGACGCCGGCTTTGAGGAACCCCTTCACCAGCCCCAGGACGCGCTTGTCTCCGACCCGACGTCGCACCCGGTCCATGAGGGCCGTGTGTTCGATCTCGTCGAAGCACGCCTTGATGTCGCCTTCGAGCACCCACTCGTAGTTCCGAGTTCCGGTGGTCATGTGGACGATCTCGGCGATGGCGTCGTGGGCCCGGCGTCCGGGGCGGAAGCCGTAGGAGCACGGCTTGAAGTCCGCCTCGAAGATGGGTTCGAGCACCAGCTTCAGAGCGGCCTGGACGGTGCGGTCCCGGGCGGTCGG
>JBOHRQ010000321.1:0-1377 GCA_050732875.1 Gemmatimonadota bacterium | reverse complement strand
TCGGAGCCACGGTGCTCGGAACCCTCTTCGGCCGCCGGGGCCTGGGGCGCGCCACCACGGCGGCGCGCGGAGTCGGCCGGTCGATGGAACAGGCGGGGGACGTCGGGCGGGCCGAAGAGAACGTGGCCAAGGTTCGCGAGGAGCTCGCCGAGCTGGACACGCAGCTCAAGGCCGAGATCGAGACGCTGGAAGACCGGATCGACCCTCTGACAGAGGCCCTCGAGTCGGTCACGATCCGGCCCGAGAAGAGCGACGTCTCGGCTCGCCTGGTGGCGCTCGGCTGGCTTCCCTGGTGGGCGGGGCCCGATGGAGTCCGGGCGCCCGCCCGCGAGGATCTGACCGACCGAGAGGGACCCCGATAGGACCCTCTGCAGGACCTTCTACGCTGCCGTCGCCACCTCCATCGTGCAGTGCGAGCAGCGCCGCGCGGCCTTCGGGATCTCCGACATGCACTGCGGACACTCGCGCGTGTTCGTCTCCTCCGGTTCCTCGGCGCGCCAGCGGTTGATCATCTTGATCATCAGGAAGATCGCGAACGCGATGATCAGGAACGTGATGATCGTGTTGATGAAGACACCGTAGTTGACGGTCACAGCGCTGGCCGCCTTGGCGGCTTCGAGCGTCGCGTACGGGCCCGCCGGGCTCCCCTCTCGCGCGACGGCGAACAGGTTCGTGAAGTCGACGCCGCCGAGCAGCAGACCGATCGGTGGCATGATGATGTCATCGACCAGCGACTTGACGATCGGTGAGAAAGCGGCGCCGATGATGATGCCGATCGCCATGTCCATCACGCTGCCGGTCAAGGCGAATTCCTTGAACTCCTTCCACATGGGGACCTCCGGGGGTGCGGGTGGCGGGATGGAGCTCGAGTGACCCGTTTCACGGTTGTGCGGCCAGGCCGCGGAAACCGTTATTCCACTAACATGCGCCAGGGGAAAGCACAAGGAGGGCGAAAGGAACGCGAATGGCGAGGCGCGTACGCCGGGTCTAGCTTGCGCGCGCCGGCGCGCCCTTTGACCCGTCCTGCCCCGAGGAACCGATGACCCGCATCGCCGTTCTGGCCTCCGGCCGTGGCTCCAATCTGGAATCGCTGTTCGACAAGCTGGCCGGACATCCAACCGCCGAGATCGCCCTGGTGGTCGCCGACCGTCGCGCCGAGGCGCTGGATCGGGCCCGCGACCGGGGCGTCCCCGCCCAGGTCGTTCCACCGGACGACCCGCAGGCCCTGCTGGACCTCCTCGGGGAGCGATCGATCGAGTGGGTGGTCCTGGCGGGCTACCTGCGGAAGCTCCCGGCCGAAGTCGTGGCGGCATTCCGAGGCCGCATCCTCAACATCCACCCGGCCCTGCTGCCACGCTTCGGGGGTCCCGGCATGTA
>JBOHRQ010000320.1:0-1394 GCA_050732875.1 Gemmatimonadota bacterium | reverse complement strand
ATCGTCCTCTACCTCGTCGGCGTCACGGCCTGGGGCGCGTGGCTCGGCCGAGGCCAGCGAGGCGGGCGCGACTACTTCCTGGGGAACCGCGACCTGCCATGGGTCGCGGTCATGCTCTCGGTCGTCGCCACCGAGACCAGCACGCTGACCTTCCTGTCGATCCCCGGGGTCGCCTACTTTGGCTCGCTGACCTTCCTCCAGCTCGCGTTCGGCTACGTCCTCGGACGGGCGATCGTCGCGGCGGTGCTCCTGCCGGTCTATTACCGGGGAGAGCTCGCCACCGCGTACCAGCTCCTGGAGGCGCGTTTCGGTCGCGCCACGCGCCGCTTCACCTCGGCGATCTTCATGGTGACGCGGCTCCTCGCCGACAGCGTGCGTCTCTTCGCGACCGCAATCCCCCTCGCGCTACTGATGGGATGGCCCCTCCCTCTCTCGATCCTCGTGATCGGCGTCCTCACCGCGGTCTACACCTGGGCGGGCGGGATCCGGGCCGTGGTCTGGACCGATGCCCTCCAGACGGTCGTCTACCTGGTGGGGGCGGTGATCGCGGTGATAGCCCTCGGGCTCTACGTCCCCGGCGGGTGGGAAGGAATCGCCGCACGGGCCGCGGAAGCCGGAAAGCTGGTTGTCATCGAGCCCGCGTTCGACTTCGGCGTGCCCTATACCATCTGGGCCGGACTGATCGGCGGCGCGTTCCTGTCGATGGCGTCCCACGGCACGGATCAGCTCATCGTGCAGCGGGTGCTGACGTGCCGGACCCTAGCGGGAAGCCGGAAGGCGCTCGTCACGAGCGGCCTCGTCGTCGTCCTGCAGTTCGCCATCTTCCTGGCGATCGGTGTGGGGCTGTGGGCTTTCTATGAAGGCGAGTCGTTCGCCCGCCCCGACGCCATCTTCGCGACCTTCATCGTGGAGACGCTGCCGGTCGGTATCCGCGGGCTCCTGGTGGCGGGAGTCTTCGCGGCCGCCATGTCCACGCTCTCCTCGTCGATCAACTCGCTCGCCTCGGCGGCCACCTACGACTTCTGGGCGTCCGCCACAGGTCTGGAGGACGATGCGCGGCTCTTGAGGACGGGACGCGTCTTCAGCGCCCTCTGGACCCTCCTCCTGATCGGCGGGGCGATCGCATTCATATCGATCGGAGCCGAAGCCACCGCCGTGGAAGTCGCCCTCGGGATCGCCTCGGTTGTCTACGGGGGCCTGCTCGGGGTGTTCGGTCTGGCGCTCTTCGTCCCGCGGGCCCGCCAGCCGCACGCCATCGTCGCGATCGCGACTGGCATCGGCGTAGTAGCCGCCATCTGGGGGTTCGCCCGCGAAGCCGTCGCCTGGCCGTGGTTCGTCCCTATCGGCACGCTGGTCACCTTCGCAGTCGGCTCGGCGCTGGCCCTGAGCGCGAA
>JBOHRQ010000319.1:0-1404 GCA_050732875.1 Gemmatimonadota bacterium | reverse complement strand
GCTCAGAAGCGATAGCCGATGCCGATCTGCGGCAGCGGCAGCAGGTCCCCCGAATCCGCCCAGTAGGTGAAGGCCGCCTCGAGGTTGACGGCGACCCGCTCCGTCATCGGCGACTCCCAGCCCACGCCGAAGCCGAGCGCCCAGCTGTCGTCCACGTCGTCGAAGACGCGCTCACCCGTCACGTTGCCCTGATCGTCGAACAACGGCTCCCGTTCCTCGTCGCTGCGCCGCCAGTAGGCGAGGCTGCCCACCAGGTATACGCGCCGCCGGCCGTCGTCGCTCAGCACGCGCAGCCCCGACACGCCGATGTCGAAGAAGCTGGAGTCACCCAGGTTCCAGAGCACGAGAGCGCCGCGATAGCCGAATGCGGAGGGAAGGATCTCCTGGTACATGACACCGGCGCCCGACGCCGCGCCCGCCATCGCGCCTACGGTCTGGTTGCGTTCGGGATCGTACGGAGTCTGGCCGGACGCAGCGGAGGCGGCGCCCGCGAGGAGGACGGGGACGAAGAGGACGAAGCGCACGGCGCGCATGGCGCCGTGAACCTATCGGGTCAGGGGCTGGCGAGCATCTCTACGCGGGCGGTTGCCTTCCGGGCGATGTACACCTTCTCGATGTTGTACGCCCGGTTGAGCGGACCCAGGGGATACAGGAAGAATCCAGTCGCCCGTGGCTCGTAGTCGTACGACATCCCGTCCATGATCTCGCCCCAGGTGAAGGTGACCCGGAGCCGCTTGCCGTCCGCCGCGAGTCGCGGCGGCGTCACCGGCGCATCGCGATAGGTATGCCGGCTCGTCCGCATCAGCGCCAGATCGCGAACGAAGAAGGCCGCGTGGACGTTCTGAAGATCGATGTCGTGCACGGCCACCATGTTGCCCGCCACATCGACCTCCTTGAGGAGGAACGACGCGCGGGCCAGGTCGAACTTGTCGACCACGCCCTTGCGACGCGAGCCGTCGTTCAGATGCACGACGACGTTGTGTTTCGCCTTCGATCTGACCTTTGGACCGGGCATCTTTCCTGTCGGGGCGTGGGTTACGGGTTCCAGGTCACGACGGGACAGCTCGGAGACTCCCTTGAGCAACAATCGGGCCATATTTTCGTCCTCCCTGGCAACTTCAATGATTGTCGGGGGACACCGGGTTCCACGCCGTTTCCCCCGAGACGCGGCGGGCCGCGGCGCGCCGGCGGGGCGGCTCTTGCAAAACGCGGAAGGATCGGAGGGGAAGATGGTGGGCCCGGTGGGACTCGAACCCACAACTCTCGGCTTAAAAGGCCGATACTCTACCCATTGAGTTACAGGCCCGAAACCAAGGTAGGGGGTGCACCGATGCCGGGCAACGCGGCGCGCGCGGTGGCCGGTCGAGTGCATGAACGATAATCTGGGGTTCGTCCTCCACCCGC
>JBOHRQ010000318.1:0-1410 GCA_050732875.1 Gemmatimonadota bacterium | reverse complement strand
GCCGACATCCGGGACGGGCTCGATGCCGCCGCCGCCATCGGCGACGATCGCATCCAGGCCCAGACCCAGGGTCAGGTGAGCCCCGAGTCCTGGACGCACGGATCGGCCGAGCAACGCCAGAACTGGTTCCTCACCGGCTACCGTTCCACTGAGTCGTTCCCCTGCGACACCTTCGCCGTCCGCACCGTGTGACGCGAACGGGAGTCGCCGCGCCTCACCTGCCCTACCGGCCAGCAGAAAGCACGCAATGACAGAAAACTCCTCCCCGTCCGCGGACGCGACGCCGCCGAAGGTCGTCATCATCGGCGCCGGCCCCGCCGGGCTGACGGCGGCCTACGAGCTGGCCACCCGGTACGGGATCACCTCCACCATCCTGGAGTCCGATTCGGTGGTCGGGGGGATCAGCCGCACCGTCGAGCGCGACGGCTGGCGGTTCGACATCGGGGGCCACCGCTTCTTCACCAAGGTGAAGGAGGTGGAGGCCTTCTGGCACGAGATCCTCCCCGACGAGGACTTCATGCTCCGGCCCCGGATGAGCCGCATCTACTACGAGGGCAAGTACTACGACTACCCCCTCAAGGCCTCCAACGCCCTCAAGAACCTGGGGATCTGGGAGGCGTTCCTGTGCGTCATGTCCTACGTGTGGGCCCGCGTCCGCCCGCCCAAGGACCAGTCCACCCTGGAGGGCTGGATCGTCGCCCGCTTCGGCTGGCGGCTCTACAAGCACTTCTTCAAGACCTACAACGAGAAGCTGTGGGGCGTGCCGGTCAACAAGCTGCCGGCCGACTTCGCCGCCCAGCGCATCAAGAACCTGTCGCTCTACAACGCGGTCGTGAACGCCCTCCTGCCCAAGCGCAACCAGAAGGACATCACGTCCCTCATCGAGGAGTTCCAGTACCCCAAGCTCGGTCCCGGGATGATGTGGGAGCGCTGCACCGAGAAGGTCCTGGCCAAGGGCTGCACCGTCCACATGGACACCCGGGTGGTCGCCATCCGCCACGAGGGCTGCCGGGCCGTGGCCGTCGTCGGGCAGGCCAAGGACGGCACCCGCACCGAGTACCCCTGCGACCACGTCGTCTCGTCCATGCCGATCTCCCAGCTGCTCCAGGCCTTCGAGCCCCCGGCGTCGGCCCGGGCGGTGAAGGCGGCGGGCGACCTGCGCTATCGCGACTTCCTCACCGTCGCCCTGGTCGTCCCCGAGGAGTACAGCTTCCCGGACAACTGGATCTACGTGCACTCACGCGACGTGCAGGTCGGGCGCATCCAGAACTTCGGCTCGTGGTCGCCGTACCTGGTCAAGGAGGGGCGGACCTGCCTCGGGCTGGAGTTCTTCGTCTTCGAGGGCGACGAGACGTGGACCAAGCCCGATGAGGAGCTGATCGAGCAGGGCAAGCGGGAGCTCGGCATCCT
>JBOHRQ010000317.1:0-1434 GCA_050732875.1 Gemmatimonadota bacterium | reverse complement strand
GGTGGAAGGGGTGGTCGACGACCTGAACCCGGGCTCGGCCGCGGCGCTCCTGGCCGGCGCGGACGCCATCGGGGATGGGACCGACAATCTCGAGACCCGCTACCTCATCAACGACTGGGCGCTCCGCGAGGACGTTCCCTGGGTCTATGCAGGCGTGATCGGCACGGGTGGCCTGGTGATGCCGGTCCTGCCCGGCGTGACCGCCTGCCTCAGGTGCGTGTTCGTCGATCCCCCCGCACCGGGAGCGTTGCCGACCTGCGAGACCGCCGGTGTCCTCGGGCCGGCGGTCGCGGTCGTGGCCGGTCAGCAGAGCGCCGAGATGCTGAAGATCCTGGTGGGCGCCACGGAACGGGTAACGCGGGGGCTCCTGCGCTACGATGTCTGGGAGGCGGGATGGACCGCGGTGGCTACCACGGGGCCGCAGCCGGATTGCCCGGTCTGCGGGCGTGGAGACTACGAGTGGCTCGAGGGAAGGCGCGGGGGACGGGCCGCTCGTCTGTGCGGGAGGCGGGCCGTCCAGCTCCTCCCCGGAGGAGACGCTCCCCCGCCGCGCCTCGAGGAGCTGGCCGAGCGGCTGCGTCCCGAGTGGGAGGTCACGGTGAACGAGCACCTCCTGCGGGCCCGCCGGGACGATCGGACGGTGAGCGTGTTCAGGGACGGCCGGGCGATCGTGGACGGGACCTCCGACGAGAGCGAGGCGAGGAGCCTCTACGCGCGGGTCGTGGGGGCGTGAAGCACCGCCGGCCGGGAGCGGCGCTGGCGCTGGCCGCGACCGTCCTTTTCGTGGCCTGCCGGAGGGGAGAGCCGTCCGAGGACGTCACGCCCTCGGGGGACTGGGGTCGATACGGGGACAAGGTCCGGTGGATCGATCAGGTGGTCGACGGCGACACGGCGGTCCTCGACGACGGCACACAGGTTCGTTACATCGGTATCGACGCCCCGGAGGGAGGATTGCGCCAGTGTGGCGCGGAGCAGGCGACGGCCCTGAACCGAAGGCTCGTGGAAGGCCGGCCGGTGACGCTGCGGCTGGATCGCGCGGACACCCGCGATCGCTTCGGTCGGCTTCTTGCGTATCTGGAAGTGGAGGACCGCATCGTGAACGTCGACCTCGTAGCGAGCGGCTGGGCGTGCGCTTTCCCGCTCGGCCGAACACGCCGCTACCGTGCCGAGATCGCCGCGGCGGAAGCTGCGGCGCGGGCCGCTCGGCGAGGGGTGTGGACCGGTTGCCCGACCGTCCCACGGGGCTGCCCGCCCGCCGAATGACCCCCTTCCGTGGCGGTGGGAGGCGCTGGACAGAGCATTGACGAGGAATGTTATAATTGCGAGCCCGTTATCCCTTGAAGAGGAGGTGGACGCGTGGCTCATTGCCCGGAATGTGACGCCGAGCTCGAGGGCGACCCCTTCGAGTTCGAAGAGGGCGAGGTCGTCGAGTGT
>JBOHRQ010000316.1:0-1436 GCA_050732875.1 Gemmatimonadota bacterium | reverse complement strand
CGGCTCGTCGCCCAGGTCGAGCTCGAGATCGGCGTCGGGCAGGCTGGCCATCAGCCGCAGCCTGCCGCCGAGAGACCGCACGAACCTCTGCAGCGTGGATAGCCGTGCATCCCGGCGCTGCTCCAGCTTGGACACGTCGGACTGCGTCATGCGCATGCGCTCGCCAAGAGCCGTTTGCGTGAGTCCGCGGCGGCGGCGCAGCTGTCGCAGGGAGACTCGGCCGGGCCCGCGCGCCGGCCGGGCGGCCCGGACGCGCTCCAGAAACGCCCGCCACAGAGGGGAAGTTCCGTACAACGGATAGGCATCGAGCAGTCGTTCCACCCGTTGCGCGAGATCACCATGCGGGTCGCGAGCGATGGCGGCGGCGAGCGGTTGCCAGTCGTCCAGGTCTCCGCGTTCCAGAAGGTCCACGAGCGCTGCGACTGGCAGGCGTTCCGGCGGCGTCTCCTTCGGGTAGTCGAGATGGCGGTGAATCACGAGATCTCCTCCGCGGCAAGCCGCTCGAGCACCCGGACGGCCACCCGCCGGCAGGCGTCCGTGACGGCTCCCCAATCCTGCCACCGGCGGTCGAGCTGGCGGTAGGCTGAGAGATCCACCTCCGAGAGATCGTCGGGGCGGGGCTCGGCGAGTTGTTTGCTGAGCTGCGTCGCGATGCGTCGACCGCCAGGCCCGACCTGGTCGGCGTAGTACTCATCGAGCGAGAGGACGGTCTCTACCGCCTCGTCCTCCCCCAGCTGTTCAGCCAGGGCGACAAAGTCGATGTAGTCGCGCGTGGCGTTCCGCATCATGCAGAGCCAGGCCTTGATGCGGGTGATCTCGGCCAGGGTGGGGACGCGGATCCGCCGCTCCCCCACCACGACCGCTTCCACTTCGAGCGGCCGCCGGCGGATGAGATTGCGAACCCCCGTCTCGACGCCGTCGAGCCGCCCGAGGATCATGACCGGCCGCCTGACCCGCTCGGTCACCCACCCGTCGGTCTCCTCGAGCGCGGTGAGCACCGCGTCAAAGCGCGACTCGAGATCGGCCACGACATGGTCATCGTCAAGAGAGATCCGATGCCCGGCATGGTACGCGGCCGCGGCTCCACCCACCAGGACTGCGTCGGGCACGATCTCCTGAAGCCGGGAAGCTGCGGCAAGGACGCTTTCCAGGTCGCCGGGAGGCATAATTAGTGAGTTTAATCCATATTGCATCACCGTCAAGCCACTTGCCTGGGCGAGAACGTCTGCTGATGGGTTGCCCAACCAAGGGCTCGTGGCTATTTCGCTGTCCCGTGATTATTTTTCACTAAAATGGGCGCTGGTGAACGTTTTTCGAGGCGAGGAGGAGGGGGATATTCCTCGGCACAGGTCGTTGGTTTTGACCTTTGACGTGAATGTTTTTCAGGGAAGCCAAAGATGAGTGAAGGAATTTCTAGATCAGTGAATGCTTTTCAG
>JBOHRQ010000315.1:0-1437 GCA_050732875.1 Gemmatimonadota bacterium | reverse complement strand
GACGTTCGACCGCCTGGCGGAAGGGGAGTCGCGTGATCGGGATCCCCTCCAGGCGGTCGTGGTCGGGCAGGTCCATCAGGCCGTGCCCCGTGACGACGTGCAGGCGGTAGCCGCGGCGCCTGAGCCGAGGGAGCAGCTCCGCCGCCAGCCGCTCGATCCCGCCGACGTAGGGCCAGAAGAGCTCGGACCCGAAAAGGACGTTCAGTCTGTTCCTCTTGCGGAATCGGCCATCACCGCACCGGCCATGCGCTGGTACAGCTCGTCGTAGCGGTCGATGCAACGCGAGAGACTGAAGGTCTCCAGCGCCCGCTCGCGAGCGGCCCGGCCCATCCGGCGCGCCGTCTCCGGTCGCTCCAGCAGGCAGGCGATCGCATCGGCCAGCCCGGCGCTGTCCTCCTTCTCCACGATGAGCCCGGTCTCGCCGTCGACCACGACCTCGGGGAGCGCTCCGACCCGGGAGGCCACCACGGGGCGTCCCATGAGCGCGCCCTCCAGGGCGACCAGCCCGAAAGTCTCCTCCCAGCGCGACGGCATGACGATCACGGTGGCGGCGTTGAGGAGCGGCGGGACCTCCGGGACCCGACCCGCGAAGGCGACCCGCTCGGCGAGACCCAGCTCTGAAGCCTGCCGCTCGAGGGCTGGCCGCTCGGGCCCGTCCCCGATCAGGGTCAGCCGCAGGGCGGGGAATCGCTCGGTCAGCCTCGCGAAACCGGACAGGGCGACGTCGAATCCCTTGTCGCGCACGTGGCGCCCGAGGCACGCCAGCCGAGGAGGCTCGAAGGGGAGTGGGGCGGGCTCGACCGAGGGAGGCTCGAGTGCGTTGTAGATGACCGACGAGCGGGGACCGGCTTCAGGGGCGATACGGCGGATCGACTCCCGCTGCGCATTCGAAACGCAGACGATTTCGTGCGCGGTGTGGAAGGCCTCACCGAGAATGGTGCCTGGCCCTGTCGCCTGGTCCGTGAGCGGCGCATGCGGGGTGAAGATCCACGGGATGGGGTTCGACCTGGTCGACTGGAGGTGAAAGATGAGGCTCGCCCCGACCGCGCCGACGTGCACGACGTCCGGTCGGAGCGCGCGTTTGATGCGATCGACTCGCTGCAGGATCTCCAGGATCCGGGCGGGATCGCGGTCGGTCACGGCGGAGTGGAATGGCAGCCGATGGACGGGGATCCCGTCGTGCTCGTCCTGGTCGGGTAAATCGAGGTGGCCGTGAGCAGTGACGACGGTGAAGGAGTGGCCGCGTTTACGCAGCCCGGCCAGCAACGTCGAGCCGAGGACTTCGGTTCCCCCGGTGTAGGGGGGGAATCCCTCCGTCCAGTAGAGGATCCGGAGTGACCGGCCGGCATTGATTCGCATTCTCGTAGTACGATAATCCAGGTCAGGGAGAACGGCACATCGGCGGATCTGTCTGGTGCCGCCGCGCAGGACGCTGCA
>JBOHRQ010000314.1:0-1443 GCA_050732875.1 Gemmatimonadota bacterium | reverse complement strand
TCGTGGGCGGATATCGCGGAGGAGCTCGGGCTCAGGAGCGACTGCGGGGCGGAGCGACTAAGCACCCCGCTTCGCTGACCTCCGTGTCGTGTGGAAGACCGCCAGGCTGAAGTCGTAGCTCCCTCTGAGCTCGTTCCCCAGCGACAACGTCAGCACTCGCACCTGATGCGACTCCAGAGCGCTGTTCTCTCCCGGAATGGCCGTGATCGTTCCGACACTGTTCCCGAGGGTCGCCACGCAAGCCACGTCGCGGACGCTGGTGGGAAACGTGACCACGTACTCCCCGCCTTGCACCTGCGTGACGGTCGTCGCGGAGTGGCTGCTTCGGACGATGTTCGGTACCCCCGAACCATCGTTGATGACATAGACCCACGCGGTCGCCACCTCGAGCCTCCTGTCGATCGGGTGAGAGAGCTTGGACTCGGGTACCATTCTACCCGACGGAGCAGCTTTCAGGACGTTACGGTGGCATGGTTCCCGGCTCGCTCTCTAAACTTGTGCTCGCTCGAGCACGCGATCAGAGGAGATCCTGTGGACCCCATGATACCCCAGCTTGTTCGTGAGCCGATCCGTCGTTCATATCTCGCGACGATCGCCGAAGGGCAGTTCGGCGACATGGTAAAGGCTGTCGTGGATGTGAGTCGCGGTGTCATGGCGATTGGCGGCGAGCTGCACTCGGACGAGGAAGCTTCCCTGCTGGACGACGGGTCACGTCAGTCGGATCTGTGGGGCATCAACCTGTATCCCGCCGAGGCGGACGAGGATTGGATCGAGTACGACTCGATGATCAACGTGCGCCCCGCGCAGGGGAATCGAGCCAGAGACGTGAAGGACGAAGAGCTGCGGAAGCGGATCCGGGAGATCGTGGAAGCCCTGGTCGAGGAGTAGCACGAGCTTGGCCGATCGAGGACTCGCCGGGCGCTGGGGAACCTTGACGCTGCTCGAGCAGATGGCTCACGTCGGGAGCGAGGTCGAGCGCTCGATAAAGGCCCACGAGAACGGGCGCGAGGAGCGAATGGAGAAGGCGCTCGACCGAGCCCTCGAGCTCTTCGATCTGACCGCCGCGGACGAACGGTGGCGGGGGCCGCGTCGTCGCGAGATCCTCCGCGCCAGGGAGGAGGTCTGCCGGCTCTTCTTCGACGACACTACCCCCGGCAGCTCCGCCCGCGGACTGCGCGAGTACTTTCTCAGATTCGCCGTCGCCGCTCGACAGCCAGGCGCCTCCCGCTAGATCCCCGGCCAATCAACACACCACTGCCGGGTTCCAATCGGCGAAGAGCCCGTTGCTGTTTTCCTCCCAGGCCCACACATGCAAGTACCAGATCTTGAGCGCCTCGCTTCGCTTCAGCGCCCGATCGAAGATGCGCGGGGCCTGCTCGCGCTCCCATTGGGAGAGCGGCACGATGTATTCGACGCCGACCAGCTTCGGCTTTCCGCTACCCG
>JBOHRQ010000313.1:0-1451 GCA_050732875.1 Gemmatimonadota bacterium | reverse complement strand
GGACAGCTGATATGGAGTGAGATTTGTCAAGTGCGTACGCATCGAAGGCCCGCGTTGTGCGGGCCTTTCCTTTCGGCGGGGGGAGCGCACCGGCCGTTGTCGACGCTTTGTCACGGCTGATATGCGCGGGTCGGGACCGCATGACCGGGTGTGCGATCGGGGAGCGGAGCCGCTCTCTAGGGTCGAGCGTGGCCGGTGGGCTGCTCGTAGCTGTCTCGCGGGTCGCTCCTCGCGTCTTCGCCGGTGCGCTCTCCTCGCCGGGCCGCTGCGGCTCGGGCTACTTCATTGTCGCCAGCGCCCAGCAGTGGCCGGCGAGCTCACGTGCGACCGCGACTGCGACGATCGTGCGTCGCTTGCCGCGGGCCTCGAGCGCGTGCCAGCGGTAGTGGAGCCGGCGAGCGCTCTCGTCGGCGCGAGCCCGTACCGCCGCCGGCTGTCCTTGCCGGCGCCGCTCGAGCCCCGCGCTCGCGCGCAGCGGGCGGCGCTGGTGCCAGGCGGCCTCGACGAGCAGTCGGCGCGCATGCGTGTTGCCGGTCTTCGTGATCGCGCCCAGACGGCGGCGCTCGCCCGTCGAGTCCTCGCTCGGCGTCAGACCGAGGAAGGGGCCGAGGCTCTGCGGCCGGAAACGCCCCCAGTCACCGAGCTCGACCGTCAGCCCGAGCGCGGTCAGGGTCGAGACACCGCGCAGACAGACGAGCCGGCCGACGACCTCGGTGAAGGGGGGCTCGGCGGCGAGCTCGGCGATCGCCCGGTCGAGCGCGTCCCGACGGCCCTTCGCCTGCAGCACGGCGCCGTAGCCCTCGTCGAAGGCAAGCGTCAGCGGCCGGCTCTGAAAGCGCTGCCGGCGCAGCCAGGCATCGTGCGCGATCGTCCAGGCGCTGCCTTCGTAGAGGAGCCCGTGCCGCAAGAGCAGCTTCGAGAGCCGGTGCCGCGCCCGCATCAGGTCACCGCGGGCATCCTCACGGGCACGCACCAGATCGCGCGCTTCCTCCTCCCATGGCTCCGGGACGCGGACCGCCACGAGCTCGCCGAAGCGCAAGAGACGAGCGAGCCGCTCGGCATCGCGACGGTCCGTCTTGACGCGATCTCCCGCTGCGCGCGGGATCTTCGACGGCGCCGCGACCACGCATGCGATCCCTGCCTCCGCGCACGCGCGGGCAAGCCCGTACCCCGTCGGCCCCGCCTCGTACACGGCGCGCACCGGCGCGGCCAACCCGCCAAGCCACTCGACGACCGCGGCGTCTCCCGGCGGCACACGCAGCGTGCGCAACTCGCCGCTGCCAGCATCCAGCACACCCGCCACCACCGAGCGCGCATGCACATCCAGCCCAACCCAGCTACCTTCGCCCATGACCGGCGCCTCCCGTAATTGCGGCTCTACCGCCGGGACCACCCCGACGGCAACCCGCGCCAACTTACGAGCGAGGCGCCGGGCACTCCATACGGTCTAG
>JBOHRQ010000312.1:0-1465 GCA_050732875.1 Gemmatimonadota bacterium | reverse complement strand
CTGTTCTTCGATCGCAAGCTGGGGTCCGACAAGCCTTGGACGAGGGATCTGTGGATCTACGACCTGCGGACCAACAAGCACTTCACCCTGAAGACCAATTCCCTCAGGCGCGCCGACCTCGACGATTTCGTCGAGTGCTACAAGCCCGGTCGGCGGGACAAGCGCGAGGAAGGCGAGCGGTTCCGCCGCTTCAGCTACGACGAGCTGGTCGCCCGTGAGAAGGCCAGTCTCGACATCTTCTGGCTCCGTGACGAGAGCCTGGAAGACACCGATAATCTGCCTCCGCCCGGAGTGATCGCGGCCGAGATCGTCGAGGACCTCCAGGCCGCGCTCGCCGAGTTCACCGAGCTCGCCGAGTCGCTCCAGGGCATCGGCGTCGAGGTCGACACAGACTAACGGCGGCGCCCTGAGTGTGGGCGGTGTCCATACGCTCCTCCCAAGAGTGCTTGCAATCGGACCACTGCTTCGGCTTCGGTTGGCTGCAACCAGTGGCATATCGCAATCGCCCTACTGCTCGGGAGGCAGCCATGTCCCAGGTCCGTGTCCACAACTTCTCGGTCTCCCTGGACGGGTTCGGCACCGGCGACGGCATCACGTTCGAAGCCCCGTTCGGTCACGCCGGAGAACGTCTGCACGAGTGGATGTTCGCCACCCGCTTCTGGCGCTCGATGGTCGGCGATGCCGGCGGCACGTCAGGTGTCGACCATTCCTTCGCCGAAGGGATCGGCCGCGGGTTCGGTGCGGAGATCATGGGCCGGGGCAAGTTCGGTCCGCAGACCGGCCCGTGGACCGATGTCGGCACCGACGACGAGTGGCGCGGCTGGTGGGGGCCGAACCCGCCTTTCCACACGCCGGTGTTCGTGCTCACCCACCACCCGCGCCCGTCGATCGAGATGGAGGGCGGCACCGTGTTCCACTTCGTCGACGCCAACCCGCAGGAGGCGCTCGACCTCGCCCGGAAGGCAGTCGGGGACCTCGACGTGCGCATCGGCGGTGGCCCGACGGTCGTCCGCGACTTCCTCGCCGCCGCCCTCATCGACACCCTCCACGTCGTACAAGTGCCGATTCTGCTCGGCCGCGGCGTACGCCTGTGGGACGGCGTGGAGGGCATCGAGGAGCGCTACGACATCGAGGCGGTCTCGTCACCGAGCGGCGTCACCCACCTGACCTTGACACGTCGATGACCGATCCCGCGGACGTCCGGCGAGGTTGTTCGCCCCCGGTGTCCCGCCGGCCGTCATCCGAGGACGGTCGACCACGTGGGCGACTACCCCAGTACGACGGCCGGCTGGTCGCTGCTCTGAAGACTCGCTCCGCATGGCTCTGTCTCCCGCTCGCGCGACCGATCGGTAATCCGAATGTAACGATTCGCTCGGGAAAGAGAAGAGGCCCTCCGCAAAGGGCCTCCACCGGATGCTTGTGGAGCGGACGACGGGATTCGAACCCGCGACCCCAACCTTGGCAA
>JBOHRQ010000311.1:0-1470 GCA_050732875.1 Gemmatimonadota bacterium | reverse complement strand
CGGGGCGGACCTACGAGGCCGACACCGAAGTCGGCGTCTCGTTCCGGGTGCTGGCCGACCACGGGCGGGCGTCGACCTTCCTGATCGGGGATGGCGTCTATCCGACCAACGAGGGGCGCGGGTACGTTCTGCGCCGGATCATCCGCCGGGCGGTGCGTCACTACTGGATGCTCGACGTCCACGAGCCCGTCCTCTACACGATCGCCCCGTCGATCGTCGCCGAGATGCACGAGGCCTACCCCGATCTGGAGGGCCAGGAGGAGCGGATCGGGACGATCCTGAGAGCGGAAGAGGAGCGGTTCCTCCAGACCATCGATCAGGGGATGGCCATTCTGGAGAAGTTGCTCGCGGAGCTCCCCGCCGCCGCCATCGTCCCCGGCGCCGAGGTCTTCACGCTGTACGACACCTACGGCTTCCCACCCGACCTGACCGACCTGATCGCTCGCGAGCGGGGCCACGGGATCGACCAGGCGGGCTACGAGGAGCGGATGGAGGAGCAGCGCGCGCGGGCGCGGGCGGCGAGCGGGTTCGGCGACGAGGCCGAAGCGCTGGCCTTCGGCGAGCTCGGGCTGGACGACCCCGCGCACGCTCCGACCACGGCGTTCGTAGGCTACGACGAGCTCGCCGTCGACACGGTGATCGAGCGCCTGGCGCGATCGGAGAGCACCTTCCGCCTGATCCTGCGCCGCAACCCCTTCTACGCCACCGGCGGCGGGCAGGTGGCCGACTCGGGCTGGATCGATGGGGAAGGGTTCCGGCTGGAAGTCGTGGATGTCGGGAGGCACGACGAGGCCTTCGTTCCCGTCGCCCAGCTCGTCGAGGGCGATCCCGAGAGGGTCGTGGAGGGAGCGGCGGTGCGCGCGGTGGTGGATGCCGGACAACGCCGTCAGACCGAGCGCCATCACACGGTGACCCACGTCCTCCACGCCATTCTGAGGAAGCGGTTCGGCGACCACGTGCGGCAGGCTGGCTCCCTGGTGGCCCCCGATCGGATGCGGTTCGACTTCTCTCATCCGCGGGCGCTCGGCCCGGCCGAAATCGAGGCGATCGAGGACGAGGCCAACCGCTGGGTGCTGGAGGATCTGCCGGTCGGCAAGGAGATCCTGCCCTTCGAGGAGGCCCGCGAGAAGGGCGCGATGGCGCTCTTCGGCGAGAAGTACGGCGACCGCGTGCGGGTCGTGTCGATCGGCGGCGACGGCCGCTCGATCGAGCTGTGCGGCGGTTGCCACGTGGACCGGACCGGCCAGATCGGCGTGGTGCGGATCGTCTCCGAGTCCAGCGCGGCCGGCGGGGTCCGGAGGATCGAGGTCGTGACCGGCCCCCGCGCGATCGAGGAGTTCCGTCGGCGCGAGGCCCTTCTCGCCGAGGCCGCCGAGCGGCTCAAGGTCGCGCCCGACGAGGTGCCGTCGCGGCTGGACCGGTTGATCGACGAGAAGCGCCTGGTCGAGCGTGGTCTCGAGCAGGCCAGGC
>JBOHRQ010000310.1:0-1476 GCA_050732875.1 Gemmatimonadota bacterium | reverse complement strand
TCTCTGTCGACACCAAGAAGAAGGAGTTGGTGGGCGATTTCAAGAACGCGGGACGCGCGTGGCGCCCCGTAGGTCAACCGGAACCCGTGCGGGTGCACGACTTTCTGATCCCGGAACAGGGCAAGGCTATCCCCTACGGGGTCTACGACCTCACCCGCAACGCCGGCTGGGTAAGTGTCGGGATCGATCACGACACGGCCAGCTTCGCCGTGCGGACGATTGGGCGATGGTGGCAGAAGATGGGGCGCCCCCGCTATGGGCGCGCGCGCTCCCTGCTCATCACGGCCGACGCCGGGGGCAGCAATGGCCCCCGCGTCCGGCTCTGGAAATGGGAACTGCAACAGCTGGCCAACCGCACCGGCCTGACAATCACGGCCTGCCACTTCCCGCCGGGGACAAGCAAGTGGAACACGATCGAGCATCGGCTCTTCTCGTATATCAGCCGCAACTGGCGGGGGCAGCCCCTGACGACCCTTGCGGTTATCGTCAACCTGATCGGGGCAACGCGGACCACCACGGGGCTGCGCGTGCGATGCGAGCTGGATCGCGGAACGTACCCGAAGGGGCGCGCCGTCTCGGCCGAGCAACTCGCCGGGCTCCGGCTCACACCCCATCGGTTCCATGGCGATTGGAACTACACGATCCGTCCGATCCGCCGTCGACGCTAAACCACTCATTTATTGTCTGACGAGCCCTAAGTTCGTCGTGAGCTGGCAGGGCGAGGTCGCCCCGATGAGCCCGAAGAGCAGCGCGCTCACGAGGGGGACGGTGCTGCCCTCGATCCAATCCTGGACCAGGAGGATCGGCCCCTGCGCGAGCCCGCTCAGCCACGAGTACCAGGCGATCACCACTCCGGCCATGGCGCCTTGTCAGGGCTCGCCCGATCAGACCAGCTCCCGCCGCAAGCGGTCGAACTCCTCGTGGCTGATCTCACCCCTGGCGTAGCGCGTCCTGACGATCTCGAGCGCGTCGTCCCTCGAGCGGTCTCGAGGCGCTTCACTTCCCGCCCTCGCCAGCCATCTGACGGCGAAGATCACGCCGACCACCACCAGCGCCAGGAGACCGAGACCCAGGAGGACGTTGAACAGCATCGCAGCCCCCATACATCCAGACCCGCCCCAGTAGCTTCCCATTCCCATCGCAGTCCCTCCTGAAGGATCAGAGCCCGGCCAGCAGCGCTCGCAGGTTCTCGCGCAGCCGGGCGAGCGAGTCCGGGTCGTCGGGCCGGTGATAGGCACGGATCCGGGCCTGGCGATCGACGAGGACGAATCGCGGGCTGTGCAGGATCAGCCCGCCCGAGCCGTGCGAGGCGAAGGCCGGACCCGGGCCGAGCGGCCAGTCCGGCAGGCCGCTCCGGGCAGCCGGGCTCACGTCCGACACGCCCAGCTTGAAGCCGTCCCTGGCGAGCGCGTGGATCGCCGGCTTCGGCCCAGTCAGGAACAGCCAGCGCTCGGCATCGGCCCCGTAGCGGTCGGC
>JBOHRQ010000309.1:0-1477 GCA_050732875.1 Gemmatimonadota bacterium | reverse complement strand
CCAACAACCAGATGTTCCTGGGCCAGGGTGACCAGGCGCGGGCGACGGCGGACGCGCTGTTCGCCAAGGCGCCCAACGACGGCGTCCGCCGGCAGGCCCTCCTCTGGAAGGCGGCCTCGTATCTCCATGAGGGGAACCAGGCCCAGGCCATCCAGATCCTGGAGGAGCGCCGCGCGATCGCCGAGAATACCTCGGACTGGCTGACCGTCTCCGGCGACGACGTCCTGATCGGGCGGACCTTGCTGGACCTGGGCGACGCCCAGAAGGCGGCCGAGCGCTTCGCCTGGTCGATCGAGGAGATCGAGAAGGCGGAGGTCCCCGAGGAGATCAAGGAAGGGATTCGCCGGAACCACGCCTTCAACGAGGCGCTGGTGGCGCTCGCCAACGGCGACATCGCGGCCGCCAAGGAGAAGTCGGCGGCCTATCACGCGGCGGTCCAGACGCCGGCCATCCCCTTCGAGCTACGGCAGGACCACGAGCTCATGGGGCGGATCTCGCTGGCCGAGGAGAAGGGGTCGGAGGCCCTCGCCCACTTCGGGCAGGCCAATCAGCAGGACCCGCGCGTCCTGCTCCTGACCGCCCAGGCCTACCAGGCCAGCGGCAACGCCGAGGCGGCCGCCGACATGATCCGCCAGGCGGCCGAGTTCAACCAGCTCAGCTTCCCGCTGTCGTACGTGAGGGGGGAAGCAAAGGGGATGCTGGGGGCGTAGGGTTTTTGGACACCGTCCCTTCAATGGGCCGGTATCCCTAACGGTTCTGGCGCCGTTTGCTGCGGGTTCAGGCAGGGTATCGGCGCCGCCCGCCCCGTGGGGGGTGGGTCCAGCTTGGCGCACGTTCGCAGCGAAAGCGAACGGAGCGAAACGGCGGGGCGCGTCGCGGGTTGCGGCGCGCCCCGTTTGGTGTTCTCCCATGCCCCGGCGGCAAAAGAGCTGTAGCCTCGTGAGTGCCTCCTGACCCCGCGAGGGGGCTTGACATGCCAACGATCCTCATGGTATAGCTAAGCGCGACTGTCGAGTCCTCCCCCGGCTCAATCTTACTCGCCAAGAGCGAAGAGGGCGGAATGCCTTCGGGACCCCGCCATCCCCCCGATGCCCGGCGCCTGATCCGGAGAGGCCCTCTCGTCTGCCTGTCGCTCGTCCTGCTGCTCGCGTCGGCGTGCGGTCTCTACGGCAACGTCAAGGATCTCACCGAACACGAACGACCTCCTTCGCCATATCGACGACCTGAGCCGCGAGATCGACTCGAAGATCGCCACGGGGGGGCTGGGAGGACTCCGGTCCAGCGGCTTGGACGAGCCCCTACGGGCATTCGTATCCTCTCGATTGGATACCATAACATCAGGATTGGCTGGGATGATAACTCAACTAACGAGAATGGTTTCAGAATGGAGAGACGGCAAGGCCAGACGGGAGAGTGGAAAGAGATTTCCACTGTTGGACCTGATACAACGTCATACGATGATAGGGAACCGGCGTTG
>JBOHRQ010000308.1:0-1491 GCA_050732875.1 Gemmatimonadota bacterium | reverse complement strand
GCGAACGCGATCCTGATCAAGCTCAACCAGATCGGCACCGTGACCGAGACGCTGGAGGCGATCGATGTCGCCCGCGAAGCCGGCTACGCCACCGTCATCTCGCACCGCTCCGGGGAGACGGAGGACAACTTCATCGCCGATCTCGCGGTCGCCACCGGCGCCGGACAGATCAAGGCGGGTGCACCGGCGCGCGGCGAGCGGACCGCCAAGTACAACCAGCTTCTGCGGATCGAGGAGGACCTCAGCGGCCGCGCCCGCTACGCCGGACGGGCGGCCTTCGGCCGGGGCGGTGCCGGATGAGCCGCAAGCTCGCCGATCGCCGCGCGCGACATCGCCAGAAGCTCATCTTCTGGGGGCTCTGCGCGGCGCTGCTGGGCTACGGGATCTTCCTCGGGGACCAGCGTCCCCACCATCTGCTCATGCTGTACCTCGAGGAAGGCGACACCCGGGAGCGCATCGGGGAGCTGCGAAAGGACCAGGCCGATCTCCTGGCGCGGCACGACCGGCTCATGAAGGACGCCTTCGCACTCGAATCGCTGGCCCGTGAGAAGGGGCTGGCGCGTTCCGACGAGCTCGTCTATCGGATCATCCCCGTACCCCCCGCCGTCCATCGGGCCACCGCCGAGTCACTGGCCGCGCTGGCGAAGCAGCATGCCGATTCCGTGGCCGGGGCCGAGCGGTCGACCGATGCCCGTTGACCGACCGGCTCGACGCGCCGGCACGTTGACACTCCCGCACTCGGCCTCTACATTTGTTCGTGCAACGCGGGGTGGAGCAGTCTGGTAGCTCGTTGGGCTCATAACCCAAAGGTCGCGGGTTCAAATCCCGCCCCCGCTACCAACGTTTCGGGAGGGGTGAGCCGGCATTCGGCTGACCCCTTCCTCGTCTGTGGCATCGTTCTTTTCGCGCGGCGCTGCGGGCGTTCGCGCGTATCATCCGGCCGCTGGCGGCGTAGCTCAGCCTGGTAGAGCAAGGGACTCATAAGCCCTGGGTCGCAGGTTCGAATCCTGCCGCCGCCACCACTGACCCGGTTCGCGGTCGCCGCCGGGACTTCGGGACTCTGTTCAGGGAACACTGGGACCGCCATTTCGGGCTCGGCGCGGACCAGCGGATCGTCCTCGCGGTCTCGGGCGGGATCGACTCGATGGCGCTCCTCGCGCTGCTCGGAAAAGGTCGCGCTCCCGAGCGCGATCCCGAGGTCGTCGCGGCCCACTTCGACCACGGGACTCGCGGCGCCGAGAGCGCCGACGATGGGCGCTTCGTGGAGGCGGTCGGGCGGCGCTGGGGAGTGCCGGTCGAGCTCGGCCGCGGCCGCTCACCGGAGCGGGCGGCGGCGACCGGCGAAGGGCCGCTGGCCGCGGCGCGCGCGCTCCGCTATGGCTTTCTCGTCCGGCTGGCGAAGAGGATCGGGGCGGCCGCGATCGTCACCGCGCACCACCGCGACGACCGGGTCGAGACCGTGCTGCTGCGCCTCGTGCGCGGGACGAGCCC
>JBOHRQ010000307.1:0-1511 GCA_050732875.1 Gemmatimonadota bacterium | reverse complement strand
GGCCCGAGGATGGAGCCGTTGGGGACGGTCGTCCGGACGACGTAATTCCAGCCCTTCAGCTCGACCCCGCGTCCGACGTGGGCGTCGACGATTCGGGAAAAGGGACCGATCACGCACTCCCGGCCGAGGCTCGACCCGCCTTCGATCACGACTCCCGGGTAGATGACGGTATCGGGGCCGATGGCGACCGCCGCGTCGACGAGCGTCGTCTCGGGGGCGAGGAAGGTCACGCCTTCGACCATCAGCCGGTGCCGGATTTGCTCCCGCAGCACCGCCTCTGCGCGAGCGAGCTGCAAGCGGTCGTTGATCCCCATCACCTCGATCGGGTCGGCGAGGTCGCAGACCCGCCCGGGCATTCCCTCCGACGCCAGAATTCCCATGACGTCGGTGAGGTAGCGCTCGCCTTGGGCGTTGTCGGGCGCCAGCCGCTCGAGAGCGCCGCGGACGTCGGGCCAGCGGAAACAGTACACGCCGGTGTTGATTCTCCGAATCGCGCGGGTCTGGGCGTCCGCATCGACCTCCTCCACGATCCGCTGCACTTTGTCCCCGGCGTCGGTCACGACGCGCCCGTAGCCGGTGGGGACCTCGAACACCGCCGCCAGGACCGTGGCCATCGCCTCGCTCTCGCGATGGGTCTCGACCACGCTCCTCAGGGTCGCCGAGGTCAGGAGTGGCGTGTCGCCGCAGCAGACCAGGACGTCGCCGGCGAAGTCCTCGAGCGCGGTTGCCGCCGAGAGGAGGGCGTGGCCCGTCCCGAGCGGCTCCTCCTGGAGGGCCCAGGCGACATCGTCGCCGTCCACGGCGTCCCGGACGCGGTCGTGCTGATGACCGACCACGCCCACCACGCGCTCGGCACCCGTTGCGCGGACCGCCTCCAGGACGTAGCGGATCATCACCTGTCCCGCCAGCGGATGCAGGACCTTGACGAGCGAGGACCGCATCCGCTTGCCCTCACCCGCGGCCAGGATCACCGCCGCCAGCGGTCGTCGCTCACTCCCCATCGGGGACCAGCGTCAGGTTGTCGATGAGACGGGTCGAGCCGACCCGGGCAGCCACGACGGCGAGCGCCGGGCCGTCGATCCGATCGAGCCGCTCGAAAAGCTCCGGGTCCACCACCGCCGCGTACTCAACCTCCACGCCCGGGGTCCCGTTCAGCACCTCGAGCATCGCGGCCTCTACCGCCCGGGCCTCGCGCTCGCCTTCCTCCACACGTGACCGGGCGGCCTCCAGGGAGCCGAGCAGGGCCCGGGCGCGCGCCCGTTCCTCGTCCGAGAGGTAGGCGTTGCGGCTCGAGAGGGCGACTCCGTCCTCGTCGCGCACGGTCGGCGCGATGACTATCTGGATCGGGAAATCGAGATCACGGACCAGCCTCCGTACGGCCGCCGCCTGCTGGGCATCCTTCTGGCCGAACACCGCCACGTCGGGCTGCACGATGTGAAACAGCTTGGTGACGATCGTGAGCACGCCCGCGAAGTGCCCCGGTCGGGCCGCGCCTTCGAATTCGTCGACGA
>JBOHRQ010000306.1:0-1520 GCA_050732875.1 Gemmatimonadota bacterium | reverse complement strand
CCGATGGCGGCACTCACCGGGTCACGGTGACCGGGGATCGTTGCGCGCGCCGGATCGCGGTCGACGGCCACGGCCCGCTGAGCCCGGCCGAGGCGGTAGGGACGGTGTTGACGGTGCTGCTGGCTCCTGGGGACCTGCAGATCGTGGCGGGCCCGCCCGCCGAGCGCCGGCGCTTCCTGGACGCGCTCCTGGCCCGGATGGCGGGCCGGCACTGGCGAGCGATCCAGGAACACGCGCGGGCTCTCCGCCAGCGCAACGAGGCGCTCCGCGAGCGGTGCGCCGGTGCCGAGCTGGATGCGTGGGACGAATCGCTCGTCGCCACGGGGGTGCCGGTCGTCGTGGCGCGTGCGGAGCTGGCGGAACGACTGGACGGCCTGTTCGCCGACCTCGGAGGTCGGATCGCGCCCGGGTCGGAGACGGAGCTGCGCCTCCGCTACCGGCCGTCGGTTTCCGTCTCGTCCGCGGAGGCCATCGATCCGCCGGCGGTGACCGTGGCGTGGCGGGAGGCGCTCGCCGAGCGCCGTGCGCTAGACCGCCGGCGCGGCTGGAGCTCGGTGGGGCCGCATCGCGACGAGCTCGAGCTGCTCCACGGCGGGAGAGCCATCGGGCGGTACGGATCGCAGGGCCAGCAGCGAACCGCGGCGATCGCCCTGCGTCTCGCCGAGGCCGAGATCCTGGAGGCCGAGTCCGGTCGCGCGCCGGTCCTCCTCCTCGACGACGTGTTCGCCGACGTCGACGCGCAACGCTCGCGCGCCCTGCTTCCCTGTCTCGGGGCGCATCGGCAGCGCTTCGTGACGTCCGCCCGGTCGCTCCCGGAGCTGGACGACGCGCTCGAGCGCTGGGAGGTTTCCGACGGGCGGATCGCGGCGTGCGCGGTGGCGGTTTGAGTTGCGCGGCCGGGAGCGAGCCGGGGCCAGGAGCGTGGGGTCGGTCATCGACCGCGTGCTGGCCCGCCTCGGGGTGGAGGAGGTCGTCGACCGGCATCGCGTGTTCGGGGAGTGGCCCGAGACGGTCGGGACGGAGATCGCCCGCGTCGCGCGACCCCAGCGGCTTGACGGAGACGTGCTGATCGTGGGCGTCGCGAACTCCGCGTGGATGAGCGAGCTGTCGCTTCGTCGGATCGAGATCCTGAAGTCTATCAACGCGGGGCGGAAGCGTGGAAAGATACGCAAGCTGATCCTCCGGCTGGACCCGGAGATCGACGGATGAGGGGGCTGGAGATGCCGAGGCAGATCGGGCCCGCCCAGGAGCAAGTGCTCTGACCGAGCGGAGGGAGTGAATGCCTAAGACGAAGGTCGCCCAGACGGGCCGGAACGCGAAAGCAGCCGAGGCCTACAGGGCGGAGAAGATCCAGGTCCTCCAGGGCCTCGAGGCGGTCCGGAAGCGTCCGGGGATGTACATCGGATCGACCGGTGCGCGGGGCCTCCATCACCTGGTCTACGAGGTCGTGGACAACTCCGTCGATGAGGCGATGGCGGGCTACTGCGACCGGATCGCGGTGACGATCGGGCCCGACAACG
>JBOHRQ010000305.1:0-1541 GCA_050732875.1 Gemmatimonadota bacterium | reverse complement strand
GGTCGTGACCAGCGAGGCGTACGCGAAGGAGCATGGCCTCGAACCCCTGGCCCGGATCGTGGATTACTCCTCGGCGGGCACGGAGCCCAGGCTCCTCTTCTACGCGCCCGTCTTCGCTGTCCGGAAGCTGATGGAGAAGACCGGCCGGAAGATCGACGACTACGAGCTGATCGAGGCCAACGAGGCCTTCGCCGTGCAGGCTCTGGCCGACGGCCAGGAGCTTGGTTGGGACTGGGACCGGGTCAACGTGCACGGCGGCGCGGTCGCCTTGGGCCATCCCATCGGGGCCAGCGGCGCACGCGTCCTCACCTCCCTCATCTATGCATTGAATGACCGTGGCCTAACTACTGGGCTAGCAACGCTTTGTCTTGGTGGAGGAAACGCGGTCGCGATGGAGATCGAGGCGCTGTGAAGGTCGCCGTCGTCGGCGCTGGCACGATGGGGAACGGGATCGCCCACGTCTTTGCCCAGCACGGCCATGAGGTCGCGCTGATCGATACGGCGCCAGGCGCGCTGGAGCGGGGGCTGGCGACGATCAGGAAGAACCTCGATCGGCAGGTGAAGAAGGAGGTGCTGACGGCGGAGGAGGCGGGCACCGCCTTCGGACGGATCGCCGGCCACGGCGACCTGAAGGCAGCGGATGGCGCCGCCATCGTGGTCGAGGCGATCGTCGAGGATGAGGCCGCCAAGGTCGAGGTCTTCGCAACGCTGGACGAGCGCCTCGATCCCGACGTCATCCTGGCTTCCAACACCTCCTCGATCCCGATCACCCGGCTGGGTGCCGCGACCGGACGGCCAGACAAGGTGATCGGCATGCACTTCATGAACCCCGTCCCGATGATGAAGCTGGTCGAGGTGATCCGCGGCCTGGAGACCTCCGACGCGACGCACCAGACCGTGGTAGCCCTGGCCGAGTCGCTCGGCAAGACGCCGGTCACCGTGAACGACTTCCCGGGCTTCGTCGCCAACCGGATTCTCCTTCCCATGATCAACGAAGCCATCTACGCAGTCATGGAGGGAGTGGCGGAGCCCGAGGCGGTCGACACGGTGGCCAAGCTCGGGCTGTCGCATCCGATCGGGCCGCTGGCGCTGGCCGACTTCATCGGCCTGGACGTCTGCCTCGCGATCCTCGAGGTCCTGCACGACGGTCTCGGCGATCCCAAGTACCGCCCATGTCCGCTCCTGAAGCAGATGGTGACGGCGGGTCGTCTGGGCCGGAAGTCGGGCCGCGGCTTCTACGACTACCGTGACGGATCGTGAGGCCGCGACCGTGGTGACCGACTTCCGCGCTCTCTCCGATCTCCAGCAGGAGATCGTCCGGACCGCCCGCGATTTCGCCAACAACGAGCTCGCTCCGCACGTCGCCGAGTGGGACCGGACCGGCCACTTTCCGCGCGACAAGGTCGACAAGCTTGGCGAGCTCGGCTTCCTGGGGATGCTGGTCCCCGAGGAATGGGGCGGAAGCGGCCTCGACACGGTGACCTACCTCATGGCGCTCGAGGAGATCGCCAGGGTCGACCCGTCGATGGCGGTCACCATGA
>JBOHRQ010000304.1:0-1545 GCA_050732875.1 Gemmatimonadota bacterium | reverse complement strand
GCTCGTCGTTTGTCCCGGGCGCGCCCGCCCGCCAGACGGCGAAGTCGGCGCCCTCCTGGGCCACGATGGCCCGCGCAACCGCCTCCTCGCGCCCGGGGGCGGTATAGAGCTGGATCGAGCCGACCAGTCCGTAGGCCGGGGCCACGACGTCGCTCGAGTCCCGGATGGCGTCGGTCAGCCGGAAGCCGGCCCGCTGGAGCGCGGCCCCGAGATCGAAAAGCCGGCTCGGGACCTCGCTCATCCCGTGGTCGCTCAGGAGGACGATCCGGTCACGCGCGCCTCCCGCGGCCAGATAGCGCTCGAGCACCTGCTCGACCCGCAGCAGGTGCCGGCGCAGCGCTGCGCGGCCCCCGACGTGGCCGAGTGCATCGGTCGAGCCCATGTAGAGGAGGAGTTCGGCATCGTCTTCGCCCACCGGATCCCGGGCGCCCCGGGCGTAATCCATCAGGATCTCCTGGATTCTGAGCAGCTCCGCTTCCCGCACGCGCTCGGGCAGGTAGAACACGAATGCTCCCCAGAGACGGGGCTCCTCCCAGTCGAACGCCTCGTGGAACGGTGCGATCTCCTTGTACTCGCCGGTCAGCCTTTCCCATGCTCCGCCAACGAAAGCGTCGCGGTCGGGGTCGAAGTAGAGGTCTTCGTAGCCGAGCGGCGGAGCGGCACGGAGGATCGCGGTGAACCCGACGTTGGTGAGCGAGGGGAAGGGAGCCACCAGACGGCTGGCGGGGAAGAACGCGCGGAAGTGTCCCTCCTGCTGGAGCTCGGCGAAGAGGGCGTGCGGGATCGCGTCGATCGCCAGGACGACGGTGCGTGGCGGATCCGAGCCTGGCTCGGGAGCGCGGATCTCGGTCATCCCGTCGCGACCGGTCGTTCGCCAGAGGTCGATCCGGCCGTCGCCGTCGGCGTCGATCTCGACGATCCCCCTCTCGCCCGGCGGCGCCGATCGGCAGGCGCCGATGAGCGGAACGACCAGGGTGGCGGCGGCGACCGCCAGCATCGGAGCGCGGACCTGGAGCGCACGCCGTACGCGCCGCGCCGCGCAGCCCTCCTTCATAGGCGGCCTCGGACGACGGCGCGGAGCCCGCCGGTCGGGCGCAGCGTGATGCTGGCCATGGGTATCGGTCGCTCGGCGCCCCACTCGAGCCGGAAGCGCTGGGCGATCGTGGCCACGATCAGGACGAGCTCCATCCGCGCGAACTCGCGGCCAATGCACATCCGGGGGCCGCTCCCGAACGGGATATACGCGTGGCGGGAAAGCTTCGACTCGAAGCTCTCCGTCCAGCGATCGGGGTCGAAGCGGAGCGGCTCCGGATAGAGGCGCGGATCCCGGTGGAGGACCCACGGAAAAACGAACAGCGTGGTCCCGGCGGGGACGGGCCAGCCCAGGATCTCGTCATCCTCCAGCGCCTCGCGGCCGAACGAGTAGGCCGGCGGGTAGATCCGCATCGCCTCCCTGACGACCCGCTCCGTGTAGGGAAGGCGCCGCAGGTCCTGAACGCCCGGCGGCCGGCCGTCCAGCGCGCCGTCCACCTCCTCCTCCAGCCG
>JBOHRQ010000303.1:0-1551 GCA_050732875.1 Gemmatimonadota bacterium | reverse complement strand
GAGCTCGCCTCGGATCTCCTTCTCGATGATGGTCACCGAGGCCAGGTTGCCGCGCTCGAGCTGCTCCGTGAACTCCGTGTACTTGATCTTGACGCGCTGCTGATCCTTGGGACGGAAGAGCTGCATCCACAGGAGCAGAGGCACGAAGAGGATCAGGGCCCAGAGCAGGAGGCTCTTGGACAGGCTGGAGAATCTGGGTCGCTGCGGCGGCCGGCGGCCGGGCGGACCCGGCGGCGCCGGGCGCCCCCGGCTGGGTCGATTCGTCATGGCGGGCTTCTGCGGCTCCTCCTCACTCCGCGGCGCGCTTCACGCGCTCGGCGCGCCGGGGTGGAACACCGCGATGTGTGGAAGGTTCCTGTAGCGCTCTTCGTAATCGAGGCCGTATCCCACCACGAACGCATCTCCAATCGTGAAGCCAATATAACGGATGGAAAAGGGATGAGCGAGGCGCTTCTCCTTGTACAACAGCGTGCAGAGCGCGAGGCTCGCCGGCCCCTTCTTCTCGAGCGCATCCCAGATCTCGACGAGCGTGAGGCCGGTGTCGACGATGTCCTCGACGATCAGCACGTCCTTGCCAGCAATATCCAGACCGTCGATCCACCAGAGCCGGACTTCCCCCGTCGACTCGGTGCCGGCATACGACCGCGCGCGTACGAACTCCAGCGTGATCGACATCTCGATGGCGCGGCTCAAGTCGGCGGCGAAGTAGATGCCGCCTTTGAGCAGACAGAGCAGGACCAGGTCACGCCCCCTGTAGTCGGCCGTGATCTCCGCACCCAGCTCCCGCACACGCGCCTGAAGGGCGTCCTGCTCGATCAGGACCTCGGTCCGTTCCCCGGTCTCGATCGCGCTCGCCTCACGCATCGTCGTCTCCGTCTCGCTGAAACTCCAGCCATCGACCACGGCGGCTGAGCGTCACGCCGCCGGGCCCGGGGATCCCCCCGCCTCGCCCGCCGCGGACGAAGCGCAGCGCGCCGGCCACCCACTCCGCTCCCGGTGGCGGGGTATCCGGCGCGGCCACCGTGGCCCAGCCGTCGAGCAGGGCCCTCGAGAGCAGGGCGCCCGGCGCGTCGGCCAGGGGGGCCGCATCGACCCGCCATCCGGCTCCCTTCCGCTCCACCGACGCGGCCTCCAGGAGCTCCTGCGCGCGCTCGCGAAGGTACGCGCCGTCCGAAGCCGCCAGCGACGCCAGCCGCACGACCGCCTCGTCGACGCGCGGATTCAGCTCCGCCAGGAGCGGCACGACCTCGCGTCGGATCCGCGTCCGCGGGTAGCGAAGGTCGCGATTCGATGGATCGTCGCGAAACGGGACCCCCGCCGACTCCGCCCAGTCCGCGATCGCCCGTCTCGAGAAGGGGAGAAGTGGACGGAGCACCGGCACCCCCCGAAGCGTCTCCACGGAGAGCATCGCGGCCAGCCCGTCCGGGCTCGTCCCGCGCACGAGGCGCAGCAGCACGGTCTCGACCCGGTCGTCGCGGTGGTGCGCGGTGACGATCGCGGCCGCCCCGATCCTCTTCGCCAGCCGGACGAGAAAGCCATAGCGGAGCGCGC
>JBOHRQ010000302.1:0-1558 GCA_050732875.1 Gemmatimonadota bacterium | reverse complement strand
GTCAAGATCGAGGATCCCCACGCCCTCGAGAGAGCGGAGGAGACGACGAAGGTCCCGGGGATCGCCTTCGCCGAACACGGTCCGCGCGACATGGGGCTCTCGTATGGCTACCTGGAGGGGCGCGCCGATCCCCCCGTTCCCCCGGAAGTACAGGCCGCGGGCGAGCGGGTTCTCGCGGCGACTAGGGCGGCCGGGATCTTCTTCCTCGACAACGTGCTCCCCGACAACGTATGCCAGCGGATCGAGGACGGGGTGATGATCGGCGCCGGCCGGGTCGAGGAGGCGGCCGAGGCCGGTCGCCGCTGCACCGGTCGGGAGATGCCCTGGTGACCTCCGTGCGGAAGCGCTTCCGTGGCGTCGTCGTTCCCATGGTGACGCCGTTCACCGCGGGCGAGGCGCTGGATGAGCCCGCCGTCGCGCGGATCCTCGATCACGTCCTCGAGAGCGGGGTCCGGGCGGTGCTTCTGCTGGGAACGACCGGGGAGGGGGCGTCGATGGATCCGGCGGCCCGCCGCCGCCTGATCGAGATCGCGGTCGGGCACCTCGAAGGGAGGGCCACCACCTTCGCCAACGTCTCGTCCGACTCGCTCGCGACCTCGATCGACGAGGCGTGCGCGTTCCGCGAGATCGGCGTCGATGCGGTCGTGGCACACCTTCCGGTCTACTATCCCCTCGAGCCGGCCCGGATGAGACGCTGGTTCGAACGGCTCGCGGATGACGCCCCCGCGCCTCTCTTCTTGTACAACATCCCGATGACCACCGGCATGTCGATCCCGGTGGAGACGGCGATCGCGCTCAGCGGACACCACAACGTCGCCGGCATGAAGGACTCGGAGAACGACCTCGACCGCATGGAGACGCTCCTTTCGAGGCTGGGAGATCGCGCCGACTTCGCGTACTTCGTGGGCCCCTCGGCCCACGCCCTGCATGGGCTCTCGCGCGGGGCGGCGGGCTTCGTCCCGGGGGTCGGGAACCTCCTCCCCGAGGTCTGCCAGAGGCTCATGGAGGGCGTCGAGCGCGGCGACCGGCCGACGGCGATCCGGATGCAGGAGCGTATGAAACGGGTCGGAGACATCTATCAGGCGAACCGAACGGTGTCCCAGGCGATTCCGCTGATCAAGGCCGGGATGAGCGCGCTCGGGCTCTGCGGGCCGACCGTGCTGCCGCCGCTCGCCGGCTCCGACGAGGCGGATCGGGAGGCGATGGTGGCGGTGCTGAACGAGCTCGCGTCCCGGGCTCCCTCCCGGACCTGACGTGGAAGCGCCCCGGATTGGCGTGACGTGCGGGGACCCCGCCGGCATCGGGCCCGAGCTCATGCTGCGGCTGCTCGGCGAGCCTGGGGTGCTCGAGAGCTGCACCCCGGTGGTGTTCGCCGACGCCGGCGTCCTCGCCCGGGTCGCCCGCCGGTGCGGATTCCCCGAGCCGTCCTCGGTCGTCCCTCTCGCGGACTGGACCCGGGACCCGATCCCGGGGGAGCCGGTCGTCGTGGACTGCGCGGCCATCGATGCGGAAGAGGTATCCCCGGGCCAGGTGGACGCCGCCTGTGGCAGGGCCGCCT
>JBOHRQ010000301.1:0-1580 GCA_050732875.1 Gemmatimonadota bacterium | reverse complement strand
GAGCTGGGCCGGGTGGGCGTCTACAGCTCGCGCCTCGACGGCTCGGTGGCCGAGCTTCTGATCTACGATCGGACGCTCACCGACCAGGAGCTCCAGGACATCCACGCCTGGCTGGAGGCGCGTTACGGGATCTGACGACCGCGCGACCGGCGGGGTGACGGCGGGGGCGTTCCGGCGCCCCCGCCGTTCGTTCGTCCCGTTGAGCGCCGCCGGGCCGACCCGCGTCCTGTAGGGGACATCCACACCCGCTCATCGACCCATTCGCCGACAAGGAGTCCCCCGATGCGCGTTCACTGCCTGCCCCCTGCGTTGGCGCTGTTTCTGGTCCTCGTACCCGGGCCCGCCCTTTCGCAGACCTCTCCGGCGGACGAGGACGAGGTGCTGGCCGTCGTCGAGCGGCTGTTCGACGGCATGCGCGCCGCCGACAGCTCGATGGTCCGCTCCACGCTCCATGCCGACGTTCGGCTCGTGTCGGTCGCGGAAGGCGAGAGCGGCCCCGCTCTGCACTCCGAGCCGATGGATGGCTTCGTGGCCGCCGTCGGCACGCCCCACGAGGAGGTGTGGGACGAGCGCATCTGGGACCCGGAGGTCCGGGTCGACGGCCGGCTGGCCACGGTCTGGGTGTCCTACGCCTTCTATCTGGGCGAGGAGCTCAGCCATTGCGGCGTGGACGCGTTCCAGCTCTTCGACGGAGCGGAGGGGTGGAAGATCTTTCACATCGCCGACACGCGTCGTCGAGAGGGATGCGAGATCCCGGCCGAGGTCTCCGAGGGCTGACACGCCGGACCGGGGGAAGCACCGTCCCCCGGCGGGTCGCCACAACCTCTGCCGTCTCCACCCACGGCCCGACGATCGGTTCCTCTATATTCGTCGGCTGGAGGGCCCTTCTCTACGATCGTCCGCTCGGAGGAGACATGAAGTACCGTCGGCTGGGGGAAGCCGGAGTCAAGGTGTCGGCGGTCGGCCTCGGGTCGTGGCTGACGTTCGGCGGGACGGTCGAGGAGGAGAGGGCCCGGCGGTGCATCGACCGGGCGTACGACCTGGGCGTCAACTTCTTCGACACCGCCAACGTCTACGGTCGGGGTGAGGCGGAGCGCGTCGTCGGGCGCGCGCTCGCCGGCTACGACCGCGAGTCGTTCGTCCTGGCCACCAAGGTGTACTTCCCGATGGGGGAGGGACCGAACGACCGCGGCCTTTCCCGCAAGCATGTCTTCGAGCAATGCCATCAATCGCTCGCTCGGCTGGGCGTCGAGTACATCGACCTCTATCAGTGCCACCGCTACGATCGCGAGACATCGCTGGAGGAGACGTGCGGGGTCTTGAACGACCTCGTGCGTACGGGGAAGGTCCTGTACTGGGGCGTGTCGGAGTGGACCGCGGGGCAGATCCGGGAGGCCGTGGAGCTGTGCCGCAGTCGCGGGTGGTCGCCACCGGCCAGCAACCAGCCCGAGTACAACGCGCTCCAGCGCCGGATCGAAGAGGATGTCCTGCCCACCACCCGCGATCTCGGGCTCGGCAACGTCGTCTGGTCGCCGCTCGCCCAGGGCGTTCTGACCGGCAAGTACCGGTCGGTCGACGAC
>JBOHRQ010000300.1:0-1593 GCA_050732875.1 Gemmatimonadota bacterium | reverse complement strand
CTTGTACTGGAAGGCGCGGCCGTTGAAGGCCACCTGCGTCGGCTCGGCCTCCAGCGCGGCTTCCCAGTCGGGCTGCATCACGTGGTGCTCGCCGTCGCGGGCGTAGAACTCGCTCTGGACGATCACGAACTCCCTGTCCGCCTCGTTCCCCCAGCCACCCTCGGGATCCACCACGATCGCCAGGTACATCCCCTGCATGATGTGCATGAGGACGGGCGGCGTCCCGCAATGGACCAGGAACACACCGGGGTCGCGGGCTTCGAACTCGAAAGTGAGCTCGCCCCCCGGAGGGATCGTGCGGAAGGCCTCGTTCATCGGGATCCGCGCCGAATGCAGGTCGATCGAGTGGCCCATCGGCGACTCGTTGACCAGGAGGATCCGGACGAGGTCGCCCTGGCGCACCCGGAGCGCCGGGCCCGGGACCGTCCCGCCGAACGTCCACCCCTCGTAGTGCACGCCGCTGGCGATCTCGATGGTCTCGTGGGTCATCGGAATCCGGAACTCCTTGACCGGCGCGTCGGACGCGGGTTCGAGACGCGCGTCGAAAGCGGGCCGGGTGGCGGTGTGAATCACGCCAAAGTCGATGCGGTCGACCCCGGGTCCGCCGTCGGCCTTGAGTGACAGGGCCCCCAGCGCCAGAACGGCCGCTACGAAGGCGGCCAGGATCTTGAGCGCGTTCATCGTGGTTCCTCTCGTCGGCTCCATGGGTGTCCTTGTGAAATGTTTCACAAGCGTAGCAGAAGGATACCCCGGAGCGGCGGAGGCGTCTGTCGGGGAATGGCGTGAAGGTGTGTGGGGAGATCCCCCACGCGACGCGCGGGCACAGCCCCCGTGCGGAGGCCCGGCTCCCGCCGCAGTGCGGCGGGTCAGGCCCTCTTCAGGAGCCCCACCTTGAGGGCGAACCGGACGAGATCGGAACGGTGGGAAAGCCCGAGCTTCTCCATGATCCGCGAGCGGTACGTGTCGACCGTCTTGGGCGAGATGAAGAGCTTGCCGCCGATCTCCTTCGAGCTGTACCCCTCGGCGGTCAGCGCCAGCACCTCCTGCTCGCGGGAGCTGAGGCCATGGAGCGCTTCCGTGTCGGCGTCGGGTTGCTCGCGGTACTCCTTGAGAAGCAGCCGGGTGGCCTGGGGGGGCAGATGGACCTCGCCCCGGGCCACGGTCCGGATCGCCCCGATCAGCTCGCTGTCGGCGGTCGTCTTGGTCAGGTAGCCGCTCGCGCCGGCCTCGAGCACCGGGATCAGGTATTCCTCCTCGGCATGCATCGTCAGCACCAGCACCCGGGTCTCGTACCCGAGCGCCGCGATCCGGCGGGTTGCCTCCAGGCCCCCCGACCCGGGCATCGACAGATCCATGACCACGACGTCGGGCTTGAGGCGCTGGGTCAGATCGACGGCCTCGTCGCCCGTCCCCGCCTCGCCGACGACTTGCATCCCGGCCGCCGGATCGCCCTCGAGAAGGGCCCGGATCCCGGCCCGCAGGACCCTGTGGTCATCGGCGAGCAGAACCTTGATCGGCATCAGGTCACCCCGTCCTCCGCCTCGTCGGATGTCGCGAGGGCCGGCGTTGTCGCCGCCCGGGGGACCTCGACCC
>JBOHRQ010000299.1:0-1616 GCA_050732875.1 Gemmatimonadota bacterium | reverse complement strand
CAGAGGGAGCTACGACTTCAGCCTGGCGGTCTTCCACACGACACGGAGGTCAGCGAAGCGGGGTGCTTAGTCGCTCCGCCCCGCAGTCGCTCCTGAGCCCGAGCTCCTCCGCGATATCCGCCCACGAGAAGGCGGCGATGTTGCCGTCGTTGTGGACGGCGTAGAAGGCGCCGGCGGGGAAGGGTCCGAACCCGACCTGCGTGAGCGCCACCCCGTCGGTGTTGCGGGTGGTCACCCCGGTGAAGGCGCCGAGATGCTCGAGTGTCTGTCGATCGAAAACGTGGAATGTGTTGGTCTCTTCGTCCTGATCGGTGGCGATCCAGTAACCGCCGCCATCTGAGCAGGCGTAGAGCGCGAGCCCCTCGGCCTCATGCGGGAAGTAGCCGCGGCCGAAGACCTGATCCATGAACCGCCCGTACAGGCTGTAGATCTTCCAGTGCGAGTCGGGTTCCAGTTCCTCGGCGATCACGACGCGATCGTTGGCGGCGTCGACGCCGATCGTCTCCACCTTGCGGAGCACCCCGGGGCCGCCCGTGTCGCCGAACGTACGCACGTGCTCGTGGCGGAGCTCCCCGTCCTCGAGCCAGACCCGGAACTGCTCGACCCGCTCGCCGAGCAGGCTGTCGGGCGGGATCACGTCTTCCTCGAGCTCGTAGTTGTCGGTGACGTACAGCTCGATCCGGCCCTGGTCGTCCCGGTAGGCGGCGATCCCGTAGGGGCGCCGGAGCTGCTTCTCGCCGAAGATGCCGAGCGTTTCGAGCCCGGGGAGCGAGAAGGCCTGGAGCCGGGCGTTGTCGCGCTCGACGACGAGCAGCAGGTCGTCGATCGCTTTGACGCCGTTGGGCCGGTCGAGCTGCCCCGGGCCAGAGCCCGTCCCGCCGATCCGGCGGACCTCGGCGCCGGTCGCGGCATCGTTCACGAGGATGATGTCGGTCGCCTTGGCGGTGGTCAGGATCCAGTGCTGGCCTTCGTCGCCATGCCAGACGGTCGGCGAGTCGACGTCGTCGAGGGTGTCGCGCTCGGTCTCGAACACCTCCTCGACGAGCGCGACCTCCACGGCGATCGTATCGACGGCGGCGGTATCCGCGACCGCTCCGGCGGTGTCCTCCGCCCCTGGATCCGCTTCCGGTGACCCGCCCGAGCCGCAGGCGGCCACGAGCGCAATCAGGAGGCCGGCGCGGCAGACTGCCCGCGCCCGCCCCCAGGTCGCATGTGCCGGCCCGGGCCCAGGCTCCGGCGGGCGGGTCACCCTAGGGCCGCCAGCGCAGCCCAAGCTCCCCCCATGTCTCATAGAACTCCTCCTGTATCGGCCGCTCCGGAATGCCTTGGTAGGTGACGAAGGGCTCGTTGTTGAGGTTGACGAGCTCCAGGAAGATGGTCGCCTGAGGCGCCACCTGGTAGCTGGCCGACAGGTCGAGCTGCAGGTGATCGTCCACGATCAGGTCTTCCTCGCGCTCCTCCGCCTCCCCGGTGTCGCCGCCGAACTCCAGGATGAAGTCGTCCCGATAGTTGAGGCTGAGCTGGGTCCAGAAGCGGCCCAGCTCGTAGCTCAGCGCCGTGTTGAATACGTTCTCCGACTGGCCTCCCAGGCGGGTCTCCCGGCCGCCGGGCAGCGT
>JBOHRQ010000298.1:0-1617 GCA_050732875.1 Gemmatimonadota bacterium | reverse complement strand
TGGAACGAATACCGCCGCTGGTCGTGAGCCATCCGGCGGCGACCAACCCCTAGCTGTCTCCGGCTCGGCCATGTGCACGCTGATCGCGTTCCATCGGGTGTGGGAAGACGCGCCGCTCGTGATCGCGGTGAACCGGGACGAAGCCTACGACCGGCCGTCGTCCCCGCCGGCGCGGCGCGGCTCCGACGCGGCCATCCTGAAGCCCCGTGATGACCGGGCGGGCGGGACGTGGATGGGCGCGACCGGGCGCGGGTTGTGGGTCGGCCTGACCAACCGTCCCGGAGGCGGAGAAGATCCGGCCCGGCGCTCGCGCGGGCTTCTCTGCGTCGACCTCCTGCTCGAGCCCGAACCCGAGGCGGTCGGCGAGCGGCTCGCCGCACTCGACCAGACCTACAACCCCTTCAACCTGGTCGCCGGTAGCGTCGAAGCGCTCCTCCTCGTGGAGTACACGGAGGGGAGGGCGCGGACGCGTCGGCTCCCGCCGGGCTGCCACGTGGTGACCAATCGCCCCTTCGACGAGACGATGGGCGAGCCGAAAGCCCGCCGGGCGCGAAGCCTTCTGGGTGAGGCGGGGCTCCGGCCCGAGCGTCTGGGTGGCCGGGTGCCCGAGGATGTCGATGAGCGGCTGGCTTCCATCCTGGCCGATCACGGCGTCCTGGGGCCGGACGCCCTCTGCCTGCACGGCGGGCGGTACGGGACCCGGAGCGGAGCGGTGTGGCGGATCGGAGCCGGCGGGATCGAGCTCGTCTACGCCGACGGCCCGCCCTGCTGCACCCGCTTCGTGCGCTTCTTCCTGCCTTCCACTTCGTAGCGCATGACGGGGCGGGTCGGCGAGCGGCGCGCGACCTCCCGGAAGCCGGCCTGCCGGAAGGCCGACGCCAGGCCGGTATAGACGAAGACGTCGGGCTTCACGGCGTCGGCCTCCACCGGATAGCCCTCCACGGTGCGCGCTCCTCGGCGGGCGGCGAAATCCACGGCGGCGCGCAGCAGCGCGACGGTCAGCCCATGGCGGCGGTGAGGCCGGGCCACGAAGAAGCAGGGGACCGACCACACGTCAGGAAGGTCGTCGACGGGCTTGAGGATGCGCGAGCGCTCGAGGCGCCGGTAGTCGTCCCGGGGCGCGACCGCGATCCATCCGGCCGGCTCGCCGTCCACATAGGCCAGCAGGCCCGGCGGGTCATCGGACTGGACGAGCCGCCGCAAGGCCCGGCGGTTCTTGTCCCCTTTCCGCGCCGTGAACTCGGCGCCTGTCTGACGCCAGAACATGCACCAGCAGCCGCCGCAGGCGCCGCGCGCGCCGAAGAGCGCGGCGAGATCGGCCCAGCGTTCGCCCGTCGCGGGCTCGATGGCGATCTCCATGAACGGAAAGATAGGGAGCCGAAAGCCGGCGAGCCCGCAGCCCCCCGTTTTCGTTGACTCGCCCTCGGGGCCCCGTTAACGTCTCGCCTCTTTCCCGTTCAGCGCGGTCGCAGAGAAGATCCAATCCCGAAGGTGAGATGGCGGACGTTCCCGAAGAGCTGCGCTACAGCGAGGATCACGAGTGGGTGCGGTTCGATGCCGGTTCGGGCGTGGCCACGATCGGGATCACCGACTACGCGCAGGGAGAGCTCGGCGACG
>JBOHRQ010000297.1:0-1671 GCA_050732875.1 Gemmatimonadota bacterium | reverse complement strand
GCGGGCCACGTCAACCGCCGTCCCTCACGGTGACGACGAACTTGATCTCCGTCAGGTTTCGCTCGCGACTGTCGGTGTCGTCGCCCAGCGGGCGAGCAGGTCCAGCCGCTCACGGGACGGCGTACCGGGCTCCGCGCTGTAGAGGAGCATCCTCTGGCCCGGGTCGCCAGGGAGATCGAGCATCTCGAAGTCCAGGGTGAGGCCGCCGATGGTGGAAGCGCTTCACGCCGGTGCGGTGGAGCTTCACGTGGTGCGCGGCCCAGCGGACGCGGAACTCGTCGCTGCGGGTGGAGAGCTCGCCGACGAGGTCCGCGAGGCGCTTGTCGTACGGATCCCGACCGGCCTCGGCACGAAGGATGCCAACCGAGTCGTTGGCGATGATGTCCCAGTCGAGGAAACTCCTTGGCCCGCGGATCGAGGAACACGAACCGGGTGCCGTTCACCGGCCGCGTCGGATCGGCGAACTGCAGCGCGTAGAACGCCTCACCGAGGCGGTTGGCGGCGAGGACGTCAAGCCGAGGGTTCTGGACGAACGCAGGAACACCGACGAGCGGGTCGAGGATCCGCTGGGTCACGGGACGGACGTGCTCCTGCGCCGGGCGTCGCCCGCCGCGCCGGCCCGGCGCCGTGTTGATCGCGCGCACCAGGTCGAACAGGTGCATCCGGTCGCCTTCGTCCAACTGCAGAGCGCGGGCGATGCCTTCGAGAACGTCCTCGGAAACGCCGCGCACGTTGCCGCGCTCGAGGCGTACGTAGTACTCCACGCTGATCCCGGCGAGCATCGCCACCTCCTCGCGACGGAGGCCCTTCACGCGCCGATTGGAGGGTGTGGTCACGGGGCGAGCCGAGCCCCGGCTGGACGAGGAACGCGCCAAGGGTCGTTGCAGTCCAGCCCCAGGGTTCGGGACTCGTAGTCCACCTTGGGCCGACGGACGTTGAGCGCAGGGTTGCGGTCGACCAGCTGCTCCTGTTCGCAGTACTTGTAGAAGCTGGCCAATGTGGACAACCGGCGGGAGACGGTGGAGCCCATCCGTCCCCGCTCCTCCATCCAGCGCCCGAACAGCTCCAGGTGAGCCCGTCGGACGCCGAACAGGGGAAGCTTCGCCTCGTGGCACCACACGGAGAACAGGCGTAGGTCGGTGGCGTAGCTCGTTCGGGTGCTCCCGCAGTATCCGGCGAGGAACCCGGCGACGGCGGTCGCCTCCGTACGCAAGGGGTCATCGACGAGGACGACAGCAAAGGCTGTAGTCGTGGACATGACGGACACTCCTTTCGATAAATCCGGTCCAGGCGAGGACCGGCGTCGAGGAGCACACCACGGACCCGGCGTTTCGTCCGGCGCCGATGCCCACGCCTATCACCTCCCGTCAGGCATGATGCGGCAGTGACGAAGCGCTCCACGTCAATCCTCGAGCGGCCGGTCTACGGCGTTTCGGAGGCCGCTGGCCTTCTCGGCCTGCGCGCCGACCGCGCTCGGGCGTGGCTCGACGGCTACGAACGCCAAGGCTTTCAGTACCCGCCTGTGATTCGCGTCAGGCCGACCGGCGAGGACGTCGTGACCTGGGGGGAGTTCGTCGAGCTGGGCTATCTCCGCGAGTATCGGCGCAAGGGTGTGCCCCTCCAGAGGCTCCGCCCGGTGATCGACGAACTGCGTCGCGAGTTCGCTACCCC
>JBOHRQ010000296.1:0-1702 GCA_050732875.1 Gemmatimonadota bacterium | reverse complement strand
ATGTTGATGACCAGGAGCTCGTCGCTCAGGGGGTCGTGTTCGAGCTCGTCGAGCTCCTCGCCGGCGAAGCGCTCGATCGAGACCCGCCCCGCGCGGGCCGCCTCCGGCGGCCGCTCGATCGCCGGCGGGCGTTCGATGCCCAGCGGATACGGCCGCCCATGCTGCTTCGGCACGGGGGTCGTCCGGGGCATCTCTCCCGGCGTGATGACGGCGTCCTTGAAGACCATGTTCCTCCCTCGAACCCGTCAGTCGCTCAGCGCGTGCTCGACCCGGGTTCGCATCCGTTCCATCTCCTCGGGCGAGATCTCGTTCGCGAGATCGTCCGGGCGCACCAGCCGCCAGCGCAGGTCGGCGGGGTAATCCTTCCGCAGCGCATGTCCCTGGAAGTCATGGTGGCAGAGGATCCGCTTCATATTGGGGTGCCCCTCGAAGCGGATTCCGAACATGTCGTAGACCTCGCGCTCGAACCAGTCGGTCGACTTCCAGACATCGGTCGCGGTCTCAACTACCGGGTCGTCCTCGGGGACGCCGACCTTGATCCGGACCCGCTTGCCGGTCCCGAGCGAGTACAGGTGGTAGACGACGGCGAACCGCGGATCGCCGCCGAGACCCAGGTAGTCGACGGCGGTCACGTCCATGCAGAAGTCGAAGCGCAGCTCGCCGTCGTGCTTGCAGAAAGCCAGGACGTCGTGGACCCGGTCGCGGGAAACCCAGACCGTCAGGTCTCCGTGCTCGTCCAGGACCCGCTGGATGGCGTCCGCATGCTCGGCTTGAAGCCGGTCGACTACGAACTGGGCCATACCCTCATACTTCCACCAGCTCGTGGCGCTCGGGCTCGGCCGCGCGCCGCTCGGCACGGATCTCCTGGTACCGCGACGGCTCGCCGCGCTGGATCTTCTCTTGCAGCTTGATGATGCCGTAGATAAGACCTTCCGGGGTGGGTGGACAGCCTGAGATGTAGACATCGACGGGGACGATCTCGTCGATCCCCTGCATCACGTGATAGGCGCGGTAGAAGCCACCCGACGAGGCGCAGACGCCCATCGAGATCACCCACTTGGGCTCGCACATCTGCTCGTAGATCAGCTTGAGGATGGGGGCCTGCTTGTCGACCACGGTACCGGCCACGATCATCATGTCGCTCTGCCGCGGGCTGAAGCGCACCACCTCGGCGCCGAAGCGGGCCAGGTCGTAGTGCGCCGATACCACCGACATGAACTCGATCGCGCAGCATGCCGTCCCGAACGGCAGCGGCCACAGGGACCCCGCGCGGGCCCAGTTGACCATCTTCTCCAGGCTGGTCGTGAAGACGCTCCTCGGCGTCTCCTCGACCGGCCAGTCCGCGCCGCGGCTTTCAGGCGGGGCGAGATCCTTCTTCAGTCCCACTCCAGGGCCCCCTTCTTCCACTCGTAGACCAGCCCCAAGGTCAGGATGAACAGAAACAGCATGGCCGCGAAAAGTCCGAAGCCGCCCAGCGGATCGAACATGACCGCCCACGGGAAGAGAAAGACGATCTCGACGTCGAACAGGATGAAGAGCATCGCCACCAGATAGAACTTGACGTGGAATCGCTGGCGGGCATCGCCGGTGGGGATGATGCCCGATTCGTAGGCCGAATCATGAAGCGGTTCGCGCTTCGTCCTGGGCCCCATCAGGTGCCCCAGGACGATCATGGCCACCCCGACGGCGAGCCCCAGGAAGA
>JBOHRQ010000295.1:0-1702 GCA_050732875.1 Gemmatimonadota bacterium | reverse complement strand
CCACCGTGGAGTTCCAGCTCGCCGGCCAGAACTTCGTGGAGGTCGGCTATGAGTGGTCGCCGGAGCGCTTCTCGGGGATCGAGTTCGACGACTTGCGCAACTGGTGGCTCTATTTCGACTCCGACTTCAGCGAGCGCGTCCGCGGCGGCTTCTTTCTTCAGCGGGAACGGGACATTGCCCGCTTAACCGATCCCCCCTCGGTGGGGGAAGGCACCCACCTCGAGGTGTGGGCCACGATCCGGCCCTGGGAGCGGCTGGTCATCGAGCCTGGGCTCAATTACTCCGAACTCCACGACGTGGAGACGGACGAAGAGCTGTTCAGCGGCTACGTCCTCAGGGTCCGCACGAACCTGAACTTCACGCGCGAGCTCTTCCTACGGCTGGTCACCCAGTGGGACGACTTCGACGGGCAGTTCAACGTCGAGCCGCTGCTGACCTACCGGATCAACCCGTTCACGCTCTTCTACGTGGGCTCGACCCAGGTCTTCAACGACTACGAGGAACCGCGCAACGACCTCGTCCACACGTCACGCCAGTTCTTCGCCAAGCTGCAGTACCTGTTCCGGATGTGAGGCCGATGATCTCCCAGACCTCGGTGGATTCTCCCAGGGCGATCATGCTGCTGAGTCTCCCGGTGATTTTTGCTGCGACCTGCAAGTCGGGCGAGATGGGTTCGGGACGAGCGCACTTCGAACTCGCGGGCGAGCACGAGACCGATGTGGAGGGTGTAGCCTTCAGTCCGACCGGCGAGTGGCTCGCGTCCGCGGACAATGATGGCCGCGTAGTCCTCTGGAGCGCGCGGGGACGCCGTCCGATCCGTCGATTCGAAGGCGAGAACTTCACCGAGGTCGTGTTCACACCCGACGAGCGATATCTCGTGGCCGGAGGTTTCGACGCAACGGTCCGCGTCTGGCAACGCGAGACCGGCAGCGAGATTCATCGCTTCCGAATGCCCGCGGAGGTCGAGGCCGTGGCCGTTCACCCCGAAGGGGACCGATTGGCTGCCGCCGGTGGCGATGGGACCGTCCACCTCTGGGATCTGGATTCAGGGCAAATCATAAGCCTGCTGGCTGGCCACGACGGGAGTGTATACGGGCTGGCCTTCAGCCGCGATGGAACGCGGCTCGCTTCGGGCGGACGGGATCGGGTGGTCCGGATCTGGGATGTGGCGAGTGGCCAAGTCCTCCGAAGCCTGGACGGCCCGAACGATAGCGTATTCTCGATCTCCTTCCGTCCTGGGAGCCCGGACATCGCGGGCGTGACACGCGACGGATTCGTCATCGTCTGGGATGGCGAGACAGGGGAAGCGATCCGCTACTGGCAAGGGCACGACCAGTCGATTCACGGCGTCGACTACAGCTCCGACGGAACACTCCTGGCGACCGCCGGCTTCGATGGGCTCGTTAAAGTGTGGGAGTCGGACACGGGGCTTCTCCGCTCGGTTTTCTCCGGCCACAGGGACGACGTGAATGCCGTCTCATTCTGTCCCAGGTGTCCGTGGCTCGCGTCGGTTGGTGACGACGGTTCCGTTCGCCTGTGGTCGATTCGGGAGTGATCGTTGAGCGGCCGACTCAGATGAGGTCGTACGGCTTGTTCCGCTCGGGCGCGATGGCCTCGCGGCCCCGCTCCTTCAACGTGTCGGTGAACTTCTCCATGACCGGCGGCTCGCCGTGGACCAGGAACACGCGGGCGGGCTTGGTCG
>JBOHRQ010000294.1:0-1721 GCA_050732875.1 Gemmatimonadota bacterium | reverse complement strand
ATCGTCGAGCCCACCACGTTCACGATCCCGAGCCCCTTGGCACCCCCGCGCTGGGCCTCGCGCAAAGCGGCCAGCGTGTCCGCCGTCTCGCCCGACTGGCTGATCGCGAACAGCAGCGTCCGGTCGTTCACGATCGGGTTCCGGTAGCGGAACTCGCTCGCGTACTCGACCTCCACCGGCAGCCGGGTCGCCTCCTCCAGCATGTGCTCGCCCACCAGCGCCGCGTGCCACGACGTTCCGCAACCCGTGAGGACGATGCGCTCGAAGCGCGCCCAATCGCTTTCGGCGACCTCCGACAGACCGCCCAGCACGGCCCTCCCCTCCTCCGGCAGCAACCGGCCCCGCATCGCGTCGCGGATGGCCTCCGGCTGCTCGAAGATCTCCTTCAGCATGAAGTGCGGATAGCCGCCCTGCTCGATCTCCTTCAGGTCCCACGAGATCTCGTCGATCGCCTTGTCCACGTGCGTGTTCTCGAGGTCGATCAGCCGGTAGCCGTCCCGCGACAGCTCGACCAGGTCGCCGTCGTCCAGATAGATCACCTTCCGCGTGTGACCCACGACCGCCGCGGCGTCCGAGGCCACGAACAGCTCCGAGTCGTCCACACCCACCAGCAGCGGGCTCCCCATCCGCGCCGCCACGAGCTGCTCCGGCTGGTCCAGCGAGATCACCGCCAGGCCGTAGGTCCCTTCCACATGCCGAAGCGCCCGCCTGACCGCCTCGCTGAGGTCACCGTCCAGCTCCTCCTCGATCAGATGCGCTAGCACCTCCGTGTCGGTCTCGCTCCGGAACGCGTGACCGCGGGACAGCAGCGCCTGGCGCAGCGGACCCGCGTTTTCGATGATGCCGTTGTGGACCACCGCGATCCGCCCTTCGCAGCAGGTGTGCGGGTGCGCGTTCACCTGGGTCGGCGCTCCGTGCGTCGCCCATCGCGTGTGGGCGATCCCCAGCGTTCCCGCGGGTGGCGATGGAGCCACCAGACCGTCCAGCTCCGCGATCCGCCCCGGAAGCTTCGCCACCTGGAGAGCATGGCCGTCGATCACCGCCAGGCCCGCCGAGTCGTAGCCCCGGTACTCCATCCGATGGAGCCCCTCGAGCAGGATGGGGGTCGCGTCGCGGTGCCCGATGTACCCGATGATGCCGCACATTGCGGGTGTCCTGGTTGAGGTCCTGTCCGGTCGGCGGAGATGGGACCGACCGAAACGCTCCGAAGGGCGCGATCGAAGTGTAGACGGTCCTCGTACCGGCCGCCACGGACGGAGGTTCCGTCCGACCGCCCCGGGCGAAGGGCTATCCGGCCAGCTCCCGGGCCCGGTCGAGCAGCTCCTGCGCCCGCTCTGGGTCGGGGGCCTCGGCGATCACGCGAACCACCGGCTCGGTCCCCGATTTCCGGAGCTGAAGCCACTCCTCCCGCTCGGGCCAGCTGAGGCGCAGGCCGTCCCTGCGATCCGCCTCCGCCCCGTCGAACCCGGAAGCCGCCTTCTCCAGCAGCGTATCCGGATCGACGCGGTCGAGCGCCAGCGTCGCCTTGGCGATCGCGTAGCGCGGGAGCTGCTCCGCCGCCTGGGATAAAGAGCACTCCCAGCGCGCCAGATACGAGAGGATCAGCGCCACCCCGACGGGGGCGTCACGGGTGTGGTGGACCGGGGCGTAGATGACCCCGCCATTCCCTTCCCCGCCGATCACGCTCTCCGTCTCGATCATCCGGAGCGCCACGTTGACCT
>JBOHRQ010000293.1:0-1731 GCA_050732875.1 Gemmatimonadota bacterium | reverse complement strand
CGAAGAGCCTCGCCGGCGTCTGGCGGCGGTCGTGTTCGCCGACATCGCCGGCTACACGCAGGTCGCCTCCGAGGACGAAGACCGGGCGCTCGCCCTGGTCGGCCTCTTCCAGGACCTCGCGCGGGACGCGGTCGAGGCGGGGGATGGGCGCGTGGTCAAGTTTCTCGGCGACGGGGCTCTGGCGGAATTCGGCAGCGCGGAAGCGGCCGTCCTGGCGGCGCTCGAGCTCTCCCGCCGGTTCGCCGATCGCTCGCGGGAAGCGGGCACACCGGCCGATCTGCGGGTGGCCGTGCACCTCGGCGAAGTGGTCGCCGCCGCGGACGGCGACATCTACGGCGACGGCGTAAACGTCGCGTCCCGGATCCATTCGGGAGCCGCGCCCGGCCAGGTCCTGGCGAGCGAGGACGTGTGGCGGCAGCTCCGCCGCCGGCCCGGGTTCCGGCTCGAGGATCAGGGCCAACATCAGCTCAAGGGAATTGCCGAACCTGTCCGGGTGTATCTGGTAAGCCTTCCGGGCGATGGGCCGCCGGCAGAAAACGTCATCGCTGCGGGAGCCCGCCGTCCGGGCATTTCCGGGCTCCTCGCCCGCTTCGGCGGCCGACCCGCCTTGCTCGGGGCCGCCGCGGCGGGCCTGGTCGCCGGCGCGATCTATCTCACCGTTCGCGACGAGAGCGATCTCGGCCCCATTCCGGCGATTGCCGAGAGCGCCGGGCCGGGGATCGCCATCCTTCCCTTCCGCGTGAACGACCCGGAGCTCGATCGCTGGCGCGAGGGGATGGTGGACCTCCTGTCCACGAACCTGGACGGCGCCGGTGGCCTCAGGGCGATCGACAGCCGGACGGTGCTCGCGCGCTGGGATGGCCAGATCCGCGGCGGCGGGGCGCCCGATCTTGCCACGGCCCTCGACGTGGCGCGGCGAAGCGGCGCCGCCTTCGGGCTCCTCGGCGAGGCCGTCTCGACCGGTTCGGACCTCCGACTCTCGGCCTCGGTCTACGAGCTGGCGGGCGGGCGAAAGCTGGGCGAGGAGCAGGTCGAGGGCTCGCCCGACAGCATCTTCAGCCTCGTGGATCGCCTGTCGATCGACGTTCTGGACCTCATGCTGGAGGAGGAGCAAGGCGGTGCGCTCCCCGACCTCGACCTGGCCGGCCTCACGACGTCCTCGGTCGCCGCCCTCAAGTCGTACCTGGAGGCCGAGGCCGCGCTGCGCCGCTCCGACTTCGAGGCTGCGATCCCGGCGTACGAGGAGGCGATCGAGGCCGACTCGACTTTCGCGTTGGCGTGGTTGCACCTGAGCGACGCGCTGGGCTGGCTGGAGAGGGCGGAGGGCGAGCGCACGAACGAGGCGCTGAACATGGCCTCGAGCCAGGCCGATCGCCTTCCCGAGCGGGAGCGGCGTCTCCTCGAAGTGAGCGAGGGCTACCACACGGGCCATCCGGACGCCACGACGCTCGCCCGCGAGATGACCCGGAAGTACCCCGACGACCCCCAGGCCTGGTATCTCCTCGGCGAGGTGCTCTTCCACCTGCCGTTCCAGTCGCTCGCGTCGCGGGAGGAGAAGGACGGAGCTTTCAGTCGCGCGCTCAGCCTCGATCCCTCGTACACTCCGGCCTACATCCACCTGCTCGACACGGCGTTTCAGTACGCCGACAGCTCGCGGATCGCCGGGCTTCTCGAGCGCTACGAGCACGTCGCGAGTCAAACCGGGTACGTCGCGATCTATCGGATCAGCTA
>JBOHRQ010000292.1:0-1754 GCA_050732875.1 Gemmatimonadota bacterium | reverse complement strand
CCCCCCCCCCCCCCCCCCCCCCCCCCCCCCCCCCCCCCCCCCCCCCCCCCCCCCCCCCCCCCCCCCCCCCCCCCCCCCCCCCCCCCCCCCCCCCCCCCCCCCCCCCCAAGAAGAAAACCGTAGAGGTAGAATTCATACTCTATACATTGGAGGTTTTGGATTAGCGAAAACCCTCTTGACACGAGAGTTTGTCAAGATAGTTCCTAACTCTAGATTCATAACAATCCAGCATGCCAGTTCCAAAAGTGCATTAGGAATTGTCGATAAAGTCAATGATACACAGACGCTGATCTATGGTCCAATACCCCTGTCAAATAACGCCGTCGTTGGGTTAGATGAACTGCAGACATGGGGCTTGGATGAACAAAGTAGTGTTCTAAGCATCATGGAAGAGGGATATTTCTTTCTTCTAAAATATGGTAAGAACCGACCAATAGAGGCTAGAGTCACCGTACTGGCTACCATGAACCCACAGGACATCATCTACAACAATCGTACTACGTTAGCAAAAGACGAGATCACTATCTTGAAACCATTGCTTGACAGATTCGATCAGATGTATGTCTTTCTGGATAACAGGACTGAAGACGAAGATCGAACCTATGCAGATAGAAGGACTGAAGATATAACAAAGCATCAACACCACAACTACAATTTCCTTTCTAAATACCTTCTGTACGCAAAGACAATTCAGCCAAAATTCACAGAAGAATCCAAAGCAATGCTTAAAGAATTCTGGATAACTCTTAGAAAAGATAAGAAATTAGGCGTAGGCAATCGAACCCTCGAAGGCATATTTAGAATTGCAGAAGCAACAGCAAAACTTCGATTAAGGACCGTAATCGATTCGTCGATAGCTAATGAGGTAATGGAATCGTTTAAGATCATGCAATTACAACAAGGCCAGTTTGTCAAGACCATCGAAGATCCTAGAATTGTAGCAATTGACGCTATGATTGAACGAGTACGTATTAGTCAGACGCCGATAGCATTCAATGAGCTAGTCAGACAGGCATGCATTGAATATCCATTTGTGAATAACTGGTACTTTGGAGGTACGGTTAATGTTAATACAATCAGAGATCTTTCGGCATCATCAGCTAATAACAAGAAGTATCGAGAGCTACACGACAGATTTTTTCAAAGAATCCAGCAACCTGGAAGTAAGATTATGATAACGTCCATTAGACCGTTAATAGTAGTTTGGCAGACAGCAAAAACTTCGAACATACAACAACAACAAAGAAGTACAAATGACCAGTGTGACCTGTTTGACCAGAAAACAGATCCTGAAATAAAAAAATCCATAGCAGAAAGTGGAGACGAAAGTACTCATGTAGCAGAAAATAGTTCTAATGAAATATTAGAACCTATTCGTGTTAGAGGAGTCAATGAGTCGCCTAATCGTGATGCAGATCTTTCAGTACTGACTAATGAAAATCGGTCACAAAGGTCACACAGGTCACTTAGACATGAAAGTGGCGACGGCGATGATGGTGATGTTAATAACAATAATAAGCCAACATACGAATACCTAAAGGACGTAGATGCCTATCGTTGTAATTGGTGCAAAGTAATCTACGATATTTCCACCAGGGATACTAATGCTGCCCATCCTTGCAACTTTAGAGGAATGGGGGTATCAGCGTAAAATAATGCTTACTGTCACTCTAGAAGGCAAGGTTGAACCCTTCTGTTGCTGGTTAAGACCGTCTCCACCTGGCTTGGACATAAATCTACATTGTACATACAAC
>JBOHRQ010000291.1:0-1764 GCA_050732875.1 Gemmatimonadota bacterium | reverse complement strand
CGACAAGCTCGTCGAAGTCGGCGATCCCGCCCGGGCACTCCGGTGAATCCGGCAGCGGGATGACGTCACCGGGGGTGATCGTCCCCTGAGCCAGGATCCCGTTCGATCCTCCGGGTGACGGGTCCGGCCCGAACAGGAAGACCGTGATCGGGCCGTTGACGCCGGGGGACCCGCAGTGGATGTGGGCCTGGATCACGGCGTCGATGTTGGATGCGATCAGCTTGTAGCCGAGCTCCGCGCTGCCTTCGCGGAGCTGGAACTTGGCCAGGCCCGTGGCCTTGGTGTCGACCGGTGGGACTTCCTCTTCGCCTCTCAGCGGGGCGACGAAGTTCTCTACCGGGCCGGCCAGGGCCAGCTTCCCGCTCGAGTCGATCCCCTCGGGGGATTGGGTGTCGGTGCAGGCCAGCAGAAGAGCGGACGCTGTCAGAACGACGGCGGCACGCATACTCCCTCCTCTCGTTGCGGTGCGGACGACGGGATCGTCTCGCACCGATCCAGGGAGGGTATCTTCCAGCGTACCACTCCTCTCGCCGCAGGATCAACGTATGAGCCGCGAGTACTTACCATTTTGGTGGTGGCGTGGGTACGGTCCTCGGGGGGCCGAAAAGGACGGGAAGCCGACCCCCGCGTCGCGGCCCTATGTCCGGCCCTCTAGATTGGCGTTCGTCATGAACCGGGCGACACCATCTTGACCCACGGCCTCGTCATCAGCGTGTCGGGGATTCGCGGGGTCGTCGGCGAGGCGTTGACCCCCGAGGTCGTGGCCCGGTTCGCCGCCGCGCACGGGTCGGCGCGACGCGCGGCCACGGGAAAGAAGGCTGTCGTCGTAGGCCGCGACTCGCGGGTGAGCGGGCCCCTCTTCGTGGCCGCCGCGGAGGCCGGGCTGCGCTCGGTCGGATGCGATGTCGTCGACGTGGGGATGGCCTGCACGCCGACCATCCTCCTGGCCATCGAGCGCGAGGACGCGGCCGGCGGCATCGCGGTCACCGCGAGCCACAACCCGGCCGAGTGGAACGCCCTCAAGCTGGCCAGCCACCGGGGCATGTTCCTGACGCCCGACGAGGGCCGCGAGGTGCTGGCGCTGTCGGAGGAGGGACGGATTCCGCGGGCCGGCTGGGACGGGCTGGGCGGGCGCGTGGAAAGGGCCGACGCCACCGACCGCCACGTCGAGATCGTGCTGGCGGCGCCCCTGGTGGATGTCGAGGCGGTGCGCTCGCGAGGCTTCCGCGTCGTGCTCGACACGTGCGCCGGGGCCGGGAGCCTGCCGGTCGTGCCGCTCCTCGAAGCGCTCGGCGTCACCATGGAGGGCCTCCACCTCGAGCCGACCGGCCGCTTTCCGCGGAACCCGGAGCCCGTCCCGGAGAACCTGGCCGAGCTCTGCCAGAAGGTCCGCGAGGTCGGGGCCGACCTCGGGCTGGCCGTGGACCCCGACGGCGACCGGCTGGCCTTGGTCGACGGGGAGGGGCGGGCCATCGGCGAGGACCTGACGCTCGCGCTGGCGGTCGACTACGTCCTCGGCCGGACGGCCTCGGAGGGAGGATCGACAGGTCCGGTCGTCATCAACCTCTCGACGAGCCAGGTCGTCGAGAAGGCCGCCGGACGCCACGGCGTCGCGGTCGAGCGAACGGCGGTCGGCGAGGTCAACGTGGCGCTCCGGATGATCGAGACGGAGAGCGTGATCGGCGGGGAAGGGAATGGCGGGGTCATCTACGCCCCGGTCCACCACACCCGTGACGCCCCCGTCGGGGTGGCGCTGATCCTCTC
>JBOHRQ010000290.1:0-1772 GCA_050732875.1 Gemmatimonadota bacterium | reverse complement strand
TCCCGGTCGCGTTCGTCGCCGTCGATGGCGACACGCTCCTCGGCTCGGCGAGCCTGGTTCACGATGACCTGGAGACGCGGCCCGAGATCGGCCCGTGGCTGGCCAGCGTCTATGTTCCGCCCGAGCACCGGCGGCGAGGCGTCGCGTCGGCGCTCGTTCAACGGGTCGTGAAAGAGGCGCTTGACCAGGACGTGTCGCTCCTCTACCTCTGGACGACGGACCAGGAGCGCCTTTACGCCGGGCTCGGCTGGCGGCCGGTCGAGCGCACGCGCTTCCGTGACGAGGACATCGTCGTGATGGCGATCGAACCCGCGGGCGTGTCGAACCGACCGAACGAGCTGGCGCCCCGACATGACCAAGGGTGATGCCCTGTTCACCGCGCGGACCTTCGAGTTCCTGCGCGAGCTGGCCCGGAACAACGACCGGGCGTGGTTCGCCGAAAACCGCGACCGCTACGAGCGGGACGTGAAGGGCCCGGCGCTGCGTTTCGTGGCCGAGCTCGCGCCCGACCTGAAGAAGATCAGCCCCCATTTCCGCGCCGACCCACGGCCGGTGGGCGGTTCGCTCTTCCGCATTCACCGGGACGTCCGCTTCTCCAAGGACAAGAGCCCCTACAAAACCCACGTCGGGATCCGCTTCCCGCATGCCGCCGGGAAGGACGTGCACGGCCCTGGCTTCTACCTGCATCTGGAGCCCGGCGAGGTCTTCGTCGGCTGCGGTGTCTGGCATCCGGACGGCGCGACGCTCTCCCGGATTCGTGAGTCGATCGCGGCCCGGCCCGAGCACTGGCGGCGAATCCGGGACGGAAAGAGATTCCGGCGCCGTTTCCGCCTGGGCGGCGACTCGCTACGGAGGGCGCCTCGCGGAATCGACCCCGATCATCCGCTGATAGAGGACCTGAAGCGGAAGGACTACATCGCTGTCGCCGAGCTGGAGGAGGAGGCGATCGTCGGGAAGGGGTTCTCGAGGGAGTTCGCCGGGCTGTGCCGCGACGCAGAGCCGTTCCAGCGGTTTCTGTGTGAGGCCCTCGGACTCGCCTGCTAGCCGTGGCACAACGGCCGAACTCTTGAGTTGAGCGAAGGGATCCCCGTCTTGGGACGGCTGGAAGCCATCTGGATCAAGCGCGCCCGGCTCGGACCGATGGATCCGGTCGAGCGGGCCACGCTGGTCGTGGAGCGCGGGCTGGCGGGCAACGCCAACCAGGGCGGGCGGCGGCAAGTGACGATCATCGCCCGCGAGACATGGGAGCGGCTCATGGACGAGCTCGGCGCCTCCGTCGATCCGTCGGCCCGCCGCGCCAACCTCATGGTGAGCGGGCTCGACCTGGAGGAGACCCGCGAGCGCGTCCTCAGGATCGGCGGCTGCCGAATCCGGATCCGGGGAGAGACGCGGCCGTGCGAGCGGATGGACGAGGCCCTGCCGGGTCTCCAGGACGCGATGCGCCCCCGGTGGGGCGGCGGCGCCTTCGGGATCGTGCTCGACGACGGCGAAATCCGTGTAGGAGATGTAGCGACCTGGGAGGAATCGAAGGCGGCCCGGCTACGTGTGACCTGAATCCGATTCACGCTGAGGCAGAGCGACGACCAGGGGATGTCGCCCGACCACCCGGCGCGACTTCCCCAGGTGATAGCGGATCTCGTACGTGCCAGGGACGGCGGGGGCCTCGATCTCGAGCGGTCGGCGCCAGGTGGCGCTGAGGGATAGGTACTCGTCCCCGGGCGCGCCGGGCTGCGCGATCGAGATATGATCGGTGGGCTCCACGAATCCGCTCC
>JBOHRQ010000289.1:0-1772 GCA_050732875.1 Gemmatimonadota bacterium | reverse complement strand
AGGCGACGTGCGTCGGCTGCACCCTGCTGGGCTGGCGTCGCCCGTCGTCATCGATCCTCTCGTGCGATTCGGCCGTCCGTCGGTAGAGGGCGTCGCCACGGAGCGGCTCTGGGAGCTCTTCGACGCCGGTGAGTCGATCACGGAGATCGCCGGTGACTACGACCTGCCCACCGAGCAGATAGCGGCAGCGATCGCCTACGAGGAGCAGTTGCGTTCGCTGGCGGCATAGCCGGCGATGCCGGCCAGGTTCTTCGTTGACGAAAACGACCTGGCCCTGGGCAAGGCACTCGCGGAGTGCACGGCAACGTGGTCTTCCCCGGCCATCCCGACCTGCCCGAGGTGCCGAGGCAGAGCATTGACGACGAGTGGCTGGAGGTGGTGGGCGCCGAGGGACTCGTCGTCATCACGCGTGACCAGCGAATCCGTTATCGGCCCGTCGAAAAGCGGATGTGGGTCGAACATCGGGTCCGGGGCTTCGTCCTGACGGGGACGGCAAGCCAGTCAACCGCCGACAGCCTCAGTTTGCTGGAGCAGTGCTGGGCGAAGATGGCCACAATCGTGGACGCGAACCCTGCGGGCCCATGGATGTACGCCGTCACGCAAGCCGGGCTGCGAGGCATCCTGCTCGCCTGATCCTCGGGGACCCTCGCCGCGACGCGACTCGCTCGGGTCGACCATCCGGTTCCAGCGCATTATCTCGCGCCCCGGGCGTGCCGAAGTCGGGCGGTACCCCGTGCCGTGACGGATGCCCCTACTCGCCGCCTCCGGGGCCCGATGGCGGCCGCAACCTAGGTTTGTCGCAGGGCGCGCGACGTGTGGCTACGGCGTGGTCGCATCGTAGAGGTCCAGGTATCGGCGTCCTTCTTGCGTCAGCACTACGTAGTCGTGAAGGTTGAACTTTGTCCTGCTCCCGAGCGGCGCCTCTACTTCGTGTCCGAAACGCTCGACGAGCGTATACAGCCCGCTCGGGAGATCCGGCTTCGGGAGAATGAATCCGAAGTCATCGAGCCGCTTGATCTCGCCGTAGAACTCCTTCCCATAGTTCACGATAAAGGGCAGGTTATTGTCCCTCAGACGCCGTAGGTGCTCGAGTTCGTACTTCGACACCAGGCCGCGCAACGCGACCCGGATGGACTCTATGTCGGACGCTTGGATGTCCTGTTGCCGCTTCAGCTCTGCGAACCTCGCCCCCCAACCCCCCGGCCCGGTGAACTCCTGAATCTTGCCGGAGACCACGCCGAATACCAGGAGCGGCAGGAGGAGTAGCGCGATGACCGTGGCGCTGTCCGAGATCTCCAGCGCGTCGAGCGTCACGACGGTCAGCACCGAGATCGCCAGAGCAGCGGCGGCTGCGATCCCTGCACGAACGGAGTCCGAACGCAGCAGGCCTCGCGTCACTCGGCGCCTGCACCCCGAGGAGGCATAACGCCATGAACGAGACATCGCGTCGGCGCAAAGAGACGGCTTGAGGACGGCGGCAAGCACCTTCTATGCGGTCCACTGGCGCCCACACTCGCGATCGGCACACCCGCCTCCCGGCCAAGTCTCCGACACTGATCAGCCGCCAACGAGATTAGACCGTCGCTCGGCGGATGCGAGCTTCGCCGGAGGAGGCGCGATGCGGACCTGGCGGCGGGGCCGAGGTTGGGCGAGACCGTGTCTGTTTACCCGTTCCGGGCCGGGGCTCGCGGAGCGCTACGGCGCGCCGTGCTCGTGCTGGAGCGCCGGCACGCCGCAGTGCAGACGCGTAACAACTCGACCCCGGAGTAGTT
>JBOHRQ010000288.1:0-1776 GCA_050732875.1 Gemmatimonadota bacterium | reverse complement strand
CTCCAGGACGACCGCCTCCGACCAGTCCTTCTCGACGGGCTGGATGAAGTAGAACCCGGTGTTCACGGTCTCCTCGAAGGGTCCCGGAATCCAGATGTAGGCGAAGTTCGTGCGCGCGAAGGGCGGGATCTCGCGGACCTCGACGTCGCCTTCGAGCACCGTGCCCAGCCCGTTTTCCCGGACGAAGGACTTGAGGGAGTCGATCACCTGAGCGGCGGTCGCCACGATCGAATCCGCAGCCGGGCGGTCCTGGGCCAGGGTGTCGAACGCGGCGGCGACCCGCCGCTCGGCCGGGATCCCCGGAGCGATCACCCCGGCCAGGGAATCGGCGAGGCCCTGGAGCCGGACGAGCTCGGCCTCGCCGATCACCTTGAGGCGGTCGATCGGGATGTCCAGCCCGGCGAGGAGGGAGTTCATGCTCCTGTAGCGTTCGGCGCCGAGCGCGAACTCGCCGTCCGCGGACGGCAGGACCTCCGCCTCCAGATGCTCGCGATAGGCGGAGATGGCGGCCGCAGCGCTGTCGCGGGCGGCGGCGAAGCGCGCCTGCAGCTCCGGATCCTCGACTCCGGCAAGCGCCTGCGTAAGGTCGTCCTCGAGGAACCTGGGCCAGCCCCGGTAGGTGATGAGGGCCGTCTCCACGAACGGCCGCGGCAGGTCCTGGACGTTCGCGCGGGCCGCGGCGACGAGATCCGGGAACCGCTCGAGGCGGCTCACGATCGCCCGCATCCGCTCCTCGAGCGGCGCGTAGTCGAGGAGCAGGAGGAGCGTGAGGTCCCACTGGTTGGCGTAGTACCGCGGGTCCTTCCGCCAGGTCCCGACCTCCTCCAGCCAGAAGCGCTCCCCCCGTATCTCGCGCAGGATGAGCTCCCGATCGAGACCCTGTGCCGCGGTCAGCGAGGTCGAGTCCATCGCAGAGAACCGCTCCTCGAAGGCCTCCAGATCGGAGAGCCAGGCCTGGATGGCCCCCGTGTCCCGCGGCCCCAGCCGGGCATCGTACTCGTGCAGCCCGGCCCCCGCGGCGACGGTGGGATAGAACTCGAAGTAGCGCTCGAAGAAAGCGTCCACGGCGGCGTCGAAGTCGTCGCGCGGAGTCTGGGCCGCGGCGCTGACGGTCAACAGAAAGGGAAGGCCGAGCGAGAGCGCGGGCAGCAGCAGCTTCATGGGCATACCTGTCGGGTCGAGAGCTGTCAGCGAGGGCGTGATCGAAGGCGCGAAAGCTAACATGGGCGGCTCGGGTTGGCTTCCATCCGGCCGGAGTTAACTTCCCAAGAATGCCCGGGACGTTCGCCCGCGACGACGATACGGCGCTCACCTTCTGCGACCAGTGCGGCCACCTGCAGCCGGGCGTGCAGGCGGTTTGCGAGCGGTGCGGCGTGCCCCTCGATCGCAGCGTCTACGATCCCCTCATGCCCATCTACCAGAACGCGGCCATCGTCCGGCAGGCCGTCCGCGGCGGCGGGAAGCCCTCGGTGTTCGGCAAGCTGGCGCTGATCGGCCTGGCGGCGTTGTACATGATCCATGCATCGATGGCGCTCTTTCAGCTCGCCCAGGGCTCGTTCTCCATCCTCGGTCTGGCGCTGCCGCTCCTCGAGCTCGCGATCGCGCTTCTGATCTTCGCCGGGTTGAGGGCGATGATGGCGAGGGACACCTGGAACGAATACCGCCGCTGGTCGTGAGCCATCCGGCGGCGACCAACCCCTAGCTGTCTCCGGCTCGGCCATGTGCACGCTGATCGCGTTCCATCGGGTGTGGGAAGACGCGCCGCTCGTGATCGCG
>JBOHRQ010000287.1:0-1778 GCA_050732875.1 Gemmatimonadota bacterium | reverse complement strand
TCCGGCGGCGAACCCGCCGGGTCTGGCCGCATGATACGTGCCAGCCAGCAGCCTCCCCTTCCAGGGCAGCAGGAAGTACGTCCGGGACCCGGGCCGCGCTGGCTCCACCGCCACCGCGTGGTCGCTCAGCGGAGCGCGGTCCAGGAGGGCGTTGAACGCGAGCGAGGGGTGAAACAGCTCTTCGATGTCGCGGTCGAACCGGGCGGCGACCTCCCGCGACCAGGGCCCGGCACAGTTGACCACGATATCGGCCCGGATCTCCCAGGACGCCCCGGTGACCACGTCCAGCCCGAGCACGCCCTCCACCCGGCCTTCCCGCTGGAGAAGGCCCGTCGCCTCGACGTAGTTCAGGAGCGTCGCTCCGCCGGCCACGGCCCACCGGGCCAGCTCGATCAGCAGACGCTGGGAATCCGGCATGGCGGCGTCGTACCAGAGGGCGCCCCCCTTGAGCCCGTCCGTCTCCACACCCGGGAGCCGCTCGACCGTCTCTCGCGGGGTCAGGACGCGCCCGGGGGGCAGGACCCCGAGGTCCGCGGAGAGGACCTCGTTCGCGAAAAGTGCCGCGCGGAGCAGAGCCGGCCGCCGAAGCCCGCGCCCGTACAGCGGCATCAGGCAGGCCAGCGGCCGGACGAGCTCGGGAAAGGTACGCAGGTACCAGGTCCGCTCGTGCATCGAGTCGCGCGCGCCGCGCAGATCGAGCCGTTGCAGGTGGCGCAGGCCGCCGTGCACGATTCGCAGGTTGTTCCAGGTCGTGCCGCTCCCGAAATCGCCGCGCTCGAGAAGCACCGGCCTGAGTCCCCGGCGAGTGGCCTCGAGCGCCAGGCTGACGCCGTAGATGCCGCCCCCGATCACCGCCAGGTCGTAACGCGAGCCGGCCGCGCGCGCGGGGTCGCGGTCCATCACACCGACCATCGCCGCCGCCACATCTCGAAGACCATGAGCGACCACAGCAGATGGCTGTGATTGGCCCGACCCTCGATATGCTCGCGCTTCAACCGGTCGATCTCTTCGGCTTCGAACAGGTCCCCCTGACCCAGCCGGGTCGGCGAGAGGAGGTCCTCCATGAGGGGACGCAGACCATCGCGCAGCCAATGCTTGAGGGGGATGCTGAAGCCTTCCTTCGGGCGATACACGCATTCCGGCGGGACATGTCGCGCGGCGACCCTTTTGAGCAGGATCTTCGTCCGGCCCCGGTGGACCTTGAGCTCCGCGGGAACCTGGAACGCGAGCTCGACCAGCTCGTGGTCGAGCAGCGGCACCCGGGCCTCGAGGGAGCAGGCCATCGACATCCGGTCCACCTTCACCAGGCAATTATCGACCAGATAGCTGCGCAGATCCACGTACAGCCAGCGATCGACATGGGGTCGATCCCCGGCCTCGCGGAAGAGCCGACGGACGTGCTCCCCCGCCGGGGTCCGGACGTGGGCCAGCGCCTCCGGGGTAAAGAGCTTCCGGCGCTCGTCCTCGTCCGAGAACAGCCGCCAGCGGGTATGCTCGAGGTCCGCCGGCCGGCCGGCGCCCTCCAGGAATCGCTTGGCCTTGTTCACGAGACCCTTCTTGGCCGGCCGCGGCGGGATGCGGCCGGCCGCGCGACCGACCACGCCCTCCCTGATGAAGTGCGGAACCCGATCCCACACCGAGGCCGCCCGCTGGGCGAGATAGGTCTCGTACCCGCCGAAGAGCTCGTCCCCCCCGTCGCCCGACAGGGCCACCGTTACGTCACGCCGGGCCAGGCGGGAGACGAGGTAGGTGGGAAAGATCGAGAAGTCGCCGATCGG
>JBOHRQ010000286.1:0-1781 GCA_050732875.1 Gemmatimonadota bacterium | reverse complement strand
AGATCGTGATGGGGATGGCGACGGCGTTCCGCGACCCCGGCATCGACACGTTCGCCGGTTCCAACGCCCTGGCGATCGTGGTCGAGGTGCCGGTGGCGCAGATCGGCGCCGCGTCCTTCGGTGTCTGGGGCACGACCAGCCGATGAAGCCCGACGTTCACGCTGCTGACGGACAAGGAGTGACGACGATGAAGTCCAGATTCGAACTTCGGCGTTTCGCGCGACCGCTCGCCGTGCTGCTGCTGGCGGGGCTGACGGTGGCGGCCGATTGCGACGACGATGACGACGACATGATGGGACCCGAACCGACGCCGCAGACGTTCATGCAAATCGACCGTTTCGGGCTTCCGGCGATCAACACGGTGTTCATCCCGATCGCCCAGAAGCAGACCTACAACCAGTCGGTGCCGGCCAACGATCGGGCCACCTTCGGAGACGAGGCGCTGGCGACGCTCGCGGCCTTCGGCGTTACCGGGGATGCCGCGCAGGTACTGGCCGATGCCGTTTTGCCCGACATCCAGCCGATCGATACGGCCGAGGTAACCGCGTTCCTGAACGGGCGCGCCCCCTCGGACGACGTCATCGACGGGGAGCTGACGCTGATCTTCGGCGCGGGGACACCGCTCGGCAGTGACAACGTCGACGCCAACGACATGGTGTTCCTGGGGGCGTTTCCGTACCTGGCGCCTCCGCACGCTCCGTGATCCCGGTGTCGAGCTTTGGAAAGTGGCGGGCCCGGGCGGCGGGCCTCGCCCTGGTCGGCCTGGTGAGCGTGGCGTTGACCCTTCCCCTGCCCGTCCGGTCACCGGCCGAGGCGTACGCGGTGCCTGACGTGGAGGCCACGAACGGCGCCATCGCGTTCTTCGAAGGCAAGCTCGAGCGGGACCCGACGAACCCGCTCCTGGCCGCGCATCTGGCGAGCCGCTACATGCGGCGGTTTCAGCTCGCGGCCGACCTGCGGGACGTCGTGCGCGCCGAAGCGCTGGCGCGCAGGATTCTGCTCCTGTCGCGTGACCGGGCGAGGGCCTGGACCCGGCTTTCGGGCGTCCTGCTCGCGCGGCACGCGTTCGGCGAGGCGCTGGAGGCGGCCCGGCACGCCGTCGTGGCGGACTCCACGGACACGGACGCCTGGGGCGCCCTCTACGATGCGGCCTTCGCGGCCGGGAGCTACGACGGGGCCGAGCGCGCACTGACCCGGCTCGAGCCGGGAGTGGCGCGGCGGGTCCGCGAGGCCTTCTGGCTGAACGCCAGGGGCGAAACCGATCGCGCCGCCGCCCGCCTCGGAGAGGCCTGCCGCACGATCGCCGGATGGTCGGGACGTGAGTCGACGATGGCCTGGTGCTGGACCGAGCTGGGCCATCTCGAGCTGGGAAGAAAGGGCCCCGAAGCGGCGGCGGCCCTCTACGACGCCGCGCTGGCGGCCTTCCCCGGCTATCGCGGAGCGGTCGAAGGGCTGGCGGACCTGGCCCATGCCCGACGCGACTGGAGCGAAGCGGAGCGCCTCTACCTCCGGATCGCGGTGGACGCTCATCCCGACCTCTATCTGCGTCTCGCCGAGACACGGCGGATGCAGGGCGACGCCGTGGGCGCGAAGCGCTGGCAGCGGGAGTTCCTCCGGGTGGCCTCGGCGCCGGAAGCCGAGCCTCTGTACGCTCACCCGCTGGCCCTCTTCTACGCGCGGCGCCCGGAGACCCGGGATGCAGCCCTGGCGGTCGCGCTCCGGGACGTCGCCCGCCGCCCGACGGTCGAGAGCTGGGACGTCCTGGCCTGGGTGCGCTATCG
>JBOHRQ010000285.1:0-1817 GCA_050732875.1 Gemmatimonadota bacterium | reverse complement strand
CCTGGATCAGGTTGATCTGCCGGAGCTCGATCGCGTCCATGCCGATCGCGTCCGCCACCCGATCCATGTGGCGCTCGTTGGCGAAGATCGTCTGCGGGGCGCCGAAGCCGCGGAAGGCGCCATGAGGTGGGGAGTTTGTGAGGACGACCCGGCCGCGGATCCGGACGTTCTCGCAGGCGTACGGCCCGGCGGCGTGGATCACGCCCCGCGAGAGGACGACCGGGGAGAGGGTCACGTAAGCGCCGCCGTCCAGGACGACCTCGATGTCCTGCGCGATCAGACGGCCGTCCGCGGCAAGGCCGGTCCGCTGGCGGATCCAGGACGGATGGCGCTTGGTCGTCGCCACCATGTCCTCGCCCCGGTCGTAGACGATCTTGACCGGGCGGCCGGCCTTCATCGTCAGCAGCGCGGCGTGGAGGGCGATCATCGACGGGTATTCCTCCTTGCCGCCGAAGCCCCCTCCCGTGGGGGCCTGGACCACGCGCACTCCGTCGGCGCCGCGACCCAGCGCGTGCGCAAACGCCTTGTGAATGTAGTAGGGACACTGGAGGCTCCCCTTCACGACCACGACGCCGTCCTCGACCCAGGCCAGCATGCCCTGGGGCTCGATGTAGACGTGCTCCTGGGAGCCCGTGCGATAGATCCCTTCGACGACTCGCGCCGCCGACGCCAGCGCGGCCTCTACGTCGCCCTTCTCGATCGTGATCCGCTTGAAGACGTTGTCGTCTCCGTGCTGGATCTGGTCGGGACGCGGCTCGATCGTGAAGTCGAGGACGGCCGGCTCGGGGTCGACCTCGATCGCGACCGCGCGGGCTGCCTGGCGTGCCACCTCGCGGGAGCGATGGGCGACCAGGACCACCGGCTCGTGGAGATGTCGAACGCTGTCGATCGCCAGGACGGGCTGATCGCGCTCGATGAGGAGGACCGCATTGTCCCCCGGGATATCGCGGTGGTCGACGACGACGATGTCCGACCAGTCGACGTCCGGGTCGAAGCGGACCCCGCGGATCCGTCCCCGCGGGGCCGGGCTCCGGACCGTCATCCCCCAGAGGACGTCCTGGACCGCGAGGTCGTCCACGTAGCGCTCGGCGCCGGTCAGCTTGGAAAGGCCTTCGATCCGCTCCATCGTGGATCCCAAGTTGGGTCGGCCGGCGGGGAGGGGGCAAGCCGGACGCGGGCGGCCGGCGTCAGAAGGTGGTGCCGATCGCGATGTAGATCCGGTCGTCGCCGTCCTCGCCCGCGCCGTAAGCGAGGAAAACAGGGCCCAGCCCGGTGTCGGCGCCGAGGGCCACCGTACCGGTCCAGAGAAGATCGTCGAGCGCGACGTCTCCGCCGCGGTCCCAGACATTGCCGGCCTCGGCCCACGCCGCGAGATAGACGCCCCGCAAAGCGGGCGGGATGCGGGCGAACCGGTAGAGATAGCCGACCCGCGCGACCCCCAGGTACGCCCCACGGAGCGCGCCCTCTCCGAAGCCGGAGAGCGAGAGAAAGCCGCCCAGGCGAAAAACCTCGTAGGCTGGAAGATCGCTCCCGAGGCTGGAGCCCACGGTGGCGGTGGCGAAGCCGGTGTGGGGGCCGGTCGTGCCGAACCCCTTGGCCTCGAGCTCAACCCGGTCGTAGGCGCGATGCCCCCCGAGGCCCTCCCTCGAGAGGAGGCTCTCGAGCCTGAGGAAGATCCCCTGGTGCGGGAAGCTCACGTCGTCCAGGCGGTCCACGATCAGTCGCGCGGTCAGAGCGCCGTGATCGACGGCCACAGCGGGGAGGTCCGCCGCGCCCGCCTCGACCTCGGCGTCGATCCAGCCGCGCCGGAGCCCGGC
>JBOHRQ010000284.1:0-1821 GCA_050732875.1 Gemmatimonadota bacterium | reverse complement strand
GAGAGCAGCTGGATCCCCCAGGCGCTGGCTCGGCCAACCGCCGGGCGAGCAGATCGCGGCACCCCCCGTAGCCGAGACGGTATTGGTCCTCAGGCATAGTCGAATATTTATCAGACTATGACTTGGCTTTTAAGCGGTAAGGCTCCGGCAGACTGGGCTTCAGCCGCGGAGGAAACAAGGGAGCTTGACATCAAGATGCTTCTTCACTAGCATCATGACGTGCGCACGACCCTGACCCTCGATGAAGATGTCGCAGCCAAGCTGCGCGCGGAGGCCCGAGCGTCAGGCCGGTCCTTTCGCGACGTGGTGAACGACGCCATTCGCCAGGGCCTCGCGAGTCGGTACGTCGCGGAGTCAGCTGAGCCCTTCCGGGTGACGACCCGCGACTTGGGCAACCTGCGGCCGGGCCTCAGCCTGGACGACATCGGCGACCTCCTCGAGCGCGTGGAAGGTCCCCTGCATCGGTGATCCTGCCGGACGCCAACCTGCTGCTGTATGCCTATCACCCGAGGACCGAGCAGCACGAAGCGAGCCGGACCTGGCTCGAGGCGGCGCTCTCCGGTTCCGAACTGGTCCAGTTCCCTTGGCTGACGCTTTGGGCGTTCCTCAGGATCTCCACGAATCCAAGGGCGTTCGAGGCGCCCCTTTCGATCGCCGAAGCCACGACCATCGTGTCGTTGTGGCTGGCGCGACCGAACGCGGTCGTCCTCGAGGCCGGTCAGCGTCACTGGGAGATCCTTCGCGATTTGCTGGACACGAGTCAGAGCGTGGGTCCGCTCGTAACCGATGCCGTCCTGGCGGCGATCGCCATCGAGCACGGCGCGACCCTCTACACGACGGATCGGGACTTCTCGCGCTTCCCTGGCCTCAACTGGACGAATCCAATCGAGGGTTCCCGTTCGAGAGCGGCTGAACCTGATTCGGCCGCCGCTTCCGAGACGTGAGACTCTGGCGGTTGCGAGCCCGCGGAGTACGTCGATAGAGCCACCTACGGCTCTTGGCGGGCGCATCTCAGACGACCATCTTGGCGCCGTGTCGATCCGTCCCCCGATCGTCGCCCTGGCTTATCTCGTGATGGCGTGGGCTCTGGACTACGGCCTGCGCCCGCCCCGGCTTGTGCCGCCGCCGTGGGACGACGTGGGCCTGGTGCTCCTCGGGGCCGGAGCGACGCTCGTCGTCTGGCCGATCGTTCTCTTCCAGCGGGCGGGAACGTCCCACGATCCCGCAGAGCGCCCGACCGCGCTGGTCGAGTCGGGCCCCTATCGATTGACGCGGAATCCGATGTATCTGGGGGTGTCGGCCATCCTTCTGGGGATCGGCCTCCTCGTCGGAACGATCCCCTTTCTGCTCGTCCCGGCGGTCTTCCTCCTCACCATGAACCTCACCTGGGTTCCGCGCGAGGAGCGGGCGCTCGAGGAGGAGATCGGTGAACCCTATCGGGTCTACCGAGGGCGGGTGCGGCGCTGGATCTGAGTCGCGTCGGAGATCCGATTTCCCGGCTCGACCCGTGGAACTCCTCAGCGTCCGAGAACGACGTCGATGCCGGCGAGAACGAGCCGAAGCTTCCTGCCGGATAGCTTCCCCACCCGTTCGGTCAGGACATCGCGGTCCAGGGTGGCGATCTGGGACACGTTGGCCACCGAGTCCTTCGGCAGGCCCGTCATGCGAGCAGTGAGGGACACGTTCCCCGGGGCATCGGCCCATTTGAGATTGCTCGTCAAAGGGACGCAGACCACGGTGGAGATGCGGCTTCGATTGAACGCGTCACCCTGGATGATGACGACGGGACGCCGACCTCCCGGAGCGGAGCCGGTGGGCTCG
>JBOHRQ010000283.1:0-1829 GCA_050732875.1 Gemmatimonadota bacterium | reverse complement strand
AGCGTTGCTCGGGATGAACCCGAGGCGTAGGTTTTCGTGCATTGCAGGGTCGGGGCGTGGCGCAGCCCGGTAGCGCACCTGAATGGGGTTCAGGTGGTCGCAGGTTCAAATCCTGTCGCCCCGACCATCCTCGCCGATCGAGTCTCTACACGTCATGATATATTGAGCCGCGACGAGCATGCTTCGCCTCTACGACTCTCCGCACTCCGGCAACTGCTACAAGGTGCGCTCGCTCCTGACCCTGCTCGACATTCCCTTCGAGCGGGTCGAGTTGAACGTGATCGACCGCTCGAACCGTCCCGAGATCCTGGGGGGCAAGAACCCGGCCCTCCGAGTGCCCACTCTAGAGCTGGAAGACGGCACGTATCTCGCCGAGTCGAACGCGATCCTGTGGTACTTCGCCGACGGGACACAGTATCTGCCCACCGATCGGCTGGAACGCGCGCGAGTCCTCCAATGGATGTTCTTCGAGCAGTACGACATCGAGCCCAACCTCGCGGTGGCGCGATTCTGGATCTCGATTCTCGGTAAGCGGGACGAGTTTACCGAGCGGCTCGAGGAGAAGTGGAAGGCGGGCTATCGGGCCTTGGACGGGATGGAGCGCCATCTGGATGGACGACCGTTCCTGGTCGGGGACCGGTTCTCGATCGCGGACCTGGCCCTGTACGCTTACACGCACGTGGCGGACGAGGGTGGCTTCGACCTCGACCGCTATCCGGGCATCCGCGGGTGGCTCAGCCGGGTGGCGGACCAGCCGGGGCTCCCGCCGATGTCGGACTGAGGGCCGCGCTCAGGGCGTTCCCTCCTCTTCGCCGACGGGTTCCTTATCGGTGGTCGTGAGGTAGCCATGGCCTGAGGTGGCTGCACCGATCCCCCGATCCACATCGATGTACAGATGAAGAGGCTTCTCGATCCGAGCGGTGGACAGCACGCTCTCGAGGCGGCTCATCGGCATGTGCAGGACCACGTACTCCTCTGTCCCGGGATGCCAGAGGTAATCCTGCGGCATCGCCACGCCGTCCGGGTGGAAATCGATGCGGCCCGCAAAGGACGTTCCGCTGTAGCACATGAAAAGACCAACCCGGCCCGCGTTGCCTCCGTACAGTCTGATCTCGTAACGATCGAAAGATCTCATCGTCGGCATATTCCCTGCCTCCTGTGAGTGTGCAGCTTCCGCGTGCACGGTTCCCGCCGGAGGGCGCCTGCCACGGCGGCCTTGTTCTCCGATCCTCCAAGCGCGAAACTCGTCACCATGACGGAGGAAGGCACGCCCCCCGCCCGGGCCGTCGGCATCAACCACGTGGCCCTCGAGGTGGGCGACGTGGAAGAGGGGCTCGACTTCTACGGCAGGATCTTCCAGATCCGCCTCCGCGGGCGGTCCCGGCACATGGCGTTCATCGATCTGGGCGATCAGTTCATCGCGCTCTCGGAAGGCCGGGAGCAGGCGCCGGACAGCCAACGCCACTTCGGGCTCGTCGTGGACGACAAGCAACAAGTGCGACGCGCGGCGAAAGAGGCCGGGGCCACGATCCTCCCCGGCCTCGACTTCCTCGATCCTTGGGGAAACCACGTCCAAGTCGTTCAGTACGACGAGGTCCAGTTCACCAAGGCACCCCATGTTCTGCGCGGGATGGGTCTCCAGCTGGAGAAGTCGCCCTCGGCAATCGAGGAGCTGGCGGAAAAGGGAATGGCCCCGGCGTCGGAGGAGCAGGCCCGCGAGTGACCGAACCCCCGGGGGATGTCACGCGGGCGGGCTTCGTCGCCATCCTGGGACGTCCCAATGCTGGCAAGTCGACCCTCTTGAACGCGCTCGTCGGCGAGCACCTGGC
>JBOHRQ010000282.1:0-1843 GCA_050732875.1 Gemmatimonadota bacterium | reverse complement strand
GCTGGAGCAGCGCCGGGATGCACGGCTATCCACGCTGCAGAGGTTCGTGCGGTCTCTCGGCGGCAGGCTGCGGCTGATGGCCAGCCTGCCCGACGCCGATCTCGAGCTCGACCTGGGCGACGAGCCGACGTTCACGGAGTAGGAGTCAGGCGGCAGGGCTCCCATGAAGAGCATTCTCCGGGGTCCTTGCGACGGTGTGAGGAACCGTGCAAGTTCGATCGCCCATTCCGGGTCGAAAATCGGGATACGGTTCAGAGCGAGTGGAGCAAACCCGCGTGATTTCCTTCCTTCCGTGACCTTCCTCCCCGGCACGGCCCCGGCCGGCTCCGGCCACCGATCCAGCGTCCTCGGATGACGGCCTCCACTCCCAGCTCGGGCATCGTCCCCGACCGGTCGTCCGGCTCGGAGCGTCAGGCGCTTCGGGGAATCACCGGCCGGCCGCTGGAAGGGAAAACCGACACGCGCCGGACCGCGCTCCTGGTCGGCCTCGCCGTGCTGGCGGTGGCGGGAATCGTGTACGGCCTTGTCGAGCGCGCGCGACGCGCGGATCTCGAGGACGAACGTGCCGCCGCCACCGTGCGCGGCGACTCGCTGGCCACCGCCGTCGCGACGCGCGACTCGCTCCTCGCCGGCCGGCCCGCCGTCACGGATCTGCTCGCGATCCTCTCCGCTCCTGACGTGGCCTCGTTTCCGCTCGCCGGATCCACGAACGCTCGAGGCAGCCTGGTCGCCTCATCGGGAGGAGCCATCCTTACCGCCGACGGGCTGCCAGAGGGGGAGTACGCGCTGTGGCACGTGGACGACGCCGGACCGCACCACGTGGCCGATCTGGGTCCGACTCCCGAGGGCCGGGTGTTCGCCCTGCTCGACGACGCCGCCTTCGCCACCGGATGGGGCGCGATCCTGATCGCGAAGCCGGGCCTAGCGGCCGCCGCTCCGGGCGAGATCGTTCTCGAGTACCGAGGCTTCCTGCGCTGACACGCGACGGGGTGTTCTCGTCTAGCGCGGGGGTTCGAGCCCGTCTACTTTCGAGCCCGGCCGGGGTGGCGGAACTGGTAGACGCGCCGGACTCAAAATCCGGTGGCCGCGAGGCCGTGTGGGTTCGATTCCCTCCCCCGGCACCATGGCGATATACAGTCCGCGTCCGTGAGGGTCATCCGTTGCGTCGAATCCCACTCCTTCCCCTCGTCCTCGCCGCCTCTCTTCTGGTCGGCTGCGCGTCGAACTCGGAGGTCGCCGACCTCGACGAGCGGCTGGCCGGTCCGGGCGACTTCATCCGGGCACCCTACCTGGTGACGGTCACCGACAGCTCGGCGGTCGTCCGCTGGCGCAGCTCGCGTCCTGTGCAGCCGGGGTTCCGGTTCTGGGCCGACGAGGACACGCTCACCGCGACCCTTCCCGAGACCGGCGTCGACCACACCTTCGAGCTGACCGAGCTGCTGCCCGATACCGATTACTTCTATCAGGTGCGCGTGCAGGACACGGTCTGGACCGAGTCGGTCGAGGTCCACACCTCCCCCGAGCCGGGAACGCGGGAGCCCTTCAGGTTCCTGGTCATGGGGGACACCGGGACGCTGAGCTCCGGTCAGGTCGCGCTGGCGGCCCAGATCAACGAGGAAGAAGCCGCGCTCATTCTCCACGTGGGGGACGTCGCCTACCCCGATGGAACCGAGCAGGAGCTCACCGACAAGCACTTCTCCGTCTACGGACCGCTTCTCAAGCGGGTCCCGTTCTACCCCTCCCCCGGCGATCACGACACGAGGGTCAACTTCGGGGAGCCGTATATCAACGCCTTCACGCCACCTGAAGGGCGTCCCTCGGGGTCCCCGTTCTATTACTCCTT
>JBOHRQ010000281.1:0-1850 GCA_050732875.1 Gemmatimonadota bacterium | reverse complement strand
CTAGCCGCGTTTCAGCTCGATCGCGCCATTCACGGTCTGGAGGCTGAGCGTCCCGCCTCCGTTGCCGATCGTTCCCTCCATACGGCGAGGCCCCCACGACCGGCCCGGGCTCATCGTCAGCGGGAAGTCGCTGGAGAGGCCGCCGTTTACGGTTCCGGCTTCGACCTCGGCTCCGGCTCCGGCCGGCAGGGCCACCGAGATGCTGCCGTTCACGGTCTGGAAGTCGAGCGTGCCGGTCCAGGCGGCCGAGCCTATTCCGGCGTCGATCCCTCCGTTGACGGTCTGTGCCTCGACCGTGCCCGTGCCGGTCACGTCGATCCCTCCGTTCACGGTCTGCGCACGGACGTCGCCGCGCAGAGAGCGCGCCTCGATTCCGCCGTTGACGGTGGTCGCGGCGAAACGGACGCCGGTCGGCACGGTCACCGTGAAGTCGACCTCGACGTCGTTGTCCTCCATCCGGCCGTCGATCCCGTCCTCGTCGCAGGTCGTGCGGCCGCCATCCCGGGTCGGATAGACGGCGCAGATCCGGACCCCGCCGGCGTGCTCGACGACGTCGATCGTGACGTCCGACGGATCGGCCCCGCGCTTGGCCTCCTTGACCGCGCGGACAGTGGCCGTCCCGCCGCTAGCGGGCCCGGCCACGATCCGGCCGTGGATGCCCATCACCTCGAGCGTCTGGCCGGCGGCGAGGGCGCCCTCCCATTCGAAATCCTGCGCCGTGGCGGGGGAAACGACCAGAAACGCGGCCAGAGCGGCGACGGTGATCGTGCGTAGGCTCATGATCCTCCTCCGGACTGTCCCGACCGGCGGAGACGGATCGTGCCGTTGAACGCCGAGAGCTCGATCCGCGCCCCGCCATCGCCGAGCGTGAAGTTGAAGTGCTTGCCCTTCCTGGACTGGTCGAAGGTGACCGGAAAGTCGGCCTGGAAGTCCCCGTTGAAAGTGTTGACCTCGACGTTGGCTCCCGTTCCGGCGGGGATCGCGATGCTCACCTCGCCGTTGTGGGTGTTGAACCGGTACCAGCCGTCGGGCCGGATGGCTCCCTGAAAGGAGATCGAGCCGTTGACTGTCGTCGACTCGACGCTGCCTGACTCGACGCCGCTCAGGACCACTTCCCCGTTCACGGTCGTAGCCTTCAGATCGCCCTCGAAGCCGGTCACCCGGAGCGCGTCGTTGACCGACGAGATCTCGGCCTTTCCCTGGCCTCCGGACAGGGTCACCTCGCCCTGCACGGAGTTCAGCTCGATCACCCCGCGTCCCCCATCCACCAGGATGTCTCCGTTGACGGTGTGCGCCTGGACCCGTCCCCGGGTGTCGCGAATCGTGACGTCGGTGTCCACCCCCTGAACCGAGAGGTCCATGGTGACCGGCACGCTGAGCCGATAATCGACCTCGCGGGGGCCGCGGCTCATATCGGTCCGGACGCTCACCGAGCCGCCGCCGCCACGGATCCGGATCGCGTCGCGTGGGCCTTCGGCGACAATTCGGACCGCGTTGCGGTCCCACGTTCCGATCGTCACGCTGCCCTGGAAGTTCTCGACTTCCAGCTGGCCCGGGGCGTCGACCGAGATCACCGTATCGATCGCGGCCTGGGCCCGGGCGTCGACGGCGGCCGTCGCCGCCACCAGCAGCAGCGGGATCAGGATTCGGATGGGGTCACGCATCGCTCTCCTCCATCGTGGAATAGCGCGCATCGGATGTCTCTTTCACGTCGTCTGAGGAGCCAGGGTCGCTTGCCGGAGGACCTCCAGCTTCTGGCGCCGCGAGCGCTCCAGATGATCGTAGAGGAATGTGCTCCCGGGATCGGCCGCGAGAGCCTCCAGGGTCTGCCGGATCGCCTCGTCGATGAT
>JBOHRQ010000280.1:0-1858 GCA_050732875.1 Gemmatimonadota bacterium | reverse complement strand
AGTCGGGCGAGTCGGCGCAGCTGACGTTCTCCACGCTGGTCGCCGACACGCGCGACGAGGCGCTGGCGCTGGTCGACAAGTACGGCGAGACGGCCACCTTCGAGCGCGAGGCGGCGCTGGCCTGGACCCAGGCCCAGGTCCAGCTCCAGCATCTGGGGATCGAGGCCGACGAGGCGCACCTGTTCCAGCGGCTGGCGAGTCGGATCCTGTACCTCGATCCGGGGCTCCGGCCGGCTTCGGCGACCCTGTCGGAGAACATCGGCGGCCAGAGTGTGCTCTGGGGCTACGGGATCTCCGGGGATCGTCCGATCGTCCTCGTCCGGATCGACCACGTCCGCGACCGCGAGATCGTCCGCCACCTGATTCGGGCCCACGAATACTGGGGAATGAAGGGGCTCGCGGTCGACCTCGTGATCGTCAACGAGCATCCCCACTCGTACGCCGAGGAGCTCCAGGACTGGCTCGAGCGGAGCATCCGGGTCAGCCAGTCGGGCGCCCGTCACGAGACGCACGCCGGTCACGGCGAGATCTTCGTCCTGCAGGGCGACCAGATTCCCGAGGAGGACCGGCTGCTCCTGAGGACGGTGGCGCGAGCCGTCCTCCTTTCGCATCACGGCTCGCTGGCTGAGCAGCTCGAGGCGGCGCTCCGTGAAGAGTCCGTCGCGCCGCTCCCCGGGAAGCCGCCCGCCAGGCAACCCTCGGCCAGCATGCCACCGCCCCGGCCGCGGCTCTCCTTCTTCAACGGCCTGGGCGGGTTCGCCGAAGCCGGGCGCGAGTACGTCACCATCCTCGGCGAGGGGCAGTGGACCCCGGCGCCGTGGATCAACGTGATCTCCAACCCGCGGTTCGGGTTCCAGGTGTCGGAGTCGGGGTCCGGCTTCACGTGGGCGGTCAACAGCCGGGAGAACCGCCTGACCCCCTGGTCCAACGACCCCGTCACCGATCCGGTCGGCGAGGCGCTGTACGTCCGGGACGAAGACTCGGGGGCGTTCTGGACCCCGACGCCGCTCCCGATCCGCCAGCCGTCTCCGTACCAGATCCACCACGGCCAGGGGTACAGCCGCTTCGAGCTCCAGTGCAACGGGATCGCGAGCCGGCTGACCCAGTTCGTGGCGCTGGACGATCCCGTGAAGGTTTCGCGGCTGAGCTTGAAGAACCTGTCGGACCGGACCCGGCGCCTGTCAGTGACGTCGTACGTCGAATGGGTCCTGGGGGTCGTTCGGGAGCAGAGCGCGCCCTTCGTCGTCACAGCGATCGACGAGGAGACGCGGGGCCTCTTCGCGACCAACCGCTGGAACCCGGTCTACGCCGACCGGGTCGCCTTCGCCGACCTGCGTGGCCAGCAGGACGAATGGACGGCCGACCGCACCGAGTTCCTGGGCCGGAACGGCACCCTGCACCACCCGGCCGCCATGGTCTCGGGCAAGCCCCTGTCCGGCCGGACGGGGACCGGCTGGGATCCGTGCGCGGCCCTCCGGCGGCACGTGACGCTCCGGCCCGGCGCCAGCGTGGAGATCGTGTTCCTGCTCGGGCAGGGGGACGACCTGGAGGCGTCGCGCCGGCTGGTCGCCCGCTACCGCACCGCGGATCTCGACGCCGTGCTCCAGGAGGTCGAGACCTGGTGGGAGGACGTGCTGGGCGCGCTCCAGGTCCGGACCCCCGACTACTCGATGTCGATCATGCTGAACCGGTGGCTTCTCTACCAGGCGCTGTCGTGCCGCTACTGGGCGCGGTCGGCCTTCTACCAGTCCGGCGGAGCGTACGGGTTCCGCGATCAGCTCCAGGATGTGTCGGCGCTGGTCGTGGCGCGGCGGGAGATCGTCCGCGAGCACATCCTGCGCGCGGCCGCGCACCAGTT
>JBOHRQ010000279.1:0-1860 GCA_050732875.1 Gemmatimonadota bacterium | reverse complement strand
CGTCGATCTCCGCGGGTTCGAGCGTTCGGAAGCGGACCCGGGTGACCTCGGTCCCGGTCGCGCGGGCTCCGCCCGGCGCGATCACGGTGACCCCGGTGTGGACCGCGTGCTCGCGGCCGGAGAGACGGGCCAGCATCGCCCGCGCCGCCGCGGCGTCGCCCGGCTTCCCGAGCACGTCTCCGTCCAGGACGACGATCGTGTCCGCGGCCAGGACCAGGGCGTCGGGACGACGCGCCGCGACCCCGGCCGCCTTGGCGGCGGAGATCCGCTCGGTGTAGACGTTCGGATCCTCGCCCGGCACCGGGGGATCCTCCTCGCCGCGCGGCGGCTCCACCACGAACCGGAGCCCGAGGCGCTCGAGGAGCTCCCGGCGGCGGGGGCTGCCGGAGGCCAGGACGATCGGCGGAGCGGCTCCGGTCACCGGTCGATCACCAGCGTGACGGGCCCGTCGTTGACCAGCGTGACTTCCATCTTCGCCCCGAAGAGACCGCTCGCCACGCGGCCCGGAAGCTCGGCCTCACAAAGGGCGCCGAAGCGCTCGAAGAGCCGCTCCGCCTCGGCGTACGGCGCGGCCGCCGTGAAGTCCGGGCGGCGGCCCTTGCGGGTGGCTGCGTAGAGCGTGAACTGGCTGACGAGGAGGAGACCGCGCCCCGTCTCGCGGAGCGAGCGGTCCAGCGCGCCTCCCTCGCCGGGGAAGACCCGGAGGTCCGCGATCTTGCCGGCCATCCAAGCCAGGGCCTCCTCGCCGTCACCGGACGTGAAGCCGACCAGCGCCAGGATCCCGGCCCCGATCCGCCCCGCCTCGCGCGGCGGCGACTCGTCCGGGAGCCGAACGGATGCCTCGCTTACCCGCTGGAGAACGACCCTCATTCCTGCCCGTCCAGCCACTCCATGACGGACGGCGACCCCTTCCATGGTTGACCGGAGCTGAGGTCCCGTCCTAGTGTGGTGTCGCCGAAGTTCCTTGGGCATCGAGAGAGTCGATGCGCTCCGGCCGGCGAGGCGCGACGAGGAGGCATAGCAGCGCTATGCCGCACGAGGAGCAACGCGGCCGACGGAGATGCAGCGACTCTCGAATGCCAAGAGACTTCGGCGACACCACACTAGGATGCCCGGATCGGGCCTCCCATCCGGAGGACCGGCCATGACCGTATCAAGGAGGCGATCATGAGCGGCCGCACTCTCGCGGTTTCGGTGGTGGCTCTGACTGCAGCCTGCGAAGCAGCGCCAGCCGGCCAGCCGCTCGAGCCGATCAGCGTAAGCCCGCAGGTGTTCTTCAATCAAACGTGTGCTTCCACCCACATCGTCTACACGGTCCCGGCGGGCAAGCTGCTCGTGATCGAGGACGCGAGCGCCCTGGCGGTCAACGCCGCCACGGCCAGCGACCCGAACGACCCCGGCATTCTGCCGAACGTCCCGGTCCACCTCGAATTGAGGACGAATCACGACGCGGGGACTATCGTCAGCGGGGACCACACGATCGTGGGCGGGGTGGGAGTCCCCATCGCGGGAGGACGGATCATGCGTGCCTATGGGGTTCCCGAATCCAACGTGCTGTTCATGATCGGCGGCTGTCCGAGCGGGGTGACCCTCAACGCAACGGTGAGCTTCACCGGGCATCTGCTGGACTTCCAGTAGGGGAGGGCTCCCGGGACGACGCCGCACCCGGCGGTCACTCCACCGTCACGCTCTTGGCGAGGTTCCTGGGCTTGTCGACGTCGCAGCCCCGGAGAACGGCGATGTGATAGGCGAGAAGCTGCAGCGGGACGACGTTCAGGATGGGCGTGAGAAGCTCGTCCGTCTCGGGGACCTCGATCACGTGGTCGGCGACGCGTGAGACCTCGGTATCCCCCTCGTTGA
>JBOHRQ010000278.1:0-1861 GCA_050732875.1 Gemmatimonadota bacterium | reverse complement strand
GTGGAGCCCGCGCTCGGGGCGGCCGCGCTCGCGGCGCCGGTCCGCGCCTCCGGACCGGGGACGGCCCGGACCTGCGCCCCTTCCCGAAGACCGGCGTTCCCCTTCACCACGACGACCTCCCCCGGCTCGAGCCCATCGACGACTTCGACCCGGCCTTCGTAGGTCTGCCCGACCTGCACCGGGCGGCGGACCGCGCGGTCGCCCTCTACAACGAACACGGCGTCTCCCTGCTCCCCCCTGACCACCGCCGCGGCCGGAACCACGGCGACATCCTCCCGCACGTCGAACCGGAACTCCACCCGGGCCAGGAAGCCCGGCCGGGCGGGGCTCCCCGGCTCGAGCGCCACCTCGACGGGAACGAGCCGGCTGGCCGGGTCGGCGGCCGGAAAGACGCGCCGGATCCGGCCCCTGATCGGCTGATCCGGGAACGCGTCGAGGACGACGCGCGCCGAGTCCCCCGCCGAGAGCTGGACGACGTCGAGCTCCGAGATCCCGACCCGGACGACGAGCGTCGAGATGTCCGCCACCCGGAAGAGCTGCTGCTGAGGGGCCACCAGATCGCCGGCTTCTACGTTCTTCTCGAGCACCACGCCGGACAGCGGCGACTGGATCGTCGCATACCCCAGCCGCGTCCGCAGCTGCCCGAGCTCGGCCTCGGCGGCGGCGAAGGCGGCGCGGTCCCGCTCGTACTCGGGAAGCGTGATGATCTGCTCCTGGTAGAGCTCCTGCGCCCGCTCCCAGGTCCCCTCGGCGACTTCGTGGTTCGCCTCGGCGCTGGTCAGCTCGGCCTGGATCTCGGCCGCGTCGAGCCGGGCCAGCGCCTGGCCCACCCCGACCCGGTCCCCCTCCTCGGCTCCGATCGAGAGCACGGTGCTCGCGAGCTGGCTGTTCAGGCCCACCGTCCGCAGCGGCTCGACCACGCCGGAGACCGTGACGTCCCGGCTCAGGGAGGAGAGCTCCACGGTGGCGGTCTCGACGGGGACGACCCGCGCCATCCCGGCTTCACCCGGCCCGCCCGGACCCGGCGACCTTCCACCGGCCTCCTCGTCCGCGCAGGCGGCGGAGAGCGCGAGCAGAATGGCGTACGCGATTGGCTTCATCGTTCAACCTCGGTGAGCGTCGCTCCCAGCACCGACTCCAGGCTGGCCACAGCGACGCCCAGGCCCTGCCGCGATCGTACCACGTCGATCTCCGCTTCGGCCAGGGCTACCTGGGACGCCTGGAGGTCCAGGATGGTGGCGCTTCCGATCCGGTAGCGCTCCTCCACGACCCGCAGGTCCTCGCGCGCCAGATCGACCGCCCGGCGGGCGATCCCGGTCCGCCGTTCGGCGGCCTCGATCTCGTTCGCGGCGTTCTCGACCGTTACGCGCACCCCGATCGCGGCATCGCGGGCTTCGGCTTCCGCCAGGCGCTGATCAGCCGACGCACGGGCGATCTCTGCCTCGCGACCGAAGTTGTCGAAGAGCGGGAGCGAGGCCGTCAGGCGCAGGCTCCAGCTCCTGTCGTCGGGTGGGAAGTCGATCGCGAGCCAGTCATACCCGCCACTCGCTCGGAGGGTCGGGAGATACGATCCGACGGCGGCCCAGCGGGCCGCCCGGGCGGCGTCGAGGCCGGCCGCCGAGGCGACCACCTCGGGACTGCGGTCCATCGCCCAGGCCACCAGATCGGACAGTGCGGGAAGCGGCGGGACGCTCTCGGGGAGGGCCCCCTCCGCGGGCTCCGCTCCGCTCTCCAGTCCGAGCTGCCTTCCCAGCTCGAGACGCGAGGATCGCAGCGCCGTCTCGGCGTCGATGAGCGCGATCTCCGCGTTGCCGGTTTCCAGCTCGGCGCGCAGTACGTCGGATCGTGTGGCCGTCCCCAC
>JBOHRQ010000277.1:0-1863 GCA_050732875.1 Gemmatimonadota bacterium | reverse complement strand
TCCCGTCCGCCCCGCCATGTTCCCATGCCCGTGCCTGAACCGCTTGTGAGACCGGATGTGATCGCCGTCGTTGGCGTGAGCCACTGGAACGCGCCCCTGGCCGAGCGCGAGCGCTTCGCGTTCGGGCACGAGGCCGCGCGGCGTCTGCTGCGGGCCGGCCAGGGCGAGCGACTCCTGCTCGTCACCTGCAACCGCACCGAGCTGTACGGCCTCGACCGGCCGGAGATCCTCGAACGCGAGCTCCTGGTGGCGGCCGAGGTCGACGGCGCCCCCCTGGATCGTCGAAGCGGGAAGGAGACCGTGAGCCATCTCTTCGCCGTGGCCAGCGGGCTCGACTCGATGGTGCTGGGCGAATACCAGATCCTCGGGCAGGTCAAGCGGGCGCTCCAGCAGGCTCGCGAGGAGGAAGCCCTGGGCCCGGTGCTGGACGAGCTCACCCGGCGGGCGGTGCGGGTGGGCCGCCGCGTACGGCGCGACACCGAGCTCGGACGAAGCCTGCCTTCGATTCCGAAGGTGGCGGTGGGGGTGGCGCGGCTGGTTCTGGGAGAGCTCGATGGCAGGCGTGTCCTCGTCATCGGCACCGGCAAGCTGGGCGACATCACGACCCGCACCCTGCGCCGGACGGCTGACCTCGAGCTGGTCGTCATCAACCGTCGGATGGAGCGGGCGCGGGAGCTGGCCGCGGCGGTGGGCGGTCGCGTGGAGCCGTTCGAGAAGCTCGACCACCTGCTGGAGGAGACCGACCTCGTGATCGCCTGTACGGCGGCTCCGACTCCGGTCCTGACACGTGAGCGCCTGAGCCGCGCGACATCCGCGCGCCGGGACCGCCGGCTGGTCATCCTGGACATCGCGGTGCCGCGCGACATCGACCCGGCCGTCCGCGATCTCCCCGGCGTCAGGCTGTACGATCTGGATGACCTGCGGGAATGGAGCTCGGTATCGGTGGCCCCCGGCACCCTCGACGCCGCGTGGGCCATCGTCGATGCCGAGTCCCGCGCGTTCCTGACCTGGGTGGCCGGTCGCCTGGCGGTGCCGACGATCCAGGAGCTGCAGGTGCGCGCCGACCGGATCCTGGACGCCGAGCTCGAGCGGATCCCGATGGGCGAGCGCGAGACGGCGCGCCTGTTGGGCCACCGGCTCGTCAAAAAGCTCCTGCATCATCCGGTGAGCCGGCTGCGGGACCGCGCGGCCACCGAAGGGGAAGGTTACGTCGAGATGGCGCGCGACCTCTTTGCGCTGGACGGCGATCCTGACGATGGGCGCGGCAACGGCCGGCGGGAGGATGCGTGAGCCGGCCCGGGATCCTGCGTCTGGGGACCCGGGCCAGCGCGCTGGCTCGGGCCCAGACGCGCCTGGTGGCCGATCGTCTCCGGGCCCAGGGCTGGGAGGTCGAGCTGATCGAGATCCGGACGGACGGCGACCGGGCGCAACGCGACCGGTCGCTGCCGCTCGCCAGGGGCGCGTTCGTCAAGGAGCTGGAGGCCGCCCTGCTGGACCGGCGGATCGATCTCGCCGTCCACAGCGCCAAGGACCTTCCGACGGAGGAGACGCCGGGACTTCTCCTGGCGGCCGTGCCGCCCCGCGGCGACCCCCGGGACGCCCTGGTGGCCCGCCACCGGATCGGGCTGGCCGATCTGCCTGGAGCGGCGCGGATCGGGACCGAGAGCCCCCGCCGGCGGGCGTTCCTCCTGCTCGAGCGCCCCGATCTGAGGGTCGTCTCCATCCGCGGCAACGTGGACACGCGGCTGGCGCGCCTCGAGGCGGGTCGCTGCGAGGCGCTCGTTCTGGCCAAGGCCGGTCTGGATCGCCTGGGGGAGACGGATCGGATCACCGAAGTTCTCGAGCCCGAGCGCATGCTGCCGG
>JBOHRQ010000276.1:0-1874 GCA_050732875.1 Gemmatimonadota bacterium | reverse complement strand
GACGAGCGCCACCCCGAGCTCCTTCTCGTCCTCCGTCAGCACGCCATGCGACGACGCCAGCGGCTCGAGCACGAGGTCGCGCACCTGGTAGCCCGCCTTCTGGATGGCCTTCACCAGGTTCTGGGCCGAGGAAACCGCGCCGGTCACGATGTGCACATCCACCTCCAGCCGGACACCCGCCATCCCGGTCGGGTCCTTGATCCCCGTCTGCTCGTCGACGATGAACTCCTGGGGCAGGATGTGGAGGATCTCGCGGTCCATCGGGATGGCCACGGCCTTGGCCGCGTCGACGACCCGGTTGACGTCGCTCTTGGTGATCTCGACGCCGCCGCGGGAGACGGCGATCACCCCATGGCTGTTGATGGAACGGATGTGATCCCCGGCGATCCCGGCGTAGACGTTCCTCACCTCGACCCCGGCCATGAGCTCGGCCTCCTCGATGGCCCGGCCGATCGAGACGACGGTCTTCTCGAGGTTGACGACGACCCCCCGCCGGAGGCCTTCGGAGCGGCTCGTGCCCACGCCCACGATCTTGGCGCTCTGCTCGCCGTTCACCTCGGCGATCACGCAGCCGATCTTGGTGGTTCCGATGTCGAGCCCGACGATGATGTTGTCGCGCGTCATGTCCCTTTCAGCGCCCTAGTGCTTCGTTGCGGAAATCCGCGTCAGCACCGAGAGGGCCGATGCGCCCGGCTCGCAAGGCGCGGCGAGGAGGAATAGCACCGCTATTCCGCACGAGCCGCAACATAGCGAGCCGGGATGCAGTGGCACTCGAATGCACGCGGATCTCCGCCACGAGGCACTAACCTCTCTGCACGATGATTTGGTCTTCGAATCTCAGGTCCACGCTCACGTACCCGACCCCCTTCTCCCGCAGATCCATCAGCACGTCATCCACGAGGGCCAGCTTGTCCATCGGGGTCGTCCGGTCGAGGACGATCGAGGCTTCGGTGTGGACGAGACGCAGCGTGATCGTCCCGGAGCGCTCCAGCTCGATGGCCGACAGCTCGCGGTAGAGCGACGGATTCTCCCGCCTCACCTGGACCAGCCAGGCCACCGCCTCCCGAACCGGTCCGGCCCCGACCGCGCCGCCCGCCACCCGGTCCGTGTCATCCCAGGCCAGCGCCAGGACCGGCACGTCCCATCCCTCCTGGAAGGCCGAGAACGGCAGGACACGCCCTTCGGGGTCGACCGGGGTGAGGCGCTCGAGCTCGACCAGCGCGATGGGACGGCGCTCCTCGACGATCAGCGTGAGCCCGTTCGGGAACCGGCGCTCGAGCTTCGCCTCGGCGATCATGGGGTCACGCTCCACCTGCTCGGCATATCTGCCGAGCGAAGACCACCAGCTGACGGAGCGCCCCATCAGGCCGGCTTCCGCTACCAGCACCCGCGGGTTCGTCACGCGGGCTCCGACGACCCGGACGTCGCGCACGCGGAAGGGCGAGAGCCATCCGCGGGCATCGGCCATGCGCAGGCCCTGATAGCCCAGGGCCCCCAGCACGAGGCACAGGATCGCGGCCCGCACCCCGTGACGGACCGCCCGGCGCCGTGCCCTCCGACGCTCGCGGTCCACGCGCCGGTTCGACCTCGCACGCCCGATCCTCACGAGCCCGCCTCGGGGTCGAGAAACGAGATGTCCGCCCGCGGAAAGCCGATCAGCTTCACCTCAGGCTCCAACCGGATCCCGTACAGATCCCGGACGCGCTCCCAGGCGTGCCGGATGCACGCCAGTGCGTCGGTCGCGGTGGCGGCTTCCAGGTTCACGACGAAGTTGGCATGCAGCTCGGAGATCTGGGCGTCTCCGACGCGGTAGCCTTTCAGCCCCGCCCGCTCGATGAGCCCGCCCGCCGTCGTCCCCTCCGACGAAATTCCGG
>JBOHRQ010000275.1:0-1896 GCA_050732875.1 Gemmatimonadota bacterium | reverse complement strand
CCAGGGGCACGCCGCTCGCTACCTGCTCGTAGATCTTGAGCGGGGTGTTGGTTCCCTCGATCCGCGGCGACGTGAGCACGCTGGCTCTCGAGAGGCACTCCTTGACCGTGGCGGGCGAGACGCGTCCGACGAACGTGCAGTGGCCGTTCAGGTCCAGTTGCCGGGCCGAATCCTGGTAGTGACCCACCTGCTCGGCCGTGCCCCCGATCACGGCCAGGAAGGCTTCCGGTAGCTTCTCGCGCACCCGGGCGAAGGCATGCAGCAGAAGGTCCAGCCCCTGATAGGGCTCGAGGCTGCCCGCGTACATGACGACCGGTCGATCATCGGGCAATGGCGGGAGATCCGCCTCCTCCCCGCCGCCAGGCAGCCGCAGGTCGTCGAAGATCGAATTTTCGATGAGGAAATGGCGGGCGGGATCCTTCATGTGGGACATCGCATGCTTGCTGAGCTCCGGACACACGGTGATGACCGCGTCGGCCGTCCGCAGGGACAGGCGCTCCATCAACCTGAAAACGCCGATCACCAAGCGCGATTCCGTGAAGTGGAAGTTCCTGAGCTGCTCGGGAAGGCTGGAGTGCATCTCGTAGACCAGCTTGAACCGGAAGATCGGCTTGAGGAACGCGCAGAAGAACACGCTCTCCTCGTGCGCCATCACGACCTCGTACCGCTCCCTGGCTAGAAGGCCGACCGCCCACAGCCCCAGGAAGACGTCGAGGAAGAGCTTCTTCAAGGAGGGGCCGGCGGGCACCGAACCGAGTGCCTGGAAGCGTGGAATCCGCGCGATCCTCACCCCGGAGAGATCCACGTCGTCTCCCTCCCCGTAGGTCAGCAGGTCGACCTCGGCGCCGAGCTCGCGGGTGACCAGCGTCCGGTAATAGACGCTGAGCGGCGTCCCGCGCGGAGTGAAGAAGGGCTCGGGGGCGATGACGAGGATCTTCACGGGATGACCACCCTCGTCGTGCCGGCCCGCACCCCGATCCGGTCGGCGAGACGCTCGGAGAGATCCGCGGACGACTCGCCGCGGACCTGCATCCGGTACCAGAGCTCGACGTTCAGGATCATCCAGAGCCTCACGTGATGGTCGGCCGCGTCGGCCCGGTGTTCTCGCACCATCCCGCGGACAGGCTCGGCCGCGAAAAGGCCGTCCTCGACCAGCGCCGAGTCGTCGGCCAGGTCCTCGAGCACCCGCAGCAGCGGCCCCTTCATCCAGTATCCCAGCGGAAACATGAACCCTTGCTTGGGCCGGTTGAGGACGGCCACGGGCAGGAGGTCGCGGGCCACTTCGCGGAGAAGGTGCTTCAGCCGACGGCCCTTCAGCTTCAGCCCGGCCGGAAGCGTCGCCACGAACTCCGCCAGCCGATGGTCCAGGAACGGCGCCCGGGCTTCGATGCTCCGGGCCATCGTCATGCGGTCGGTGAGCATCAGCGAGTGCTCGGGCAGGCGCGTGACCACGTCGGCAAACAGCATCCGGTTCAGGTCGGTCTCGGCGTCCGCCTGCTCGAAGGCCTCGACGATGGAGCGGGTGGGATCCCTTTCTCCCAGCCTGCGGGCCAGGTCGCGCGTGTAGAGTCCAAGGCGGCCGTGCCGCCCATAGCGGAAAAAGACCGTGGCCTCCGCGTACCGCCTTCCACCTTCATGAAACGACAGCTCGTGCAACCAGCGTGCCTTCTGGACGAACGTCTTGTAACCGGCGGTGTCCGGCAGCGCATGCCAGAGCGGCCCCAGCAGCACCCGGCGCACGGTGGCGGGAAGCCGGGCGTAGGCGCTCGCCCACCGGAATCCGTAGTAACGGTCGAAGCCGGCGAACATCTCGTCCCCGCCATCCCCCGTGAGCACGACCTTGACGTGACGCGCCGCGAGGGCGGCCGCGTGGTACATGCAGGCCGCGATCGGGTC
>JBOHRQ010000274.1:0-1897 GCA_050732875.1 Gemmatimonadota bacterium | reverse complement strand
ACCAGGAACACCACTACCAGCGTCACCTGGTATTGAGCCCTGAAGAGGGCGCCGAGGGGGCGCGAAACGGAGGCCTGGACGTCGCCGCGGAGCAGTGCGTCGTTGACCTCGATCACGAGCAGTGGAACCGCCAGATAGAGGAGGACCGCTGCGAGCTCGCCCACCCGGAGGGCGATGTACCCCAGCGCCAGCGGCTCGCTGAATCCCTTCAGCAAGGGGTACAGGAAGACGGCGATGCCCACCACCGCGACAGTGTCCACGAAGGCGAGGAGCGCGGCAGCGGTCAGCGTATTGGCGTGAGCGGACGCACCCGTCAGGTAATCCGCCCCGGTCAGAACGCCCGTTATGAGCGAATGGGCGGTGTAGAACGTGGCGGTGGCGATGAGAAACAGCAATCCGACGAGAACGGGGGTCCGTCTGGTCGATTTGATCCATGCCGTGCGGACGAGCGCCTTCTCATCGACACTGACATCGCGAAGCATCATCATCGTCTTCTCCTCTGGTTGCCTTACCTTGTAAGGTCACTGTACAGTGTAAGAGTCCGGAACGCAAGGAGGAGGATGGCACGGCGCAAACCGCTCACTCGAGAGCGGATACTGAACGCGGCGAGGGCACTGGCGGACGCCGAGGGGTTGGCCGCCGTCACGATGCGTCGCCTGGCGGCCGAGCTCGGTGTCGAGGCGATGTCGCTCTACCACCACGTCCCGAGCAAGGGCGCCCTGCTCGACGGACTCGTCGCGGCGATCCTCGGGGAGGTGCACGACGCCACCACCGAGAGCAGCGGCGCCGATTGGCGGGCGGCGCTACGTGATCGTTGCCTTACCGCGCGCGACGTGATGGTCCGTCATCCGTGGGCGCCAGGGCTCATCGGAACGCGCACGACGATTCCCACCAGCGTCGTCTTCTACTACGAGGGCGTACTCGGGCTGCTCATCGAAGGCGGGTTCTCGTACGCCCTGGCGCACCGAGCGCTTCACGCACTCGGCAGCATGACGCTGGGCTTCGTTCAGGAGCTCTTCTCGCCCGCCGCGACGGGCGGCAGCCTCGACGTCGATGCCGCGGAGGCTGCGTTCGAAGAGCTCGCCGCGGCGCTGCCCCACATGACGGCGATGGTTGCCGCCGAGATCCATGCCAACGACGGCGATGTACTCGGCTGGTGTGACAGCCGGGAGGAGTTCGAGTTCACCCTTGATTTGTTGCTGGACGGCCTGGAGCGGCAGCGGAGCGCGGCGCGTGCCGCGAAGTGACGCGTAATCGAAGGGGCTCTTTAGCCGGCGTAGCCCGGCGTGCGAGCTCCCCGTCCGGGTCGGCGGCTATGGGAGTGACGTCGGGAGCGGCCGGCGGCCGCTGCGGCGCCGAGTTGCACTGCCAGTTGGAGCGACATGCCTCACTCGCCAACAGTGGTATCGACATCAACAAACGGCCCACGGTGAGGCCAGAGCGAGTACAGCATGTCGTAAGTTTCGCGGCGGACGTCAACCGCCTCGTAAGCACTAGGGATCGTCTTGGCGAGCTCGGAATCACGGAACCCGGCCAGGGCCTCGCTGCTCTCAAAGAAGTAGATGCCACAGACATCGCCCGTCGCGTTGTCTCGCCCGTAGACCTTCTGCGTGAGACCGGGCACGTCCTGAAAGCGTGGCCGCCGCTCGAGTAGACGGCGGTCGAACTCCGCCGGTTCAAGATTGGACTTGACCCGCACGAACAGAATTGCTGGCATGAGTCTCGCTCCTCTCCGTGGCTGGCATATCTGCTCTCCGCCCAACGGCGAAACTTGGCGGCCGCCAGCGCCAGGTCGGCTGGAACACCTTGTTGGGCGTCACTGGAAAAACAGCTCGACGCCCTCGGCGAACCTCTAGCCTTCGCTCTTCAGCTTCTCACGGCGCGCTAGCTCGGCCGG
>JBOHRQ010000273.1:0-1898 GCA_050732875.1 Gemmatimonadota bacterium | reverse complement strand
CGCCCGTGTCCGGCCGGGAGTCGGTGATCTGCAGGTAGTAGTCGTGGCCGGCCTCTTCGAGGCCCAGGACCTCCTTGATCTGGGGCTCGGTCTGGAGGACGAAGTTCTTGGGCGAGCCGCCGCCCAGGATCAGGACGGCGCTCCGCCCGCCCTTCGACTTCGCCTCCCAGACGACGGCGGCGGTGTCGTTGACGTCGCGCGACGGGTTGATGCGGAGGTCGAAGCCGCGGAGCTCCATCTCGGCGATGTTCATCCCGATCGAGGAGTCGCCGGGCGAGGAGGTGAAGACGGGAACCCCCGAGCGCCACGCCGCGGCCAGCAGCGACGCCTTCCGGCCGCCCAAGGCCTTCTCGCGCTCCGCCACGTACTTCCCCGCCAGGTTGTGGAACTCGGCCGTCCCCATCTCGCGCTGGAACTCGGGCTCGGCCATGACGCGGCGGAAGAAGGCGTCGGTCTCGAGCAGAACCTCGTAGTCGAACAGGATGTCGTAGATCCGGACGACTCCCTCGTCCCACAGCTCGCGGTCGTCCAGGTTGGGCCGGCCGCGATGCATCTCGAGGCCCAGGCCGAAGTGGGCGTCGTGGTAGAGGTTGGCGCCCGTCGAGACGATCCAGTCGACGAAGCCGGCCTCGACCAGCGGGATCAGGCACGTCATGCCGAGGCCGGCCGGGGTCATGGCCCCGCTGAGGGAAAGGCCGACCACGACGTCCTCCTCCAGCATACGGCGCGCGAACAGCTCGCACGCCTCCCGCAGCCGGCCGGCGTTGTAGGCGAGGCAGGCGTTCTCGACGAGATCAGCGGCGCGCTCGCCCGGCTCGATCGGACGGGGGCGGATCGAGTCCCCCGACAGGTAGCGGTCCTTGCCCATCAGCCTCCCTCTCCGTCCCGGACACCCGGGATCGGGCCGTCGTCGAACGCGGCGTGCGCCTGGGGGATGAGCCGCTCCGCCACATCGGCGATCGGCGAGGCGATGAACGCCCCGGCCGCGTTGCGATGGCCACCCCCGCCGTAGCGGCTGGCGAATCCCGCCACATCGTAAGGTCCGGACGAGCGGAAGGAAACCTTGGTCGCTTCGCGTCCCACCTCCTTGACCAGGATGGCCACCTCCACGCCTTCAATCGAGCGCAACGTCTCCACGATCCCCTCCACGTCCTCCGCCGTCGCCTGGGCCAGCTCGATCTCCGAGACCGGCAGGACCACCGAGACCACCCGGCCGTGCGGGGACAGCCGGAAGCGATCGAGGGCCCGGGCCAGGAGCCGCATCCGCGGCAGGGAGACGGATTCGAAGAGATGATGGTTCACCTCCAGCGCGCGGGCGCCCTGGCCGATCAGCTCGGCGGCGATCCGGTGCACGCTCTCGCGGGTGTTGGAGTAGCGGAAGCCCCCCGTGTCGTAGGCGATCGCCGCGTACAGGGCGGTCGCGATGTCGGGGGTGATCTCGGCGTCCCAGCGCCCCAGGAGCTCGTAGATCAGGACACCCGTCGCCGCCGCGTCGGAGTCCCGCAGGTCGAGGCCGCGGATCGATGAGGCGCCGGTGTGATGATCGATGATCAGCGTGGGGGGCGCGATCCGCCGGACGTGCTCCTCCAGCCGCCCCAGCCGATCGGAAACCGAGATGTCGAGGACCACCAGCAGTTCGGCCTCGCCAAGAAGCCGGTCGGCCACGGTCGCAGCGTACGGGACGATGGGTGGATCGGGCTCCAGGAAGGTGAACCGCCGCGGAGTGGGGTGGGGGTTCAGGATCGTGGCGGTCTTGCCGAGCGAGCGCAGGTGGAGGGCGAGCGCGACCTCGGATCCGATCCCGTCGCCGTCCGGCTGGACGTGCGTCGTGAGGACCAGACGATCGGCCGTCTCGAGCAGCTCGATGGCCCGGCCGTACCCCTGGATCCGCTGCGTCA
>JBOHRQ010000272.1:0-1899 GCA_050732875.1 Gemmatimonadota bacterium | reverse complement strand
AAGAGCCCCAACATCGTCTTCGCCGACGCCGACCTCCCGTTCGCCGCCAAGGGCGCCATCAACGGGATCTTCTACGGCAAGGGCGAGGTCTGCGCAGCCGGCAGCCGGCTCCTGGTCGAGGGCTCGGCCCACGACGAGCTCGTCTCGCAGGTCGCCGACGGAGCCGGCAAGCTCAAGATCGGCGATCCTTTCGAGAAGGGGGTCCGGATCGGCGCGGTCGTCAGCGAGAAGCAGATGGAGACCGTGCTGGGCTACATCGAGAAGGGGAAGGCGGAGGGCGCCAGGGTCGTTTCGGGGGGTGGCCGCGCGACGGACGCCGGTCCCGGCTACTTCGTCCAGCCCACCGTGTTCGACGGCGTGACCCCGGAGATGACGATCGCCCGCGAGGAGATCTTCGGACCCGTCCTGGCGACCCTCACGTTCGACGACGTCGACGAGGCGATCGCGCGGGCCAACGACTCGATGTACGGCCTGGCGGCCGCCGTCTGGACGCGGGACATCAAGAAGGCCCACTACGTCGCCCAGCGGCTCCAGGCGGGGACGGTCTGGATCAACACCTACAACCTCTACGACGCGGCGATGCCGTTCGGCGGCTACAAGTCGAGCGGCTACGGACGGGAGCTCGGGAAGGTCGCGCTCGACGGGTACACGCAGACGAAGTCCGTCTGGGTGGACCTCCGGATGTGACGGATGATCCTTCGGCCCCGCCTCCGGCGTGATCTCGAAAGGTAGATCGCCGGTGAAGCGCTACCTGCTCGACACGAACGTCCTTCTTCACGACCCGAAGGCGCTTACATCGTTCGAGGAGAACGACGTCCTGCTTCCGATCTACGTGATCGAGGAGATCGACCGCTTCAAGCGCCAGCTCTCGCGTCTGGGGGAGCACGCCCGGCGGATCAGCCGCTATCTGGACGAGCTGCGCCAGCGCGGCCGGCTCGCGGAGGGGGTGACGCTGGAGACGGGCGGGACCCTGAGGGTGGTGTTCGACCCCGACGAGATCGACCGCGCGATGGCCGGCGCCAACGGGCACGTGGACACGGCCATCCTCCGGATCGCGCGCCGCCTTCGTGACGACGACCCCGAGTCCCCGCTGATCGTCGTCACGAAGGACGTCAACCTGCGGATTCGCGCCGACGCTCTCGGGCTAAGGGCCGAGGACTACGAGAGCGACCGGGTCAGCCTCGAGGGCCTCTATACGGGCCAGGCCGAGATCGAGGTCGCGGCGGACGATCTGGAGCGCTTCCGTAAGGAAAGAGAGCTTCCCCTTCCGGAAGGGGAGTATCATCCCAACCAGTACGCTCTCCTCCGTGACGGGGCCGAGCCCGCAAACACGGCGCTCGCGCGCATCGACACCCTCGCGGGGCGCCTCCAGGCGCTGGTCGAGAGCGGGAACGGCGTGCACGGGATCCGGCCGCGGAACAAGGAGCAGTACTTCGCCCTGGACGCCCTCCTCGACCCGTCCCTGGTCCTCGTGACGATCATGGGCAAGGCGGGCACCGGAAAGACCCTGCTCGCCCTGGCCGCCGGGCTCCAGCAGGTCATGACGGACGGAAAGTACAACCACCTCCTGGTATCGAGACCGACGTTCCCGATGGGGAAGGACATCGGTTATCTGCCGGGATCGGTCGCGGAGAAGCTCAATCCCTGGATGCAGCCGATCTTCGACAACCTGGCGCTGCTCCTGGAGAGCGATGGGGCGCGGGCCGGCCGGGGCGGGCGAACGGCGGAGGATCTGATCCGGCGCGGGACCCTGGCCGTCGAGCCCCTCACCCACATCCGGGGCCGCTCGATCCCGCAGCAGTTCATGCTGGTCGACGAGGCGCAGAACCTGACGCCGCTCGAGGTGAAGACGATCCTGACCCGGGTCGGCGAGAAGACGAAGCTCGTCCTGACCGGCGA
>JBOHRQ010000271.1:0-1903 GCA_050732875.1 Gemmatimonadota bacterium | reverse complement strand
TGCTTCGGGGAGCCTCGCGGGCGCAGCTCGCGCCGCCGCCCGGCGTCGCTCCCGATCCGGCGGCCGAGGTGGCCGCGCGCGCATCGGTGCTGGAGGCGATCCGTCGCGGCCTGGCCGAGATCGATTCGCTGCTCGCGGTCCAGGCGGGCGTCGATTCGTTGAGCCGGCTCGCGGACGCCGAGTCGAGCCTGGCGGAGCGTACCCGGAGAGCCACGCCCGAGGAGCTGTCCGGCGAGATCGCGGAGTCGCAGGGCGCGCTCGCGGAATCGGCGCGCGAGGCCGCGGCGCCCTTACCGGAGAGGCTCGAGGCGAGCGTCGACGAGGCTCTCCAGGAGGCAGCGGAGGGCGTTCGATCGGGCGACCCCGCCAAAGCGGCCCAGGCCCAGCGGAACGCCGCCTCGGCCCTGTCGCGGGCCGCCGAGCAGGCCTCGCTGGAGACCGATGCCGAGGAGCAGGCGCGGAACCGCGCCGCTCTCGACCGCGCCGGTGGCGAGGTCCTGTTCCTGGCCGAGCGCGAGCAGGAGCTGGTCGAGCGGCTCGCGTCCCCGGCGATGAGCGTCGACGAGCACGCGAGACGTACGGCCCGCCAGCGGGTCGTCACGGACGGGCTCGAACGGGCGCTCGAGAGGTTGATGGTGACGATCGGGGGCCGGCCTGCGGCCGCCGATCTGGCGGAGGCCCTGACCGAAGCGGTCTATCTCTCGCGGATCGCCCAGGAGCGGGCGGCAGGGGCGCGGGTCGGAGTCGCAGCCCCGGGGCCCGGGATCGACGAGGCCTTTGCCGCCGCGGAGGCCGCGGCCGACGCCTTGGCCCGTCTTGCCCGGGCGCTGTTCCTGCCGACCGGAGGTGCGTCCGCGGCCTCGGGGTCGGGCCAGGCGTCGGGGAGCGGTGCCTCGGCCGCGGCCGCCGCGGCCGAGCTCCAGTCGATGTCCAGGGCCGAGCGCGCGCTGGCCGACGCGCTGGCGCCCGGAACATCGGGCGAGGGCGGGAACCCCGACGCCGCGGCCGACCAGCGCGAGATCGGCCGCCAGCTCGACGATCTCGCCGACGACCTCGTCGAGGCGGGCGTCGATCCGTCTTCCCTGCGGGCGTTGGAGGAAGCGGTGGCCGGAGTGACCGGCCGCCTCGAGCGGGGTCTCCCCGGGGCGAGGATGGAGAGCGAGCTGAGGAGCCTGTCGCGACGCTTCGCCGATCTGGGGCGGATGGTCGATCGGAGCCAGAGCGAGCGGCGGCGCTCGCGCACGGCGGGGGCCTTCCTGCCCGAATATCCACCGGAGCTTCCGCGACGGGTGACGGCTCCCTTGCTCGACCCCGAAGCGGCGCTGGACCCATGGCGTGAGTCCCTGCCGCCCGACGCGGTCGAGCCCGGGCGCACCTATCTCGAGCGGCTCGCCGAGGAGGGCGTGCGGCAGCCCGAAGAGACGCCATGATCGTCCGCGGGCGGATCGCGACGGGCGTCCTCGTGGCCCTGGCCCTGCTGGCCGGACCGTCCAGGGCGCAGGAGCCGACCGGGTCCGATGATCCGTTCGGAGCTTTCGACCCGGCCCGTGACGACCCGGCGGTCCTGGCCGGGATCGCCGCGGAGGCGTCGCGCCAGGGAACCCTTCCCGAGCTCCGGGGGTGGCTGGACAGCCTGCGGATGGAGGGGATGGCCGGGCCACACGCGCTCGTCTACTGGGGAGCCCTCTCGCTGGAGGGGGGGATCGACCCCGATACGGTCGCGGCCGCTTTCGAACGCCACATCGCGAGCCATGTCGACGACTCCGAGGCGCTGGCGGCGTTCGTCCAGGTGCTGGAGGCGAACGCCGCGATCGACCAGGCGGACCGGCTTCGCCGGGCCGTCCGCGGCATGGGAATCGAGCCGCTCGTCGGCATGCCCGAACGAGCCCTGGACAGGACCGGA
>JBOHRQ010000270.1:0-1907 GCA_050732875.1 Gemmatimonadota bacterium | reverse complement strand
CCGAGCGCCGCGACCCCGGTGGCCGAGAATCGTGGGTACTGGTCGCTGACGGGTTGGGTCGCGCTTCGCCATCCAGCGATGTCGTCTGGGTCCAGGAGAGAGTCGACGGTGCCAGCCCTGTCGTCTCACCGGCCCGGGGTCCGGCCGAATCTGACAAGACCCGCCTGATTCCTCCCGGCTTGACCCGGCTTGACGTATACCGATATAGGAATATGATTGCGCCATGGCACGAGCAGCGACGACGTCGGACGTCTTCAACGCGATCGCCGAGCAGCAGCGCCGAGAGATCTTGGTGCTGCTGCGGGCGGGTGAGGGGCCGGTGACCGAGTTGGCCCAGGAGCTGGGGATGACGCAGCCGGGGGCGTCCAAACACCTGCGCGTGCTCCGGGAGGTCGGACTGGTGCGGGACCGCAAGGCAGGCAAGCAACGCCTGTACGGCCTTGACGCCCGGGGGCTGCGACCGGTTCACGAGTGGACCGGCGGGTTCGAGCGGTTCTGGAACGAGAGCTTCGACCGACTGGACGAGTACGTGCAGAACCTCAAGCAGGCAAGGCAGGAGGAGTAGCTGCTGATGAGCGTGACGGGACGAGGAGCGCCGGCGCAGTCCGCGACGGCCGACCGGGAGATCGTGATCTCCCGGGCCATCAGTGTCCCACGGGAGCTGGTGTTCGAGGCGTTCACCGAGGTGCGGCACCTGTCGCGGTGGTGGGGACCGAAGGGGTTCACCACCACTACGCGGTCGTTCGAGTTCCGCGTCGGCGGGGAGTGGGACTTCGTGATGCACGGACCGGACGGGACGGACTACCAGGAGTGGATCTCCTGGACCGAGATCGCCCCGCCGGAGCGGATCGCGCTGCTGCACGGTGAGTCCCGCGGCGACCCGAACGCCTTCGAGTCGGTCTTGACGTTCGCGCCCGACGGCACGGCGACCCGGATCGAGATGCGCACGCTGTTCCCCACCAAGGAGCTGCGCGACGAGGCGGTCGAGAAGTACCACGCGATCGAGGGCGGCCAGCAGACCCTGAGCAACCTGGCTGCCTACGTCACCGAGATCATTCGGAAGGGAGTTGAGGACTGATGGCCGGCAAGGTGTTCTTCAGCGTGACGATGTCGCTGGACGGGTTCATCGCGCCCGAGGAGCACATCGACGACCCGGATATGCAGCGCTGGATGGCGCAGTGGATGGAACTGCAGCAGTGGATGTTCCCGCAGCCGTTCCTCCGAGAGAACCTAAAGCTCGGCGAGGGCGGCGAGGAAGGGCGTGACAACGACATCGTGCGGGAGACATTCGAGCGCACCGGCGCGAGCGTGATGGGCAAGCGCATGTTCGACCTCGGCGACCAGGCGTGGCCGGAGGAGGCGCCGTTCCACACGCCGGTCTTCGTCGTGACGCACGAGAAGCGTGACCCCTGGGAGCGGCCGGGCGGGACCACCTTCCACTTCGTCAACGACGGCATCGAGCCGGCGCTCGACCGGGCCCGCGAGGCCGCCGGCGACCGCGACGTCCGCATGGCGGGCGGCGGCGCGACGATCCTGGAGTGGGTGAACGCCGGCCTGATCGACGAGTTCACGATCGCGCTCTCCCCCGTGCTGTTCGGCTCCGGAATCCGCCTGTTCGAGGGCGTGGACGCAGGCCGCGTGGCCCTGGAGCCGGTTCGCGCGGAGCCGACGCAGCGGGTGACCCACCTGACGTACGCAGTCCGGGAGCGGTAACTGTCTCGATCTCAGCGCTCCCCCGCCGAGGTCATGCCGCCAGCTCTGGCAGGACCCGGCGGACCCCGTGTTGTCGGACAGGCTTGATGACCGTGTGAGCGTCGTTCTCCGTGAGCATCTGGCTGCCTGACGACCGAACGACCGAAGGGTTGTCTCGAAGAGGGCAAGGCGCGAGTAGGCCCGCCAGCAGCGCT
>JBOHRQ010000269.1:0-1924 GCA_050732875.1 Gemmatimonadota bacterium | reverse complement strand
GGCCGGGCCACCGCCATGTCCCGCGGGATCCGCTCCTGCAGCACGAGCTCCGCGGCGCCGATCATCGGCACCTCGTGGAACCGCTCCCGGAGCACGCCGTCGTTCACCACGTTGTCGATCGCCGCGATCGTCATTCCCTGGTGATGGGCCATGTAGGCGTGGACGACCTCGACCTTCTGGTCCTTGGGCAGGCGGATGGGAGTGAAATCGAGGGCCTCGAAAAAGCCGAAGTCGCCGCGTGCGCCGAGGGCGGCCAGCCGCTCCAGGTTGCGGGCCGCCGCGCGCGGCTCGATCATCGCCGCCAGCGCGGAGGCGTAGGGCGCCACGACGAGGTCCTCGCTCAGCCCCCGCGTCAGACCCAGCCCGGGGATTCCGAAGTGCGAGTACTGGTAGCTGAACGCCAGGTCGCGGGCGTTGTAGGCCGACTCGGAGACGCCCCACGGAATCCCCCGCTCCGAGCCGTACTGGATCTGCCGGCGCACCACGAGGCGTTGGGTCCGGTCGAGCATCGTCCCCGACGGCGCCTTCATGACGAGGTACGGCATCAGGTACTCGAACATCGATCCGGACCACGAGATGAGCGCCGCGTCCTTGCCCACCGGCGTCACCGGGCGGCCGAGGCGGAACCAGTGCTCGACCGGAACATCGCCCTTGGCGATCGCCACCAGGCTCGCCAGGCGCGCCTCGGTGGCGAGCAGATCGTAATAGCTGTTGTCGAGGCGTCCCTCGAGCGGCCGGTATCCGATCGAGAACAGCTTCCGCTCCTCGTCGTAGAGGATTCGGAAGTCGGTCTCCTCGACCCAGCCGTCGGCACGGGCGGCGAGGCCTTCCAGGCGCTCGACCAGCGTGGCCGAGGAGTCCCGTCCGCGCCGGACGGCCGCGCGCAGGGACTCGATCCACGCCCTCGCGGCTTCGATCTCCAGGTCCCCCGAGCCCTCGAGATCGGCCGCCAGCGCATCGAGATCGGCCTCGGCGGCGAGGGCGACGAGGGTCACCGCGGCCGGTGCGGGTACGGTGGACAGGACGTCGAGCGCCCGGTCCCAGCGCTCGCGCCGCTCTGGATCCGCCGCGAGCCAGGTCGGGATGTCGCCGGCCAGGATCTCCCCCCACGGAGCGACGGTGAGGAGGTCCCGGCGGTGTGACGCGATGCCGGCGGCCACGCGGCCCGACCAGACCATCAGATCCGCCGCCTCGTCGCCGTTTTCCTCGGCCAGCACTTCGGCCACGTCGCTCAGCGTGGCCGCGGCCGTCTCCATGCGCGCCAGGAGCGCGGACCACTCGGCCGCGGTATCCGGCGCCTCGGCCAGCGCCTCGGCCAGGGTCTGCAGGGACTCGTCCAGGTCGTGCCGCGAGACGGTGGCCGAGCGCAGCGCTTCCGACGTCACCCGTGCCACCTCGCGGGCCAGGACGAAGGCGTCCCCGATGCCCGTCAACGCCCCGGGACCGGGCACGGGCTTCCGGGTCAGCTCGCGGCAGGCCTCGGCCGCAGTGAGGAGATGGCCGGCCAGGTTTCCGCTGTCCACGGTCGAGATGTAGGGCGGATCGAGAGGCGCCAGCGAGCGGGTATCGTACCAGTTGTAGAGGTGGCCGGCGTGGCGTTCCAGACGGTCCAGCGTGCCGAACGTGCGCTCGAACCGTCCCGCCACCTCCTCCGTCCCGATCCAGCCGAAGTCCCGCGCCGCCACGGTCGAGATCAGATACATGCCGATGTTGGTCGGCGAGGTGCGGTGGGCGACCACAGTCTCGGGCTCGGTCTGCAGGTTGTCGGGCGGCAGCCACCCCTCGTCCTCGTCCACGAGCTGCTCGAAGAAGCCCCACGTCTGGCGCGCCACGCGCCGCAGGTCGGCCTCGGACTCCGGATCCAGGGCCTCCAGGCCGCGATCCCCCAGCGGGCGGCTCAACCACAGGGCGAAGGCGGGCGAGG
>JBOHRQ010000268.1:0-1927 GCA_050732875.1 Gemmatimonadota bacterium | reverse complement strand
CCTAGGGTTGGACGAGGGCGTCGAGTTTGTCGACGGTGATGCAGGGGCGTGTCATGGCGAAGCTGATCTACGCGTCGAACATGTCCCTCGACGGCTGGACCGAGGACGAGCGCGGCGCCTTCGACTGGGCTCCGCCCGACGACGACGTGTTCGTGTTCATCACCGAGCTCATGCGGTCCGCAGGCACGTACCTCTATGGGCGGCGCATGTACGAGACCCTGGCGGTGTGGGAGACCGACGCCACCCTGGCCAACCAGTCGGACCTCATGGCCGACTACGCGAGCGCATGGCAGGCGGCGGACAAGGTCGTCTACTCCTCGACCCTGGCGGCACCACGCACCGCGAACACTCGGCTCGAACGTCACTTCGACCCCAGAACGGTACGCGACCTGAAGGCCGCCGCCGGTAGGGATCTGTTGGTCGGTGGCCCGAACCTGGCAGCCCAGGCTCTCGTCGCCGGGCTGGTCGACGAACTGGCCCTGTTCGTCTGGCCAGTCGTCCTCGGTGGGCGCACCCCCGCACTGCCGACCGACATACGCGTCGATCTGAAGCTCATCGACGAGCACCGGTTCAGCAGCGGCGTCGTCTACCTCCGCTATCGCCTTCCGTGACGACGCAGGGCCCTCGCATCCTCGCGCACCTGCCCGCGTAAGCTCTCTGTCGTGGAAGAAGGCACGGGTTCGACGGACCCGCGGTGGTCACCCTCTAGCTCCAGGATGCCGCCCTCCGGCTGTGAACCTCCGTCCGGCTCGGTGTCCGCCCCCAGAATGTAGGTGTACGCAGACACTCGTGTCGGACCGACCGGCAGCAGCTGAGAGCCGGCAGCTCCGATCAAGGCACCGAGGAGATCCCCGCTCGCGAGGGTCCAGGCCGCGCCGATAATGCCCAGGCTGACTCCCGCGCCGAGCTTGGGCCAGCGCCGTAGCTGGAGTTCCCGAAGCCGATGGGCCTCGTCCACGAGGGCGGCTCTGCGATCGGCCAAGTCGCCCGAGGTCGGAGCCGATGCCAGAAGGGCTTGCAGGGCCAGAACGTAGGTGCGGAACTCGCTCCGATGCCTGGCGCGGAAGTCCAAGATGTCGTCCAGCCCTACCTGGGAGAGGTTGAGTGTCACGGCCGAGAGATCGGACATGACAACGTCCGCGGCACCGACCTTCTCGACCGCGTCTTCGAGGATTGCCGTGAAGACCCTCGCCTCGTCCCGTCGGGTGGCGACCGGCTCGATCAACCGACCCTGTTCACTTGCCGTAGTGCGAACGGCTTGGGCGAGGATCGAATTCGCGACGGACGCAATTCCCGGAATGAGGATCCACGCCTCGTCCGTCGACTCGTCGGGGAAGAGCAAGCCCTCTTGTGCGAAGAGCTTGAGCAGCTCGAGCGAACCCGGGTAGCGTGACGCGGAGGACTCCGTCCTCTTCATGAGGCCAGCGCCCGAAGAGCGCCCCTGGAGCCGTGGTACTTCGATATCCCAATCGCCAGCGGAAACCGCGGCGAGCGAGTGGTCGGCGTTCTCCATCGCGGCACGGTGCAGAGTGGCGCGGACGATGACTTCGGTGTGAGACCTCGTCACGTCTCGGGGGGCCACAAACTGCAGGAGGCCGCGCTCGACCAGCGGTGCGGATAGGTGGAGACCAACAGGCGGCGGACGTGAAGGGTGCGCAGGCGTCGAAAAGACGGCGATGTCGTCGAAGAAGAGCAGCATGCCCTTCACCAGGGCGACGTCCTCAGGCGTGCACAGTGGCGCGTCGTAGAGGAGGGCAGTGCGTCGCTGGCCCCGTGCCATCCTTCAAGTAAGGCAGCTACCTGACCCCGATGTCGAGGCCAGGATCAGGACCCGCCCCGCTCGGTGCGGGGGGGTGGTCGGCGGCTGTGGGGTAGGGAGCACGAGGCCGTGGTCAGTGGCACGGTGCTCATGTCCGCCTGTCGCCTG
>JBOHRQ010000267.1:0-1940 GCA_050732875.1 Gemmatimonadota bacterium | reverse complement strand
GGGATATGGCGTCGAACTCACGCCGGTTGGCCATCGTGGACCCGTGGATCGAGAGCTGCTTCCAATACACCCGGTTGATCGGCGTGACGGCATCGTTGCCGGTGGTTGCGCCGCAGGTCGCGATGCGGCCCCCGCGACGCGCGCACTCGATGGAGTCGCGCCAGGTCGCCTGTCCCACGTTGTCTATCACCAGGTCGACCCCGCGCTTTCCGGTCAGCTCGCGGATCCGGGCCGGTACGTCCTCGGTCGTGTAGTCGAGCGCCACGTCGGCCCCGAGGCCGAGCGCCTGGTCGAGCTTGGCCCGGCTGGACGACGTCGCGTAGACGTAGGCGCCTGCGTAGCGGGCGATCTGGAGGGCCGCCGCCGATACGCCGCCGCCCACGCCGTGGATCAAGACGCTCTGTCCCGCCGAGAGCCCGCCGGCCGTCATGACGAGACGCCACGCCGTTTCGTAGACGAGCGGAAAGGCGGCCGCCTTCTCCCAGTCGAGGCCGTGCGGTTTGTGGTAGACGTTCACGGCCGGCACAACGACGTGCTCGGCCAGCGTGCCGTCGGCGTGCTCGCCCAGGAGCCGGAAGCGGATACAGAGCGACTCCTCGCCCCCGCGGCAGTACTCACAGCGGCCACAGAAGAGACCGGGCTGGATGTAGACCGGGTCCCCCGGTGACCGGTCTTCCACGCCCGGGCCGACGGCGTCGACCACGCCGGCGCCGTCGGCGCCGAGGACATGCGGCATCTCGAGCTCGATGCCGGGGATGCCTCGCCGCACCCACAGGTCCAGATGGTTGAGCGCGGCGGTCACGACCCGAACACGCACCTGACCGGGGCCGGGCTCGGGGACGGGGCGGTCCCCGACCTCGACGACATCCGGCCCGCCGTGTCCGACGATGAAGGCGGCGCGCATCATCGCCCGCCGGGCTCATCTCCCGCGCTGGCGAAGGGGCGCCACTCGGGATCGGCCAGGATCCGGCGGCCGATCCAGGCGACGGGCGGGGCGCCCTGGCTCATGAAGGCGTCGTGGAAGGCGGCCAGGTCGAACGCCTCGCCGCGCGCCTCGGCGGCGGCGCGGGCGCGGTCCTCGAGCTCCCGGATCATGAGCTTGCCGAGCGTATAGTTCAGGTACTCGGGATCGTAGGTTCCGCGAAGCGCCTGCTGCCGGGCGTTCACCGAGTCCTGATAGGCCAGCGTGTGGAACAGGGTCTCCGCCTCATCGACCGTCAGGCCCTCGGTGTGGAGGCCGATCGACGCCAGAAAGCGAACGACACGGAGCAGGGCGTCCTGGACCACCCCCAGACCCAGCCGCGGATCACCCCCCGCCAGCCCCTGGCGCCAGCTCATCTCCTCGGTGTAGTGGGCCCAGCCCTCCGTGGTGACGTACGCGGTCAGCAGGCGCTGGGTCTTCGTCGGCGCCCGGTTGACGTGGTTGAAGTGGTGGTAGTGCCCCGGATACGCCTCGTGAGCGCTCGTGTTGAGGATCGTCCAGTCGTTGTTCCGGGCGAGGAACTCCTCCACCACCGCCTCCGACCAGTCCTCCTCGACCGGCTGGATGAAGTAGAACCCGGTGTTCACGGTCTCCTCGAAGGGCCCCGGAATCCAGATGTAGGCGAAGTTCGTGCGGGCGAAGGGTGGGATCTCGCGGACCTCGACGTCGCCTTCGAGCACCGTACCCAGCTCGCTCTCACGGACGAAAGCCTTGAGGGAGTCGATCACCAGAGCGGCGGTCGCCACGATCGAATCCGGAGCCGGGCGGTCCTGGGCCAGGGTGTCGAACGCGGCGGCGACCCGGCGCTCGGCCGGGATCCCCGGAGCGATCACCCCGGCCAGCGAATCGGCGAGGCCCTGGAGCCGGACGAGTTCGGTTTCGCCGATCGCCTTCAGGCGGTCGATCGGGATGTCCAGCCCGGCGAGGAGGGAGTTCATGCTCCTGTAGCGCTCGGCGC
>JBOHRQ010000266.1:0-1942 GCA_050732875.1 Gemmatimonadota bacterium | reverse complement strand
ACCCGCTGGCCCTCTTCTACGCGCGGCGCCCGGAGACCCGGGATGCAGCCCTGGCGGTCGCGCTCCGGGACGTCGCCCGCCGCCCGACGGTCGAGAGCTGGGACGTCCTGGCCTGGGTGCGCTATCGACGCGGCGAGCTGGGCGAAGCGCTGGTCGCCTCCGACCGCGCCTTCGCGTGGGGGGCTCCCAGCCCCACCATCGAGGTCCATCGGGGCCGCATCCTGGAAGGGCTCGGCCGCGAACGGGAGGCGGCGCCGCTCCTCGAACGGGCGCTGGCCGAGCCGGCGCGGCTCGAGCCCTGCACGAGGATGGAGGTCGCTCGACCAGCGGATTCCAGGTAGATGGGCAGCTGCGTCGCACGAGCGGCTTGCGGGCGCCGTTCCCTCGCGGGTAGGCTCTCGCATCCGTCACGCCGCCGGCGGCGTGATCCACATGCATCCAACCCGATCGAGGAGGAACACCCATGCCGACGCGGAAAGCCAGTGCCGAGTGGAAGGGTGGCCTGAAGGATGGACAGGGGAACCTGCGGCTCGGGAGCGGAGCGTACGAGGGTCCCTATTCCTTCCGCTCGCGGTTCGAGGAGGGGACCGGCACGAATCCCGAGGAGCTGATCGGCGCGGCCCACGCGGCGTGCTACGCGATGGCGCTCTCGGCCGGACTCGAGAAGGCGGGTCACCCGCCGAAGCGGGTCAGTGCGACCTCGCGGATCGAGTTCGACACGGGGGGCGACGCGCCCACCATCCGCTCCAGCACCCTCGACGTCGAGGCCGAGGTGCCGGGGATCGACGAGGAGGCGTTCCAGGAGCAGGCCGAGGGGGCCAAGAAGGGCTGCCCCGTTTCGGGGGCGCTCGGCGGCGTGGACATCCGGCTGAACGCGAAGCTGGTCGGCTAGGAACCACGCCTCTCCCTGGCGGCGTCCGGGGCACCTTCCGCCTACAGCCCGTCCCGGGGCGGATGGTGCCGCCCCGGATGTGGCCGCTCCGTCGCGGCCTTCTCCTCGCGCGGCGGCTGTTTGGGGTCCTTCGCCTGCTTGACCGGATGCTGCTCGGGCGGAACGTCGGCATCCTCGGGCCCGGGCCTGCGTGGAGGAGCCTCCCGCTTCTTCTCCGGCTTCGCGGCTTTCCTGCGTGCGATCATCTTGTCCTCCTTGGCCATCCGCGACCCATTTTCGAGAATCAACCTCGCTGGAGGCCCTCGAGTCTCGCAATCGCCGAGCGCGCCTGCTGCACCCGTGGCTGGAGCTCCGGATCGGCGTTCTCCCAGCCGAGGACGACCCAGCTGTAGGCCTCCAGCGCGCGATCGCGGTCGCCGACCTGCTCGTAGAGACGACCCATCGGGAACCCCAGCCAGGGAGTGGGCCCGGCGACCTCGCCGTACCGCAGCGCCTCCTCGGGCCGTCCGGCCTCGGTCAGCAGCTCCATGATCCAGGGTCCCGTCATGCCCGTACCCCCGCGGAACGCGGCTTCGAGGAGCTCCAGAGCTCGCTCGTCGTCGCCGCGCATCATGGCCGCCCGTCCATCGACCGCCTGCGAGGCGATCTCGAACTTCAGGGGCAGCAACGAATCCCCCTCTTCGCGGGAGCGCTCGACCAGGGCTTCCATCCGGCGCCTGAGCGCCTCGGCGTCCTCCGTCCGACCCTCCTCGACGGCGAGAAGCGCGGCCAGGAACATCCGCTCTCCGGTGGCCGGGCTGAGCGTCGTGTCGGCCGGAGAAGGGGCCGACGAGCGGTGCAGGAGCTCCGGGTCGAGCGGCACGCCCAGGGCATGGAGCTCCATCACCTGCTGGGCGCGCAGAGCCGGGTCGAAGTCGTCCATCTCCAGCCGGGCCACGGCCTCCCGGACCCGCCCCTGCGCCGCCCGCATCGGAGGCAGCAGGGCGTTGGCCCCCCATTCCGGAAGGCCGGGCCGCTCGAGGAACCGGGCCAGGATTCGGTCGGTGACGC
>JBOHRQ010000265.1:0-1943 GCA_050732875.1 Gemmatimonadota bacterium | reverse complement strand
CCCCTAGTCCTCTCGGACGTCACCCGCGCCCAACTCCCGGTGCAGGATTAGGCTCGGTCTGTGGACAGACGGCAGGGACGCCGTGGTCTTGGCGCGACGAGTTGCGTGAGAAACGGGCAGAAGACCGCCCAAGCGTATTACTCGGACATCGCGTCACGGTACGAAGACCTGCGTCCCCTCGACGTCGACGCCGTGTCCGTGATGAGCCGGTACCTACCTCCCTGGCCACCGCATGGTGTCGAGGTGTGCTGCGGGACAGGGCGCTACTTGAAGAGGGTGGCATCGAGTCGGTCCCCAGGACTCGTGACCGTGGGCGTCGACCTGAACGAGAGGATGCTGCGCACGGCGTCGTCGCCGCGGGAGAATCACGCCGGGATCGTCGTGCGCCTTGTTCGCGCCGACTGTTGTCAACTCCCGTTTCGCAACGCATCGCTCGGGTGGGTCTCGATCTTCGACGCGATTCATTTGGTCGATATCCATCGGATCGTCGAGGAAACCGCGAGAGTTCTCGCCTGCGGAGGAGTACTCGTCATCTATACCCGCACCCCCGAGCAGAACGCACGGTCACTGCTCGGCCGGTTGTTCCCTCAATTCCTAGAGAAGGAAACCCGGCTTCTCGCGGAGGACGACCTGCGGTGCGCTGTCGAGCAGGGAGCCTTTCGAATCGAGGCAATGGTTCCACTTCATCACGAGAGGAGCGCCAGCCGGGAGGATGTGCTCGCCCAGGTGAGACAGCAGCCATATTCGACCTTTGTCTTCTACACGGACGCTGAGTGGTCCTCTGCGATGGAGAAGTTTGCGACTCATCTTGAGGACGCCGGCTCGGACATCATGTCATGGACCGACGAGAATCTCCTTCTGGTATGTAGACGGACCGCCGCTGTATAGGGATCCGAGGAAGGTGTCGCCGGGTCCTCAATTTCTTGAGCCAATGGCGTGCGACGAGTCGCCCTGCTACTGCTCGGTGAGGTGGGATTTGACGGCAGCAACCTTGGCGTGCAGGGCGTCCACCGATCCGGGTCGGTGATCCACCTTGATCACCACACTCACACGAGGCGCTGACTTAGACACCTCGATAACGCATGACTTGATGAGGTTCATCACCTCGTCCCATTCACCTTCGACATTCGTGAACATCGCGTTCGTCTCGTTGGGCAGCCCGCTCGCCCGTACCACACGTACAGCGTCGGCCACCGCGGCTCCGACGGACTCGCCGATGCCGAGTGGAGTGATGGAAAAGGCTGCGATCATGGCGGCATCGTCCCGCGCCTGATGGCGCCGGGCAAGGCGGCGAGATCAGCGTCGGCTCCAGTTGCGGGCTGCCTCTCCGTCGCGCCGAGCACCATCCCGGGAGGCCAGGAAGGCCAGCGGGAGGAACGCCCGCATGCGACGTCGGTTTCCGCTTGCGGCGGGCGGATGGCGGGCGCACAGTTGGAGACGGCCGTCGTCTCTGACCGTCGTGAGAGAGGAGCGGGCATGTACCGCCACCACTACCGCTGCGAGGTCCACTACGGGCGGTTCCGCCAGTTCGTGGAACTGTCTCGCCAGATCAGCGCCCTGGAGGGTGTCCGAGGCTGGGCAGTGAGCACCATTTGGACACCCGTCGTCGGCGTCGCCAACGAAGTCATCGTGATCGCGGAATACCCGAGCCTCGATGCGTTCGAGCGTGAACGGGCAGCTCGGCGCGCAGATCCCGAGTACATGAAACTTTCGCGCGCGACGGAGGAGCTCATGACGCCCGGCACGTTCCGTGACGAGCTGCTCGAGCAGCCGGCGCACCCCGGATAGTCGCGCGTCGTTGTCGTCGACCGAGAGCCGCATGGGGCCGACGTCTTCAGCAGGCAACTCCAGTCGACGGAGCCATCGTGTGCGCTGAGACGAGAACGACTCGACCACCGAGGAGCCCCGGCTGACAGCCATTATCGAGCGCCGTCATCGTGCCG
>JBOHRQ010000264.1:0-1949 GCA_050732875.1 Gemmatimonadota bacterium | reverse complement strand
GGGTGCGGGCCCAGCTCTCGGCGTTCGCCCACCAGGCGACCGCCGATCTGTCGCAGCTGCCGGCCGGCCGGCAGGTGACTGTCGGCGGGGTGGTCACCGCGGTTCGCGGCCAGCGCGACCGGCGCGGCAAGGACATGGCCTTCTTCACGCTCGAGGACTATACGGGACTGGTCGAGGTGATTGCCTTCAGCTCGGTGTACGAGACCGCGCGGCCGCTCATCCACAGCGACCTCCCGCTCCTGGTGACCGGGCGGCTGGATCGGCGCGACGAAGAGCCCGGCAAGGTGGTCGCCGACGCGATCGTCCCTCTCGCCCAGGCCGCCACCACCGGGAACCGGCGCCTGGAGGTGCGGGTCCCGCGGGAGAAGTGCGACGCGGACCTCCTCGCCGAGCTGCGCTCCGTTCTGCTTCGCAACTCGGGCTCGATGCCGGTCACGATCACGATCGACACCGGCGCCAGCCGGGCGATCCTCGCCACCGACCTTCGGGTGGCGCTCAACGACGGCCTCCTCGAGCCGCTGGCCTCTCTGCTGGGGCCCGAGAACGTCCGGCTCGCCGAGCCGGCCGCCACACCCGCGAGCCGGCCGGGCAACGGCCACGCCGCGGTGACCGGGATCGCATGACGAACGGCATCTACCTCGACTTCGAGCGACCCATCGTCGAGCTCGAGGAGCGGATCGCCGACATGGAGAAGGCGGCCGAGGAGCGGGGGATCGACGTGTCCGCCGAGCTGGCCACGCTCCAGGCCAAGCTCACGCGCCTGAAGTCGGACATCTTTTCCCACCTCTCGCCCATGCAACGCGTGCAGCTGGCACGCCATCCGCGGCGCCCGTATCCGCTCGACTTCATCGAGCGCTGCTTCACCGACTGGCTCGAGCTGCATGGCGATCGCGCCTACGCCGACGACCGCGCCATGATCGGCGGTCTCGCCCGCTTCGACGGGCAGCCGGTCATGATCGTCGGTCAGCAGAAGGGCCGCGACACCAAGGAGAACCTGCTTCGCAACTTCGGAATGCCGCATCCCGAGGGCTATCGCAAGGCGCTCAGGCTCATGAAGCTGGCCGAGAAGTTCGGCCATCCGGTAATCACCCTCATCGACACGCCGGGGGCGTATCCCGGGATCGGTGCCGAGGAGCGCGGGCAGGCCGAGGCGATCGCCCGCAACCTGCGGGAGATGGCCGCCCTCAGGGTGCCGGCGATCTCGGTCGTGACCGGCGAGGGCGCCTCGGGTGGCGCGCTCGGCATCGGGGTCACCGACCGCATCCTGATCCTCGAGAACGCCTTCTATTCCGTGATCAGCCCCGAGGGCTGCGCGGCGATCCTCTGGAAGGACGGCGAGAAGCGCGAGATTGCGGCGCGGGCGATGAAGATCACCGCCGACGACCTGCACCGGCTGGGGGTCGTCGACGAGATCGTGAAGGAGCCGATGGGCGGCGCGCATACCGACTACGCGGGGACCGCCCGCGCTCTGGAGGACGTGCTCCGGCGTCACCTGCTGGAGGTCTCGGCCTGGAACCCGGAGGATCGCATCCGGCGCCGGAGCGGGAAGTTCCGCGAGATGGGTGCGTGGCAGATTGGGGATGTCGTCCATGCCGCGGCCCGGGTCGAGGAGGCCCCTTCCCGCCCCTGAGCGCCCTTTCGCACCTCGACGAAGCCGGCCGGGCGCGGATGGTGGACGTGTCCGGCAAGGAGCCCACGCGACGCACCGCGCGGGCGAGCGGCGCCCTGCGCATGACGTCCCCCGCGCTGGAGGCGGTCCTGGGAGGCGAGCTCCCAAAGGGCGACGCCCTGGCGGTCGCCCGGGTGGCCGGGATCATGGCCGCCAAGCGGACCGCCGAGATCCTCCCGCTCTGCCATCCCCTGCCCCTGGACCACGTCGCCGTCGAGCTGAGCCCGGACCGGGACCTCCCCGGCTTCCGCGTCCAGACGGAGGTCGTGACCATGGCCCG
>JBOHRQ010000263.1:0-1956 GCA_050732875.1 Gemmatimonadota bacterium | reverse complement strand
GGCTTCCACCACCACCACGCCGCTCATGAAAGGGTGGGGCGTGCAGTGGTACGGGTAGCGACCCGGGTCGTCGAACCGTCGGGAGAAGCCCTCTCCGTTTTCGAGGAGATCCGAATCGAATGTCCCATCGTCGGCCGTCACCGTGTGGGCCACCGGGTCCTCGTTGACCCAGCGCACCGTATCGCCGGCGCGAATCCGGATCTCGGGGGGGCCAAAGGTGAAGTCGCGGATGACTACGACGTTCTCGCCGGTAGTCTCCTCCTCGCCGTGGAAGATCCGCGCCCACTGCGAGAAGGTGCCGAGCGGCATCGTGAAGGCGAAGCCGTAGCGCAGGTTGGCGTCCCCCTCGGGGTCCTGGAAGCCGCGGCTGGCACCCTCGAGAGTGGTCGCACCGACGTTCGAGACCACGAACCCCAGCGTGTGGGGCGAGCCCGGAATGGCCACGTGGACGCCGGCGCTCCAGGCCGTCGGGAAGGAATCGCTCGACACGATATCGGCGACGTCGCCTCCCACGGCCAGGCGCGGGGTGAGGTGAAGGAGAAACCCCGCCGCCAGGGCGGCCTCGGCGTCGTCGGAGCCGTACGCCGATGAGAAAGCGCGCCCGGCCCCCAGAAGCGACACCGGCCCCACCCGCAGGCGACCGGTCAGCTCGCCGTTCGCGCTCTCGGTGGCTGTGTTGTACGCGGCCGTCCCGGCCACGTCGAACCGCTCCCCGAAGCCGTAGCGCAGCTTGACCCACGGCTCCCACTCGTTGGGGGTCCCGGCCCCCAGCTCGGAATTGGAAGCGTAGGTCGTGCCGACGGCGAGACCGGCGGGGAGCCCCACGGCGATGACGAACGTCGGATAGTTGAGGACCTTCTGCTCCTCCTCGCCGACCAGCTCGAAGCGATGGAGGAACGTGAACTCGCTGCTCCGCGGGCGGGGAACGGTCGTCCCGCCCATGTTGGGGGTACGGGTCAGGAGGGATTGTCCGATGGCCGGGGTCGCCCAGGCCAGGAGACCCGCCATGAGCGAAGCGGCAAGCACACGGGGTGGCGACGTGGGCGTCAAACCCGGTGGGCCCTCCATGCCGCTACTGGACCGTGATGCTGCCCGTCATGCCGTCCAATTGGTGCGGCTCACAGAAGTAGTTGAAGGTCCCCGCCGTATCGAGTCGCTGCTCCAGGACCGTCCCCATGGAGCCGGTCGTCGTCCTGGGCCATTGCGTGTGGCCATTGGGCGTGACGGTGTGGAAGATGTTGGTCGCATTGACCCACCGCACCGTGGTTCCCGTCGGAATCGTCGTATCGGCGGGCTCGAAGGCAAAGTTCACCAAACGGATGATGGCCACCCCCGGGCTCGGTGGGTTGGGATCAGACGGCGGATTCGGGTCGGACGGCGGATCCGGATCGGTCGGTGGATTCGGATTGGTGGGCGGGTTGGGACCGGGGCCCGGCCCCATCGCGGTTTCGCCGCCTCCGCCGCCGCTGCAGGCGATCACGACGCCGAGCGCCGCGATCCCGAGCCACGATCCCAACCCGCGGCTCGTCAGGGCATGCATCGCGGACCTCCTCATGCTCGAACCCCTGAGGGAATCTCTACGATCTTAGACTACCCTGACGCGGGCGATTCCGTCTTGAACGTGTTAACGCCAGATGTACTGCCTTGACCGGAAAAGCTCCCCTCAGTTCCCGGAAACGAGCTCCCGGAAAGCACCGGGGGTCATCCCGGTGGCGTCCTTGAAAGTCCGGCTGAAGTGGCTTTGATCGCTGAAGCCGGTCTCGCGGGCGATCGAGGCGAGGGATGCCGTCGGCTGGGTCAGGCGTCGAGCGGCCAGGTCCACCCGGAGTCGACGTACGAACTCGCCCGGCGTGCAGCTGTAGTGTTGCTGGAAGGCGCGCGCCAGGGAGCTGGGATGGACCCCGACTTCGCCAGCCACATCGCCGATCCGGAGGGGCTCGGTGAAGCGGTCGCTCA
>JBOHRQ010000262.1:0-1958 GCA_050732875.1 Gemmatimonadota bacterium | reverse complement strand
CTCCGCGCGATCGACGCCGTACTCCGCGGCCAACCGGCCGTCCTCGAAGAGCGACTGCTGGCTGGATAGCCAGCCGCCTCGAGCCGCGACGAACCAGCGCCCCGCGAAATCGAGCGGCTGGTCCCACTCGGTCTCGATCCCGGCCGTCTCGCCCAGGCGGAGGTCCGTCCGCCACTCGGCCCCCCGGGCGCCGATCCGGCGCCGGGTCAGGTCGACCACGGCGTCGTAGGTGACGATGCCCGTCCGGAAGTCGTCGCCGCCGGAATCGAGGACCAGCCGGACGCCGGCATCCAGATAGTTGGGCCCCCACGGCTTCTCCTCCGCCTCGTAGGTGAGGACGGTTCCCTCATCCCGCCCGTCGATCCCCCACCAGACTCGCTCGAACTCGCCCAGCGCGTAGAGACGGGCCGCATCCTCTTCCAGCGGCTCCAGAGCGAGGCGGTCGCCGGGCCGGGTCGCGATCCGCTCCGCACGTCGACGCGAGTCGAGCCAGTTCGGCGTGTCGAAGGCGACCTCGTCGATCACGAGCCGTGGCGCGGGAAGGGGTCGATGTCGGCGTCGGTAGGTCTCCCAGGCGGCGGGGGAGAGGGACAGATCGTCGAGGCGGTCGGCTGCCGAGCGTGCGGCCAGGACCCCCAGGTCGATCAGCCGCTCGCCGGCCTCGAAATCGAAGACCCCGTAGCCCGCCAGGTCGGGGGCGATCGCGAGGTCGGCCCGCCCGAGCTGCTCGGCCAGTCGGGTGCGGGAGACGATGGCGGCCGTCCGCTCCAGGACGTCGAACGGGGAGCGGATCTCGTCATCCGCATCGATGGGGAGGCTGACGTCGACCGCGACCACCACGTCCGCCCCGAGGGCCCGGACTTCATCCACCGGCAGGTTGTCGGTGAGACCACCGTCCACCAGAAGCCGACCCTCGATCTCGACCGGCGTGAAGACGGTCGGGATCGCCATGCTTGCCCTGAGGGCGGTCGGAAGATCGCCTTGCCTCAGGACGACCCGTTGGCCGGTCCGGACGTCGGTGGCGATGGCGAGGAAGGGGATCGGGAGCTCATCGAAGGAATCGACCCCCGCGACCGCGAAGGTGTGCCGGCGGAGGAGCTCGCCCAGCCCCTGACCGGCGATGAGCCCGCCCGGCACCTGGAGGCCGTCGCCATCGACGCCCATCTCGATCTCCCAGACGTAGCGCCGGTCGTCCTCGCGTCGCCGGAACTCCAGCGACCGGCGGAGGGGCGTGTCGCTCAGGACCTGCTCCCACTCGACTCTGGCCAGCGCCGCCTCGATCTCATCCGGGGACAGGCCCGAGGCGTAGAGACCGGCCACGATGGCCCCCATGCTGGTCCCGCCGATGACGTCGATCGGTACCCGCATCTCCTCGAGCGTCTTGAGGACGCCCACGTGGGCGATCCCTCGCGCCCCGCCCCCGCTCAGAGCGACGCCGACTCGCGGACGCTCGGCGGGGATCTGGGCCTGGAGACCGGAGATTTCGAGGAGAGAAGCGGCGAGGAGGGCGCCGGCAAGGAGGGTCGGGCAGCGGGGAAGGCACGACATGTCGGCAAAGCTTCGCCGCTCCGGCCGGATCAGCAACCGGGCACTGTGGCACGGCTCCTGCAAAAAGGGGGCGCTTCGTATGGTTATCCTGAGCCGCGCCCTCGTGCTCCTCGTGTTCCTCCAGGCCTTCAGCCTGACGCCGGTGTAGTCGTCCGCGGCCTGCGTGCCGCGAAACGCGCTACCGGTGGCTTGGGTGGGGACGCGGCCGCCGCTCGAAGCGGCGGGCCTGGGCGGCCGTGGGCTTCAAGGCCGCCAGGACCATCGTCCCCACCAGAATCCCGATCATCTCGAGCATGATATGCCTCCTGTATCCGTGTCTGCTATTCTCATCCATCATCGCGTCATCGCCTCCCCCAACGTGACGCCCGACCACGAGGTTTCAGCCAAGGAGACCGGTCGATGCTGAGCAA
>JBOHRQ010000261.1:0-2009 GCA_050732875.1 Gemmatimonadota bacterium | reverse complement strand
GCCCACTCCTCCATCGCCATCCTCCCCGTCTCCTCGAAGCGGGTCCCCAGGATGCGTTCCGCGGGCTCGTTGTAGAACAGGAGATCGCCCTTGGGACTCACCACGAAGACGGGAACGGCGAGGTAGCCCGCGAGCTGGCGCGCCAGAATGATCTCGACCGGTGGCGTCATCTCCCCCCCAGAAGGACAGGTCCGCCCCAATCTTCGCCCTCGGGGCGGTCCTGTAAAGTGGCCGATGGATGGGGCTGACTCTGGCAGCCCGCGCTCAGGGCGACTGCCGCAGCCAGCGCAGGAGGACCGCCCGCTCCTCCGGGGTCATCCCGGTCAGGTTCCCGAGCGGCATCGTCCCCGATTCGACGGCGACGGTCACGCGCTCCGCCAGGGCCCGCGCCTGCGCGGGCTCATCGAGGATCACGCCCAGGGGCGCGACCGGCGCCGTGGGATGGGTCGGGCGCACGGAATGGCACGCCACGCAGCGAGCCTCGAGGATCGCCGCGGCAATCCCGTCGGCGACCCGTGGGGCACCGCTCATGGCGGTTGGGCGTACCGGCTCGATCGGCTCGCGCGCCGGCGTGGCGACGAGCGCGACGGCGACCAGCGCAGCCAGCGCCGCCGGCAGCAGCCACGCCACCCGTCGTCCGCGGTGGCGCAGGTTGTAGTAGTGGCGAACGACCGGACCTGCGGCCAGGACCACGAGCAGAACCAGCCACGCCCGGGGACTCGCATACGCCACCGGGGAGTGGATGCTCACCATGAGGAAGAGGACCGGCAGCGTCAGGTAGTTGTTGTGAAGCGAGCGCAGAGCGCCCCGCCGGCCGCGCTCCGGATCGGGGGTCTCGCCGGCCTCCATCGCCCGTACCATCGCCCGCTGGCCGGGGATGATCACGAAGAAGACGTTGGCCGCCATCCACGTTCCGAGCATCGCCCCGACGTGGATGAAAGCCGCCCGCGGGCTCATCGCCTGATGGAGCCCATACGCGATGGCCATCACGAGCCCGAGCAGGATCGCCGCCAGGAGCGCGGGCCGACGCGACAGCGGGGACCGGCAGAGAAGTTCGTAAGCGAGCCAGCCACCGACGATCGCCGCGACCCCGAGCGCGACTCCGGCCCCGCGTCCGACGCTCGCGCCGGTCGGATCCAGCAGGTAGCCGCTTCCGAGGTAGTAGATCAGAACGAGGAGCGCGGCCCCGCTCAGCCATGTGGTGTACGCCTCCCACCTGAACCAGTGGAGCCGGCCCGGCAGGCGCTCGGGGGCCACGGCGTACTTCCCGACCTGGTAGAAGCCTCCGCCGTGGACCGACCACAGCTCGCCGGAGACCCCGGGGCGGGAAGTCTCCGGAGGGCGCAGGCTGTGGTTGAGCCAGTTGAAGTAGAACGAAGTGCCAATCCAGGCCGCGCCGGCGATGACGTGCAACCAGCGCGCTCCGAGCTGGAGCCATTGCCAGAGATCGGTCGTCAGAGGGCCCAGGTCGCCGGCTTCAGCTCCCCCCGTCCTCGACGGTCAGCGTGCCCGTCATGCCCCGCTGCTCGTGGTCGTCGACGGGACAGTAGATCTCGTAGGCGCCGGGCTCATCCAGCTTCACCGTCAGGCTGTCGGTCGCACCAGGCTGGATCTCCTCGATCTCCGTCTCCATGCCGTGCCCCTCGACCTCGAAACCGTGCACGACCTCGGCCGCGTTGTGGATCACGAAGCGGATCGTTCCCGGGCCCACCGACACCTCGGCCGGAGCGTAGGCGAAGCTCGAGGCTTCGACCTCGATCCGCTCGTCGGGCGGCCCGGTTGCTTCGGGCTCACCGCCACAGGCCAGGAGGACGGCTGGCAGGAAGACCAGGGTGCATGTCAGTCGGCGGGACGGACGCATCAGCTCCCGGTCTCTCCCTCCGCGGAGGGCTCGTCGGCCCCCGGCTGAGCGGCCTGCGGCTCGGTGACTGGCGCCTCTTCGGCCGGAGCGGCCTGGTCGGCCTCACCTGCATCGCCCTCCATGGACATCGGCGCGTCGCTGCTCCAGG
>JBOHRQ010000260.1:0-2011 GCA_050732875.1 Gemmatimonadota bacterium | reverse complement strand
TGGCCACGGTCCCCATGGCGGCCTCCCCCCGACCGTTGGCGCGGTCGATCTACCTGTGTGACGGGAGGACGCTATTGGGGACCGCCGGTGCGCACAGGGCCGGCTTTGCCGGCCCGGCCCCACCAGCGCCGCCACCTCGGCCTGCCTCACGCGAGTGAGCTCAGACCGCCCCCGGCAACCGCTGACTTGTGCTCACCGCGGCGCTCGCCTAGCGGTCTGAGGTCACTCGCTAAATCTTGGCGCGCCTGCTCGAGCGGGCCGTTGAGCGGACAGAATGGCGTTATGGTTCAGGGTCCTTCGAACCCCGCCCACTCGGCCGGAGGAGTGAGGAGCATCGCCTGGTCCAGCAATTGTGAAGTTGCCGGCGAGCGTGCAGGAGGAGCGTGCCGGGAATGGCCACCACCCGTTCCGCGCCAGGCCAGGATCGGCAGCTATGGCGAAGCCACTCCAGCTCCTTCGACCGTTTCGGAGCACGGACAACCGCCAGCAGCGCAGATCGTGACCTGAGAAGCAGGAGGTGTACGGCTGTACCTGCAGACGGTGAAGGTTCATGGATTTCGGGCGGCAAGCGAACAGCCACTCGAGTGCACGTTGCCGGGCCGATTCTGCGTGCTCGCTGGTGCGAATAGCGCCGGCAAGTCCACGGTCGTCGACTCAATCGTACTGTCCCACCGGGACGTGTTCCCTTTCACACCTCGCCCGCCCTCAGCGGTCTTGTCGGCCTCGGTGCCCAATCGCACCATCGACATTTCGTATGCGCTCGACGACGACGACACGTCACCCCTCGGCACGCTGTGTGGCGCGACAGTGCGCCTTCCGGAGTGGACGACAACACTGTCGACCTCGATGGGCCGCGTCTCCGCCTCGCAAGGCGAGGCACTTGGCGAGGGTCACTTACCCTTGCTCTATCTTTCGCCGACCCGGAACCCCGCAGTCGACCTCGCCGGCCGAGAGGCGCGGCTCATAGTTGAGCTCCTAAGGGCTCAGGCTTTTAGGGATCGAGGCGACAAATCTCTGAAGGAACTACGAGGTCTACTAGGAAGCCTAATCGGCTCGGTCACCTCGAAGTGGCCGGTTGCGGACGCTGAAGAACGCGTCGCTGTTAGCCTCGAAGAGCTGACTGTGGGCGTGGCCGGACGAGTGCCCTACCTCGGAACGACCTCCGTCGACGACTCATTCCTGGCGAGGGTGTTTGAGTTCCTCTTGGGAGTAATTGGCGTGCCCCGCTCCGGATCGCACCGCATTGATACAGAGGGCTTAGGCTACGCGAACCTCCTCCAGCTTGCCGTGGTGCTCTCCTCGATACCGGACCTCACCAACTCAGGTGACGTTGACGATGCGTCCGCTGAGGGGGGCCCCGTCACCCACCTGGACGATGACATGGCTCCGCACGAGCAGGGTCTTGGAACCGAGGACGACCGTCCGGAGGAGGTACTGGCGGCGTTGATGGAGGAGGCAAATGAACGCCGAGAACTCGATGACGACTCCTTCTTCGCCGGCGCCTTCCACGCCATCGTCGTCCTTGAGGAACCCGAAGCCCACCTTCATCCACAGCTTCAGCACGGCCTAGTGCACTATTTGAAGGAGGTCGTCCAGCGCCGGCCGGAGGTGCAGGTCATATTGACCACTCACTCCGACGAAATCATCGCAGCCGCTGATCCCGAGGACCTCGTCATTCTTCGGCGCGATGCCGCCAGCATTCCTGCAGCTCGTACCATTAAGTCATTCAATCTCTCCGCCAGCAGGCTGGCGCAAGCACGACGGCATCTGGACGTCACCCGGTCCGCTTCACTCTTCGCCGAGCGCTCTGTTCTCGTCGAAGGGATCACTGATGCCATCGTTCTCCGTGCGATCGCTCGTGTTTGGGCGGCAGACAGCAGAATTAGGGCTCTCCTGACCCTGGTGTGGACGGGAGAAGCCGCGATCTCGTTGTGATTGCTGGCTGAGAGGCCCGATCGGGGCATCCGCGCGACGCGCAACGGGCCGCAGCCATGGTTCACGGGCTTCCAAA
>JBOHRQ010000259.1:0-2031 GCA_050732875.1 Gemmatimonadota bacterium | reverse complement strand
ACTAAGTGACTATCTCAAAAGGCTTTGACCTCCTGGAGCCGGTGTAGGCGCCGGTACCAGAGCAGCGCGCAGGCGAGCTGGATCAGGCCTCGGTAGTTGGCCGCCTTCTTGTCGTAGCGGATGAGGATCGCTCGGCACTTGGAGAGCCAGGCGAGGGTGCGCTCGACGACCCAGCGGCGGGCGGGATGGCGCTTCTTGCCTGTGTCGTCGAGCTTCTCCTCCCCGATCCGACGGATGTGGGGAAGGTAGCCGGCGGCCTCGGCTGCCGAGCGGCCGGTCGGGTTGTCGTAGGCCTTGTCGAGGCAGAGGTGCTGCGGGTACTCGGCGGGGTCTGGGCGCTCGACCACGATCGCCTCGATCGTCTGGGCCAGGAGCTTGGTGTCGTGGACGTTGGCGCCTTCGATCTCCAGCCCGAGCGGGCCGCCCGCTCGCTCGACGATCAGGCTCTTCTTCGTGCCCGGTTTGGCTCTATCAGTAGGATTGGGCCCCTTTTTCCGCCGCCCAGGCGGGCCTTCCCCATCGAGCCGTCGGCGGCCTGCCAGCGCCAGTCGACCGCGCCCAGCTCCTCGCACTCGCTGAGGAGGATCGCCCACAGCTCCGCGAGGACGCCGTCCTTGACCCAGCGCTGGAACCAGCGGTGCAGGGTGGCGTCGTCGCCGAAGCGCTCCGGCAGCCGGTTCCACTGGCAGCCCGAGCGCATCCGGAAGATGACGCCGTTCAGGACCCGCCGCAGGTCGGCGCGGGGGCGGCCGGTCGGCGCCGGCGGATAGTGTCTTTCCAGGATCGGCTCGAACCGCTTCCAGAGCTCGTCCGGTACCTCCCAGATCGTCTCCAGCGGCTGAGCTGCGTCGTTCTTTGCTCGAGGCACTCACGCCTCCCTTCACTCGAACGGCAACGCCCTCTCGTTCGAGCGAAGAGGCGGAAGTCCTCTTTTGAGATAGTCACTAAGCCCCGGCGTCGGGCCGCTACGGCGACGGAGGTTTGGCTCCGACTTTCTCCCCGAGGGGCAGGGTCGCCTTGCGAAGCGCGACTCGAACGGCAGGCTCGTCCTGCCAGCCCTCGGGGAGACGGAGCCGCTCGCCGATCTCCGCGAAGTCGAGACCCTCGTCGGCCAGCCGCTCGGCCTCGGTCAGCGTCTCGGGATCGAGGACGGGTCGGAGCTCCAGGACGTCGGGCCGGACGATGGGCTCCAGCGCGACGTCTCCCGTCTCCTCGTCGAGCGTGAGCGTGAAGTGCTCGAAGAGAGAGACGAGCGCCGCGCGGATCGCCTCGACGGACTCCCCACTAGTCACCCGCTCGGCGACGGAGCGGCGGATCTCGGCCAACCGCTCGGCGACGACCGTCTCGGCGTCGAGCTCGACGAGCTCCTCTTCGAGCGCGGCGACCTGAGCGCGGAGACGATCGGCCTCGGCTTGCGCCGCTGGCCCTTCCTCCTCGACCTGCGCTAGGAGCCGCCGATAGTCCTTCTCCTCGATCGCGCCCGAGAGGAAAGCGCGGTCAGCCCGCTCGCGCCCCTGTTCGATCTCGACGGCCTGCCTCTCGGCCTGCTCCGCAAGCGACTGAGTCTGAGCGATCCGACGTCGCGCCTCGACGGTGAGCTCGGCGACGGTGCCCTCGACGTCGAGCGCTGCGCGCTCGAAGTGGCCGAACACGGCCTCGTCTACTCGCGCCCGCGCGAGGTCGGGCATGGCGCAGTCCCCATAGGTGCGGCGACGACCGCAGCGATAGCGCTCGTAGCCCTCCGCGGACGTCTTCGGAGCCATAGCCGAGCCGCAACTCCCGCAGCGGAGCATCCCTCGCGTGAGCAAGTGCGAGCCCTTCGGCTCTCGCCCGCGCCCCTGACTCGGGGACGCCCGGCGCGCCTCTCTCAGCCGCCGGACATCCTCGTAGGTCTCACGGTCGAGGATCGGCTCGTGGACACCCTCGGCGACGATCTGGCCTCGGAAGCGGACGGAGCCGATGTAGGCGGGATGCCCGAGCATGTCGAGAACGACGCGAGCCGAGAACTTCGAGCCGCGCCGCGTCCGGTAG
>JBOHRQ010000258.1:0-2063 GCA_050732875.1 Gemmatimonadota bacterium | reverse complement strand
TCGTCCAGTCGGGGCGACAAGCTGTCCCACCTGCGCTGGATCAAGAACAGCCGAAGCAGCACCGGGGCGGCAACTGCATTGAGGTCACTCACCTGCCCAACGGCGGCCGAGCCGTCCGCGACTCCAAGAACCCCGCCGGCCCAGCCCTGACCCTCACCCCCGCTGTGTGGGCGGCCTTCACCACCCGTGTCCGATCCGACGAGTTCGACTCAAAGTAAGCACCCCGAGCAGCATCACCCGACGTGCCCAGGGGTTATTCCACAGGGCTTGTCGCCCTCGCCTCTACGCCTCGTCAACGACCTGTTTCGCCGGATGCCGCAATCCCTGCCCTGGCGGCGGATCGAGGATCGTCTGGTACGGCGCCCCAGGCCGGATCGCCTCCGCTATCCGGTCGTACACCTCCAAGATCAGCCGCTTCGTCCGGTACTCGCCGTATTTCGCCTCGTCCTTGCGCTTGACGATCGGGAACGTATCGAGAATGTAGGCGGCGTTCCTACGCTCGATTCCGTATAGATGGAAGAACGCGGCATCGAGTTCAGCTTTTAGGGATGATCGCCGCTCATCGTCCCAGTAGTGCGGTTCTTCACCTCCGAGATCTTGTCCGAGCCCGCGCATGTCCGAGGAGGTACATGTCAGTTCTATGACTCGCAAAGACAGCCAGTCGGGTAGGCTCGTCTGAAGATCCCATGGCGCGTCGCACTCGAAGGCATCTGGGGCAAGCGTCGGTAGCTGCATCAGCAGGTAATAGTTCATCGTCGTCCCACCGATCTTCTGCCGTGCCGTGAAGTCGCACACGAACGATGATAGCGTTGCAGCTAATAGCCATCGACGTTCCGAAGGTCCGAGCATGAGTGGAATCTTGTTTCCCACAGCCCCGCGAGGAAACATAGTCGCAATTAGCGTTCGCTCGTCGGTGCTGCGGCAAATGTCGCGCCAGCCAAGGAGCCAGTCCTTGTTCCAATGGCCAGCCAGACGCTCATTGACATCCCACTCATCAACCCAATAGCGGGGGAGGACGACGAAGTTTGGGTCTTGCTTTTCTTCGAGAGCGACGTCGCGGATGTCGGTGCCGTCGTAGGTACCCCAGCGGTGGTCGTAATGGTGGATCATCTTGGCTTCGAAGAGTGGCAGCATGCGTTTCTTGCCGTAGATGAAGACGTTACCGTCGAGATACCAACCCGCGGCTTCGAGCTCGTCGCGGGTGTGGAACAGGTCCGAGTCGGAAGTCATGTTGAACAGGCCCTGCATGAACGACACGCCCCACGGGTTGCCGTTGGGGTCACCCTCTTTGAGGAGCACGGGGACTCGGCGATAGATTCCGAGGGTGATCTCGGCGTCGCGGCGCGTGCGGAACACCGGACAGGTGCCCGTGTTCGGGTTCAGCAGCAGGATCTCTTCTGGTGTGAGAGAGAACGAGGCGGTCTCGATCAGCGCCGGATCGTGCAGGAAGAACGCGAAATGTGCGGCGGGCTCGGGATCGCACCGACCGGTGACAGTGAGTAAGGCGAACTTGAAGCTGCGATGCACACCCTCGAAGATCGGGGCAGCGTTCTCGAAATCGTAGAGTGCTGCGAGCGAGCGAGATTCGACGAGATCGCGGAAGAAGTACTGGGTCGTGGCGTCGGTGGCGATACCGGTGGGAACGATGCAGCCGCACCTACCATGGTCACCGAGGAGCGAGCGGAAGGTCTCGGCGAAGATTGCGTAGGTGTTGATTCTTCCTCTACCGGTGAGCGGGAAGCGGCCGCTCAGGCGCGCGAGGGCACTCGTGCCGTCTGCTTGTCGTTTAGCCGCGCTGAACAGCGCCCAGAGTGCCGGATCGGTATCAGGCAGTCGCTTGATGAGCTGCTTCCGGGTGGCACCAGCAGCGACGGCGATGTCCGGGTCTCGGGCAGCGAAGAACTCTTGCTCCTTGAGTTCGGTGTGTTCCCACGGCGGGTTGCCGAGGAGGCAGTGGAAGCCGCCGCTCCAGCCCTCGGGGCCGACATCGGGACTGTCGCCAGTGACGGTGAAGATCTCGGGGAACTCCAGGTGCCAATGGAAGAAGCGGTACTCGGCGGCGA
>JBOHRQ010000257.1:0-2070 GCA_050732875.1 Gemmatimonadota bacterium | reverse complement strand
AGGTGCCGCGGTCAAGGTCTTCTGCACGGCCTGCGGATCCAGCCTCTTCGGCGGGACGTGGCCGGAGGGGCCCGAGGTGTCGATCCGGCTGGGGAGCGTGGACGGCGACCCCGGGATCCGTCCCCAGGTCCACACGTTCGTCGACTCCCGGGCGCCGTGGGACGAGATCACTGACGACCTGCCGCAGTACTCGGGTCCGTTGCCTTCCTGACGGGACCCGGCCCCGCGAACTCGAACCACCTCCCCGCACCCCGCGCGAGCGCCCGCTCGTAGGCCAGGCCGGCCGCGGCCGCGTCCTGGAGCGCCGTCCCGGTGGAATCGAACACCACGATCTCGTCCCCTGATGTCCGTCCGGGTCTGAGCCCGGCCACGACCTGCCCGAGCTCAGCCCGGACGTCGTCGCGCCTCATGAGCCCCGCCGCGAGCGCGTGATGGAGCTCGCCGATCGCGGCGCACTGATCGAGCATGTCGACGACCACGGTGGCGGAGGAGAGGAGGCGGGCGTCCAGCTCCTGCTTCTCCTCGCTGTCCGCACCGACCGCGGCGACAAAGGTCCCGGGCGCGACGTCGCCGATCCGCAGATAGGGCTCCGTCGAGGGCGTGCAGGTGATGACCACCTCGCTCTTCCCGACCGCCGCCAGGAGGTTCCGGGCCGGAAGGGCCTCCCGGCCGGAAGCACGTACCTCTTCGGCCAGCCTCTCCGCACGCCGGTGATCGATGTCGTGGAGGAACGCGCGGCAGATCGGCCGGACGGCCGCGACCGCCGCCAGCTGGGCGCGTGCCTGAGCGCCGCAGCCGCAGATCGTGATCGTTTCGGCGTCCTCCCGGGCCAGCCACTTCGCCGCCACCGCGGTCGCCGCCGCCGTCCTCAGGATCGTGATCTCGATCGAGTCCAAGATCGCCAGCGTGAAGCCCGAGGCCCCGTCGAAGAGCGTGATCGTCCCCTGGATCGTCGGCAGGCCGAACCGGCGGCCGTTCTCCGGGAAGTTCGAGTTGAGCTTCACCGTGAAGCGCGGGGTGGGCGAGGACAGCCCGGCGGCTTTGACGTGAAAGCCACCCCCGGAGACGGGATACCCCAGGATCGCGGGGGGTGGTGTCTGCCCGAGGCCATGGGCGCGGAAGGCGCTCTCGACCGCCGCGATCGCGTCGGGAAGCTCCACCAGCGCCGCGACCTGCCGCGCACCGAGCAGCAGGGTCCGGCCCGCCGGGGCCTCAGGCGGCATCCTTCTCCTCCACCGTGACGAGGAAGACGACCGTGCCGACCACGCCGATCGCTCCGGCGACGAAGAAGGGGGTCGCGGGAGAGATCCGCCACAGGAGCCCGCCCAGGGCCGCCGCCGGCGCCACGGAGAGGCTCCGGATCAGGTAGTAGAGGCCCACCGTCCGGGCCCGGACTCCCGGCAGGGCGGCGTCTACGATCATGGCCTTCCGGGACGGCTCCCCGATCTCCCTGAGCCCACCCATGACGAACGCGAGCGCCAGGGCGGCGGGACCCTGAGCGAAGGCCACGCAGACGGGAAACGCGGCGAAGGCGAGGAAGGTCGCGGTCACGAGCGGCTTCCGGCCGATCCGCTCGGAGAGCCGGGCGGCGGGCAGATAGGCCAGGATGGAGGTCGCGACCTGGAGAGCGATCAGGAGGCCGAACGCGCGCACCGACGTCCCCCGCACCGTCGTGACGTAGAGGATCACGAAGACGCCCGCCATTCCCTCGCACATGCGGATCACGATGTCGGAAACGAGCAGGCGCCGGAGCGCGGCAGGAAAGGTGCCCCAGACACGCCAAGGCGACGAAGCCCGATGGGGTGCGACCGGAAGGTCCATGCCGAGGACGAGGGGAAGCGTGGCGGCGGCCAGGGCGAGCGTCACGGCCAGGCCGACCCGGATTCCCGCCACGACCCCGAGCGCCGCGATGAGCGTCCCTCCAACCAGGGGGGAGACGAGCATCGGGATCCGCTTGAGGATCGACTGGACGGTGAATCCCATCGCTCGGCGGTCGGGAGGAAGGGCGTCGCCAATCACGGCGAACGTGGCCGGGCTCCCCATGCTGGGCCAGGCCATGGCGAGGGCGAG
>JBOHRQ010000256.1:0-2090 GCA_050732875.1 Gemmatimonadota bacterium | reverse complement strand
CGGCCTCCGCGAGCTTGCGCTCGATGAACTGCCCGACCTGGCCGCCAACACCTTCGAAGAGGGTGAGCAACGCGTCCTCGGGAACACGAACCTCGGTGCTGAAGAACTCCATCACTCCCAGAAAGCCACTCGGCCCGATGATGGGAAAGCCGAACGCCCCATGCGCGCCTCCCGCCGCCGCCGCGGGGGCCCGCGGGAAGTTCGAGTCCCGGACGACGTCGACGATCCAGGCCGCCCGCCTCGTGCTCCACACCCGGCCCGGAAGACCGATGCCGGCCTGGAACTCGAAGCGGCGGCTGAGGTCGGCGAGCTCGCGCAACGTCCGGCCCGGCGCGACCCATATCTCCCGGCAGCGGAGCACCTGCGCCTCCGGATCGATGCTCCATCGAATCCCCATGACCCAGTCGAGGCTCTCACAGACGGCCTGCAGCACACGGGGCATCGCTTCCTCGAGGGTCTCCGACTCCACCAGCATGCGCGTGGTCAGGTACTGGGCCGCCGAGTGACGCTCGCTGGCTTTTCGGGCGCGGTCGGCGAGAGTGAGCGACCGCGCCGTGATCCCGATCAGCGTGGCAAACGCGAGGATCCCTACCACCACCCCGATCGTCACGCCGAGCTCTCCGCTGAGGAGGCCTGTTCGCTCTCCCCACAGCGTGAGCCAGCCGAGGGCTGCGGGAAGGAGAATGGCGGCCGGTAGGATGCGGCGGGCGAGAATCCCTCCCGGATCGTCGCTGATGATCACCGAGACGAAGCCACGATCCGGGCGGGCGCAGAAGATGGCGAGACCCAGCACGAAGATCGAGACCGCCGTCGCCAACGACATGGGGATGTACTCGCCGAGCTCGTACATCGCGTCCACCCCGTACGCGTAGCCGAGGAGCGAGACGACGGCGATCCCGATGGGAAAGATCGCCACCGCCTCGGCAACCGCGCCTCGCGGGCGCGGCCAGCCGAAGAACAATAGTGCAGCGCCAATCAGCAGGAGGCTGATGGCGGTGTTGGGCGCGATGCGGTTACCGCCGAGCCGGGCTCGAAACAGGATCTGATCGACGCCGAGGTTGTGCCCGATGACGTACCCGGCGAGCGTGATCGCCCCCAGGCCGATGACGAGGACGGCGACCGTTCGGATGACGGGACCGATCCTCGTCGCAGACGCTTCACCCCCCAGCGCGTGCCACATCCAGAGCGCGCCCGCGGCCAGGGCCAGCCCGAGCGCGGTCGTCGGGTTCATGGCGACGTGGCCGGGCAATCCGCCCTTGAGGAACTCGACATCGAGCGCCCATCCGACGAGGACCGCGACAGCGACCAGTGCGACGAAAGCGCTGGAGACGCGGCTCAGCGACCCGATCCTGTGAGCGCAGTCGCCTTCGATCATGTCTCGGACGGAGCTTCGCTCTTGCGCCGCAGGAGCCAGGTTTGAACGCGGGCCCGGACGTGCGCCGGCCGGAAGGGCTTGGTCAGATAGTCGGTCACTCCGGCGGCAAAGCCCGCTGCCGTATTCTCCTCCCCCGTTTGCGCGGTGATCAGCACCACCGGCACGTCCCGCAGGGCGGGATCGTCCTGGCTGCGCAGCGAGCGTGTCACCTCGATCCCGTCCGCGCCCGGCATCTGCCAGTCGAGCAGGATCAGGGCGGGGCGCTCGAGATGGACCAGGCGGAGCGCGGTCTCGCCATCGTTGGCGGTCACCACCCGGAAGCCGTCCGGCTCGAGGGTCAAGGTCAGGAGCTGCACGATCGTGGGGTCGTCGTCGGCGACCAGGATGGTGTGCGGCCCTTCTCTCATCGTCGGCTCCGGCAGGGTGTCCGTTCGCGGCGCGACGATGTCGCGCTCGATGAGACAGAGCTCCTGTCCCTCGGCCGCGGCGAAGACCTCCAGCTTGCTGTCCGCGGCGCTCGCACGGCGGCGGCAAACCTCCACCAGGCGATCCAACGCCTCGTCGTCGCGCAGCGGGTCGTGGTGGAAAAGGGCCAGCCGCCTGGCGCCGGCAGCCACGGCATAGTCGACCGCCCACTCGGCGGGCGTGTGGCCCCAGCCCGTCTTCTGCGGATACTCCTCGATGGTGTACTGGGCATCGTGGATCACCAGATCCG
>JBOHRQ010000255.1:0-2099 GCA_050732875.1 Gemmatimonadota bacterium | reverse complement strand
GGATTGCCGTTCATATCGGCGCCCGGGTGGCCGCCCTGGCGGGGCCCGGCGAGGTGCTCGTCTCGGCCACCGTCCGGGAAGCCGAGCGGGGCTCGGATTTCGAGTTCGAGGATCGTGGCCGGCGCACTCTCAAGGGCGTACCCGACGAGCTACGGCTGTGCTCGTGGTTTATTCTCTTCTTCGCGCAGCGTGCCGACACATCCTTGTCCCTCGCCGCGCCTTCCACGAGAATTACACGTTCATGAGAGCTTTATTCCAAAGCGCTGCCCCGATGATCGTGCTGGCGGCCCTTCACCAACACGGCTCCCTCAGTAGAATAGGAAGAGCTTCCCGTATAAGGATTCACGCTGTCCGGATGGGGTTCGCCCGTCTTGTACCGCCTGGACGCGGCCGGGTTCCCGCCCGCTGGCCCGGGGGGCCTCCCGCCACGGATTGCCCCACGCTGGACCCGGGTCCTACGTTCGATCCGTGAGCACCAGGGACGAGACAGCGCCAACCCCTCCCTCTTTCCGTCTCGAGACCTTCGGCACGCTGATTCTGCGTGGAATTGAGGGTCGCACCGTGGTGGCGGACCACGGGCAGAAGGGTGTACGGCTGGCGCTCCTCGCTGTGCTGGCGTCGGCCGGCGAGCGGGGGTGCAGCCGGGACCGGCTCCTTCTCCTCTTCTGGCCCGACGCCTCACAGAAGCGTGCCCGCCACTCTCTCGAGCAGCTCCTCTACACGATGCGGAAGTCGATGGGGGAGGATCTGTTTCTCGGGGTAAACCCGATCCGCCTTAACGGGGCTGTCATCACCAGCGATATCGGGGACTTCCAGCACGCGCTCGAGGTGGGCGATCCTGAGGCCGTCGTCGGTCATTATCAGGGCCCCTTTCTCGACGGCTTCTACCTCAGCGATTCACCCGAGTTCGAGCAATGGATGATCGCCGAACGAGCCGGCCTGGAGGGCGTGTACGTAAAGGCTCTCGAGCGGCGGGCCCAGTCAGCGGAAGCCGCAGAGGAGTACGAAACCGCCGTGACCTGGCGGCAGAAGCTCTGCGACACCGATCCGCTGAGCGGCCGTCATGCGATCGCGCTGATGCAGGCGCTGGCTGATGCCGGCGATCACGCTGCGGCCTTGCGCCATGCCGACGAATACGATCGCCTGGTGAACCAGGAGCTCGGGACGGGCATGGGGCCTGAGATCGCCACTCTTGCCGCCGCTCTTCGGGCGCGGGGGGACGTCGAGCCACCGTCCAGGAGCCCCGATGCCGATGCCTTCCCACTGAAGCGACCGTCGCCCGTTGCGTCCAGATCGCCTGAGAGCGAAACAGGACGTGACCCCCCAGCGGCGCGTCGAGCTGAGGCGAAGCCGCTGCGCCGCATTGTCCCCTACGCGACCGCGGGACTGGCGGTGGCCGCCCTAGCGTTCGCCGCGACCCGACTGCGAGATGCACCCCCCGTGGGTCCCGCGGCCACCACGAGCGAGACCTCGATCGCCGTGCTTCCGCTCGCAAACGTCAGCGGCGATCCCGCCGACGCCGGATTGGCCGACGGCATGACCGAGGAGCTCATCGCCGTGCTGGCGAGATCAGGCGACCTTCGGGTCATCGCCAGCACCTCGGTCTTCGCCCTCGAGGAGCGCAGTCTGGACGTGCGTCAGATCGCCGACAGCCTGCGCGTGTCCCATGTCGTCGAGGGGGGCCTCCAGAAGATCGGCTCTCGCCTCCGCATGCAGGTCCGTCTGGTGGACGCGCGCGACGGCACGACCCTCTGGTCGGAGACCTACGACCGCGCATTTGAGGACGTGTTCGCGGTGCAGGAGGAGATCGCCCGCGCGGTGGCGCAGGAGCTCGACGTGCAACTCGCCGGAGGGGATCGCCCGGGGTCGAGCCTGGTTCGCCACCAGCCGAAAAGTCTCGCGGCGTACGAGTGGTACCTGCGTGGCATGGATGTAGGCCGGCGCCAAAGGCACGAGCAAGACGCCGAGTATTTCCAGCGGGCGATCGCGGCCGACACGACCTACGCCGCCGCCTATGCGGGTCTGGCGCGAACGTACATTCTCATGAGCCCCGGGCCCGACCGACGGGAGTTCGAGGCGGACGCGGAGCGCGCGGCACG
>JBOHRQ010000254.1:0-2110 GCA_050732875.1 Gemmatimonadota bacterium | reverse complement strand
CATCGCGCATGGCCTCGACGTCATCCTCGCTCACCACCTCCTCCGCGATCAGGCGGTCGGCGTAGATCCGCGAGTTGGACGGGTGAGCCTCGATCCGCTCGTACATGAGGGGCTGGGTGAAGGTCGGATCGTCCAGCTCGTTGTGGCCGTACCGTCGATAGCACACGAGGTCTATGACGACATCACGATGGAACGTCTGGCGATAGCCGAGAGCCAGCCGGGCGGCGTGGGCGGCGGCCTCGGGATCGTCGCCGTTGACGTGGAACACGGGCGCGTGGACGATCTTGGCAATGTCCGAGGCGTAGCGGGTCGAGCGACCCTCTTCCGGATCGGTCGTGAAGCCGATCTGGTTGTTGAGGATGAGATGGATCGTGCCGCCGGTGCGATACTCCTCCAGCCCGCCCAGCATCAACGTCTCCGCTACCACCCCCTGGCCCGTGAACGCCGCGTCGCCGTGGATGAGGAGCGGGATCGCCCGCCGGCGCCCCGTGTCGTGGAACACCTCCTGCTTCGCCCGCACGTTCCCTTCCACGACCGGGACGACCGCCTCGAGATGGCTCGGATTGAAGGCGAGCGAGAGGTGGACGGTCCGGCCGGCATCGGCGTGAAAGTCGCGCGAATAGCCCAGGTGGTACTTCACGTCCCCGTGTCCGGCGGTCTGGATCGCCGTCGGCCGATCCTCGAACTCGGCCAGGATCTGCGCGTAGGGCTTCCCCAGCACGTGGGCCAGCACGTTGAGCCGCCCGCGGTGGGCCATCCCCATCACGATCTCGTCGACACCCGTTCCCGCCGCTTCCTCGACCAGCGTCACCAGGAGCGGGATCAGGCTGGTCCCGCCCTCGAGGCTGAACCGCTTGGCCCCCGGGAAGCGACGGTGGAGGGTCTCCTCGAACGTGTCGGCGGCGACGATCTGCCGCAGGATCTCGCGCCGGCGCTCGGGCTGGAGCGGGGGCTGGTTGCGGACCGGCTCCATGCGCTCCTGGAGCCACTCCTGCTGGGCCTTGTCGGCCACGTCCATGTACTCGACGCCGACCGTATCGGAATAGGTGTCACGCAGCGCTTCCCGGAACTCACCCAGCGTCCCCTCCTGGAACTCGCGATAGGTGTTGCACTGGACCACCGAATCCAGGTCCTCGTCGGTGAAGCCGAACTCGGAGAGATCGAGCAGCGGATGCGAGCGCGGCTCGTCGTCGAGCGGATTGAGATCGGCGATCAGATGGCCGAAGGTGCGGTAGGTCCACACCATGTCGTAGACCCGCAGCGCGGGCGAGACCGCGGCCTCGTCCACCCCGTCGGGGACCGCGCCCCGGGCCGTCAGGACGACCGGCTCTCCGCCCGTCCGTCCGTTGGCGCGCTCGGCGGCGGGCACGCCGCTGGGCGCCGGCAGCCCGTTGGGGGCCGGCCGGGTCGAGAGGGCGGCGGCGCTCCGGCCGTTCCCCGCGTAGCGGTAGCCGGCGAAGAAGAGGGCCCAGGTCGGGTCGACGGAGTCGGGATCGGCGAGATACTGCCGGTACATCGACTCGACGAACTCCGGGTTCGCCCTCAGGATGGCGTCGATCGAAGGCATGCGCTCACGTCAAGATAACGGCTGGCTCAGAGCCCGGCGACGAGACGATCCAGGATCTCCCGGAGCGCCTCGACCTCGGCGTCCGAGAGGCGCTCTCCGAAATGCCCCGCGATCCCGGCCGCGTAGGTCGGCCACGCCCGCCTGAGGGCGTCGAGCCCCGGCTCCGTGAGCACGGCGAACTGGCAGCGCCGGTCCTCGGAGCAGGGTCGCCGTTCCAGAAGCCCCCGGGCCTCCAGCCGGTCGACGAGCCGGCTGAGCCCGCTCGGGCTCAACAGGACGGCAGCGGCCAGCTCGTGCATCCGGAGGCGCCGTTCAGGGGCCTCGTAGAGGGCGACGAGGACATCGTACCACGACAGGGGCAGCGTGCCGGACTCCGACAGATCCCGCTCGATCGCCTCCACGATCCTCGCATGGGCGACGAGGAAGGCGCGCCAGGCCGCCAGCCGGGGTCGATCGAGCTCCCGTTCCAATTCCATGGGGTTCATGCGCTTGCAAGATAGCGGCCAGACCTTTGCATGCGCAAGGTTGCATGCGCAAATAAAT
>JBOHRQ010000253.1:0-2111 GCA_050732875.1 Gemmatimonadota bacterium | reverse complement strand
GGGACGCAGGTTCAGGCGTCCGGGGCGGGCGTCGTGCGCCGCGCCGGCCGTTACGGCGGGCACGGGAATTTCGTTGAACTCGAGCACGGGAGTCGCTATCGTACCTCCTACAGTCACCTTTCCCGCATCGCCAGGGGCATACGCCCCGGTGCCCCCGTACAGCAGGGACAGGTCATCGGCTACGTCGGCTCGACGGGCATGTCGACCGGCGCACACCTCGACTACCGGTTCATGAAGGACGGACGCTATGTCGACCCGCTATCGACCGACCTGCCCATCTCGGAGCCCATGGAAGCCGAAGAGCTGGAGCGCTTTTTCGTTTTCCGCGACGCGTTGCGCGATCGGCTCGCCGTCGCCGGGCCGACCAGCCGGTTACTGGAGCGTCCAGGGATCCCGGGTGAAGACCCCTTCGCCGACCGTTAGACGGCTCCTCTTCGCCCTGCTCGTGATGGCTGCCCACGCGGCCTGCGGGGAGGCCGGAGGTCCGTCCGATGTCGACGATCAGGCGCCCGCCGCGCCCGACCTGGGGAAGATCGAGGTCGTTCCGCCGGTCGCCGACGGGATTGCGCGACTGGTGGGATCCGCCGGCGCCGTCGACACGGAAGCGGATCAGGTGCGGGTCGTGAACCCGGACGCCACGATCCGCAACGGCCAGGCCGTCGAGGCGCTGACGCCGTCGGCTGCCGACGGGAGCTTCCGGCTCGCGGTTCCGGCCGAGCTCGGTGACGACCTCCTCGTGACCGCGATCGACGAGGCCGGCAACGAGAGCCAGGCCGCCGCGACGAACTCGGGCCCGGAGCCCGACGCGTACACGGGCGAGGCGATCGGGGATGTGCAGTTGTTCGCGCTGGGCAACGGCGGGGCGGTGACGCTCCCGTTCGAGTCCGGTGCGGAGCGTTTCGTCGTGATCGCCCAGTCCGTGAACCCTTCGGGACTGCCCTTCGAGGTGAAGGTGACGGGGGGAATGGGGACGAGGATCGGGTCCGGCGCGCTCACGGGAGCTGCCGCCCCGGGCCACCACCCGTCACCCGAGACCAGCATCCGCGCGCTCGAGCGTCGTCTGCTCCCGTTCCTGACGGGCAGGTCCCCGGTGCCCGCCCGTGCGCTGGCGGGCGCTCAGGACATCGGCGATCAGCGGAACTTCTTCGTCATCAACCGGGTCGAAGACGTGGACATCGATAACCAGACCCACTTCGACGAGGTCACCGCCAGCCTCCGGTACCTGGGCGAGAACACGGAGATCTGGGTCGACGATCGCATGCCGGAAGAGAACCTCCCGGCGAGCGTCCTGCAGTCCATTGGCGACCGGTTCGATGACCAGACCTATCCCACCGACCGGACGGCCTTCGGCGAGGAGAGCGACGTCGACGGCAACGAGCGGGTCATCATCGTTTTGACTCCGACGGTGAACGCGCTCAACACGGAGGAATCGGTGGAGGAGGGGGTCGCCCTCTTCGGCTTCTTCTTTGGCGTCGACCTGGGACCCACTACCGCCTTTCCCTTCAGCAACGAGGGGGAGCTCTTCTACGCGGTCGTCCCCGACCCGACCATGGATTTCAGCCCGCTCGACATCCCGGTGGACGGGATCGATGATCTGCTGAACGCCATCTTCGCGCACGAATTCGAGCATATGATCAGCGCCAACCAGCACATCCTGGAACGCGGCGGATCGGCCGAAGCGGTATGGCTGGACGAAGGCCTGGCTCACTTCGCGGAGACCCTGAACGGGTTCCACGTCCAGAACCGCCTGCGGTCGGCCCTGTTCCTGGACGATCCGGAGAACACGTCGCTGTCCGGGGGGGACGATTCGCTCGAGCGCCGCGGCGCGGCGTGGCTCCTGGTGCAGTACATGGTCGACCGTTTCGGCGAAGAGGTCCTGGGCCAGCTCGTGCAGACCCGCTTCGTAAGCACTGTCAATGTCGAGAGGGTGACCGACCGTTCGATGATGTTCCTGTTCCACGAGTGGGCCACCGCGCTCCTCCTGGACGGCACCAGCGACGATCCCTTCTTCCATTTTCCGTCGCTCGACCTGCGCGCCGAGTTCCTTCTCGCCAAGCAGATCCCCAGCCTGGAGATCGGCGAGTACCTGGGGATCGTGGAGCGGCTGCTGA
>JBOHRQ010000252.1:0-2115 GCA_050732875.1 Gemmatimonadota bacterium | reverse complement strand
TCCGAGAGTCGGGCCGCCGCCGCGCTGTCGGCCGGGTTCCCGGCGATGGATTGCATGTCCTCAGCGAGCTGGCCGCTCTCGATCGCCGCCGAGCGTTCGAAGAAGGCGCGCGTCACCTCGTTGAGCTCGACCGGCCACTTGTGCTCGGAGAGCCGGACCAGACCCTCGGCCAGGGCGGTGATGGCGTTGTCGGGTCGCGGCTGGGAGCTGTGGCCGCCCGGATTCGTGATCTCGAGCTGGAAGCTCAGATAGATCTTCTCGCTCGCCTGGACGCCGAACATGGTCGCCACTCCCTCCCGCAGCTGGCCGCCGCCCGAGTCGGTGTTGAGGGCGTAGGCTGGATCGTCGATCAGCTCGCGGCCCGCCTCCGAGACGATCCACTTGATCGCCTGGCTGTTCGTCTCCTCGTCGCCGGTCAGGACCATGATCAGGTCGCGATCGGGGACGAACCCCTCCTCCTTGGTGCGCAGGAAGTTGGCGACCAGCATCGCCGCGCCGGCCTTGTTGTCGGTCGTCCCCCGGCCGTACCACCAGCCTTCCTGCCCGGTCAGCTCGAAGGGCGGCACCGACCAGTCCTCGGGGAGCGCCGGAACGACGTCCAGGTGGGCCAGGAGGAGGATCGGCGGTCTCTCGCCGGTACCGGCGTAGCGCGCCACCAGGATCCCCACGTCCGGCAGCGGCTCGAGGACGTGAATGTCCTCCTCCGGGAACCCCGCCGCGCGGAGACGCTCGGCCATGGCCTCGGCGGCCTGGACGGTCTCGGGGGTCCCGGAGACCGACGGGATCTCGATCAGCTCCTCGAAGATCTGGGCGGCGAGGAGGCTGTCCGAGGCGGTGAGCGAGGCCTGGGCGATCGCCGGGGTGGCGTGCCCGAGAAGCCATGCGGCCAGCGCCAGAGCGGTCAGGACGGCGTGGCGGTGCGGAGGCGATTCGATCATTCCAGCTCCCGGTACGGGGATCACGGCGTGGCGGCGAGTCACGAGAATCTATGCCAGGTCGATCAGAAGATCCGCCACGCCTTCGATCGCCAACAACCGGCGCTTGTACTCAGGGCCCCCGCCCGAGTAGCCCCCCAGGGTGCCGTCGCTCCGCACCACCCGATGGCAGGGGACGACGATCGGCGCCGGGTTGCGGCCGACTGCGTTTCCCACCGCCCGCGCGGCCGACGGGCTCCCGATCCGGCGGGCGATGTCGCCGTAGGTCAGGACGCCGCCAAAGGGGATCCCGCGGACGACGGCAAGGACCCGGCGGTCAAAATCGCTCACGGCGGCCAGGTCGATCGGCATGTCGAAGCGCGTCCGGCGTCCGGCGAAGTACTCGGCGAGCTGGTGCTCCGCGGCCTCGAGCCCCCGGCGCTCGTGGATCACCGGCCGCCCGGGGAACGACTCCTCGAGCCCGCCCACGAAGGCGTCGGGCTGGGTCTCCCGCCAGCTGACCCGCGCCAGACCGGCCCCGGTCGCCGCGGCGTAGGTGCGGCCGAAGGGCGTCTCGAAGCCATGCCAGCGGACCACGTCGTCGTCCGAGTACGTCCCGAGCGTCCGATGCAGGGCGGTGAACTCCGCCGCCTGGTCGCGGCACGTCCCGCATTCCCCGAGATGCAGGGCCATCGTCAGCTCGTCGCTCTCCGCGAGGTCGCCGGCCACGAAGGCCAGGACGTCTTCGTCCGTATAGGTGCAGGCAACCTTCGTCATGACCCGAATTCCTCCTTCCAGAGATCGAAGAGCTCGCTCCGGAGCCGCGTCAGCCCGTGATAGACGTTGGCCCGCGCGCTCTCGACCGTCGTTTCCAGCTCGCGGGCAATCGAGTCGTAGTCCTCGCCCTCCGCCCAGCGGCGCCAGACGGCCTCGCGCTGCTTCCGGGGCAGCCGGGCGCAGTGCTCGCGCACCCTCGCCCGGGCCGCCTCGTCGAGCTTGCCGAGAGCGGCGTCCGGCGCGGGATCCGTCTCGCCCATTCCCGCGCCCGGATCCCGCTCGCCGAGCTTCCGCTGCCGCCGCTCCCGCGACAGGGAGTCCAGCGCGGCGTTGGTCGCCACCCGGTAGAGCCACGCCCGCACGTTGGAGCCGGGTGCGTCCTCGGGTGGCCGACGATACGCGGCGATCCAGACCTGCTGGAGCA
>JBOHRQ010000251.1:0-2119 GCA_050732875.1 Gemmatimonadota bacterium | reverse complement strand
GAGGTGTCCCCCCGCGGGTGCACGCTCAAGACATCGCGACGAGCGCGATCGAGCCAGGTGATGACGATGACGACATCGCCGGGCCTGCTGCTCCGGAGACCGGGGAGCATCTCCGGCTCGAAGACCAGCCATGCCTCGGGTGCGCCTTCGTCGGCTTGCCGGGGGGCCGATTCGAGATCGGTCAGCGGTGACTCGACGCTCCCGATAGCCTTCACCTCGAAACTCGTCACGTTCGCCTCCTGATCACACGGTCAGAGACTCGATCCTCATGGAATGACGAATCGGAATGGGGGATTGTGACGGCTGGACGACCACGCGCGGAATACCGCTCGACTACGCCGGAGCCGGCAACACCTCCCCCAGGATCCGGGTGGCCTCGAGCAGGCGCCGCTCGGTCGAACCGCCGAACCCCAGCAGCAATCCGCTCAGACGTTCCGTCCCCGCATAACAGGTGGAGAGCGCCGTCGCCGTCACGCCACGCTCGGCCATACGACGGACGACGTCCCCGTCGTCGAGCCCCGCCGGCAGCTGCGCCGCCACGTGGAGCCCGGCGTCGGCGTTGTGAACGGTGAGCCAGTCACCGCAATGCCGAGCCAGGCCGGTGAGCAGCGCGTCGCGCCGTTCCCGGTACACCCCACGCATGCGGCGAAGATGCCGGGCAAAGTGACCCTCGCGCAGAAACTCCGCGAGCGCCAGCTGGTACAGCGAAGGGGGAAAGAGATCGAACGCTTCCCGCGCATCCACGAACCGCTGCCAGAGCGAGGGCGGCAGGACGACGTACCCCACCCGCACGGCGGGAAAGAGGACTTTGCTGAACGTCCCGATGTAGATCACCCGCTCGTTCCGATCCATCCCCTGGAGCGCGCCGAGAGGGCGGCTGACATAGCGATATTCGCTGTCGTAGTCGTCCTCCAGCACCCACGCCTCCCGGCGGACGGCCCAGTCCAGCAGCGCGAGCCGACGAGCGGCGGTCATCGACGTCCCGAGGGGATACTGGTGCGATGGCGTGACGTGTGCCGCGCGCACCCGCCCGCCGCGCCTTTGGAGCGAGTCCACGCTCATGCCCTCCTCGTCCACGTGGACCGACACCAGCTCCGCCCCGCCCGCAGCCAACGCGGCCCGGGCGCCGGGATAGCCCGGCTCCTCCACCGCCACGCGGTCCCCCGGCGCCAGGAGCACCGCGGTGGCCAGACGAAGCGCCGCCTGGGAACCGGAGACGATGAGAACCTGCTCGGCCTCGCACCGGACCGCACGCGCCGTGCGCAGGTGTTCCGCGATGGCCGCGCGCAGCGGAGCCAGGCCCGCCGGATCGCCGTAGGCCATCTGCTCATTCGTCAATGCGTGCGCGTGCCGGGCCACGAGCCTGGCCCAGAGGGCATGGGGAAACCGGTCCAGGGCCGGAAGGCTCATCCGGAACGGGCCCAGCCCACCGTCGTCACGCATCCGGGGAAGCGGACGGGGAACCCGGGGAGCCGCGCTCGAGGGTCGGGCGGCCGGGGATGCGGGGGAATGCAGGTAATCGTCCGGGAGGCCGGCGCTCACGAAAGTGCCCGACCCGACCCGGCCTTCGAGGTAGCCCTCGTGCCGCAGCTGATCGAAGGCCGTCAGCACCGGCAGCCGCGAAACCTCGAGATCCGCGGCCAGAGCCCGGGTCGAGGGAACCCGCTGCCCGGGGCGCAGCCGACCCTCGAGAATGGCCTGCCGGAACCCCTCGTAGATCTGGCGGTGGATTGGAATGCCGAGGGCCCGGTCGACGGGCAGATGCAGAGTGGTCATGCCTGCAATATACGAATTGGCGATGGTGACAGTACCGATTTCGCCGATATTGAAACGGGCGATGCCCACGTCCCCCGCGCTGAAGCCTTGCCAGCCAACCGACCGAAGCACAGACGACTGCGAGGATCTCATGATGAACGGATTGAAGCGTTCGCGAGCTTATCTCCTGGTGTGCGGCCTGGTTCTCGCCTTGCCACCCCTTCCCTGGCTCACGACCTCGGATGGATCGGAAACGAGCCTCCCGCAGACTCTCGGGGATGAAGACGGCCAGAACGATTTCGACTTCGAGATCGGGACCTGGGTGACTCAACTGTCGCTGCTCCAGGACCCCTTGACCGGCTCC
>JBOHRQ010000250.1:0-2124 GCA_050732875.1 Gemmatimonadota bacterium | reverse complement strand
CCCCACGGTAACGCGGAGGCCGCGAATACAAGGTTTCCCTCCCATGACCTGGGGGTCGGTCGTGATTCTCGTCAGCTTGTTCATGTTCACACCTCCGAAGACGTGTTGCGCGAGGTCTTCGAACCTCCGCAGTGAATATACAATGACAATGCTAAGAGTCGGACTCCTTGATCAGGCGGATCCGAGGCGCTCGCTAGTTCGCACCGCCCGTCCTCGTAGTTCACACCGGCGACCCCGCCCGGCTCGAATGGAATCTGCCGCAGGGATCATCGGCCGGTCCGCCCGTCCCTCCCCGCCTGGCCCCACCGACTCAGGAACTCGGTCACGAAGTGCGGTGCGTCGGCCGGGGTGACGGCCAGCGAGGCCAGCGCCATCGCCGCCGTCAGCGCGACGTGGTAGCCCTCGGAACGGGAGGCGACCGCCCGGCGGCACGCCGGGTGGGCGTCGTTCACCCACACGGTGGATTCCACCAGGCGACCGAGGGCGGGGTCCTCCGGCCGGCTCTCGAAGCGGACCCGCAGTCCGTATCGAGCGGGCTTCTTCCGGCCGCCCCGTCCCGGCAGAGCGGGATCGGAGAGCTCGTCGGCGGCGGAGCCGGCCTCCGCCGACGCGTCCTCCTCCGTATCCGGGGCGCGGCCTCTTTCGCCCGCGGCCTCGCCCGGCTCGGTCGGACCACACGGCTCTGACCCTGGCTCCACGGCGAGACCGACTCCCGGCAAGACCCCGCGCGGGGAGGGCTCATCGCCCAACGGAAGGCGTCGCTGACCGCCACGGGTTCGTTCGACCAGGGTGGCCAGGAGCGGGTACTCGTCCGAGAGATCGGCCAGGACGGAGCGCAGATCCCGCTCCAGGCCCCGGGTTCTCGGGCGGCGCGGGTCGCCGCGTTCCGTTCCTTCGCCCCACACCTCGAGCTGCGCCGACACGACCTCCTGGACCGCCTTCCGGTAACCCAGGTAGGTAGCGCCCCGGGGCCCGGTGCGGATGAAGTCCGCCTTGTTCAGCGTCAGGCATTCCGCGAGCGCCGGGATCTCGATGACCCCTCCCGCCTCGAGCCCGCCCACAGCGATCGGGCGTGGTGCCATCAGGCCCAGCCAGTCCCATCCCCGCTTGATCACCTTCCCCAGGGTGCTGACGGCGACGCCCAGCTCGTCCTCTGCCAGGTCGGCATCCCGGGTCAGAAAACCCGTTCCGGAGAGCTTGCGCTGCCGCCCGATCCGGATCTTCACGAGCACCCTGTCGGGATCCCCGGCCGTCCGGGGGAGCGGATCATCGTTCAGGTGGAACCGGACCCCGGCCGGATAGAAGGGCGCGAAAATCTCGTCGAAGGCGCCATCGAAGAGGGGCTGAAAGTGCCGAAGGAGCGTGGCTTCTATGAAGCCGCGATCGACGAGAGGCGAGAGGGCGTTCGTGAGATCGAGCCTCACCCCCGTGCCTGCCCCTGACAGAAGACCCGGAGGCTCGATCCATCGCCAGGGCGCCCGGGTCCGGGAGGCGAGGCGCCAGGAAGTGGCGATGTAGCGTTTCGCTCGGGGTGACCGGGTCTCGGTGACCACCTGCTCGCTGAGCAGGAGCGCGAGCTTGATCCCGACTCCGGCGAACCCGATGCTCCGCCCGCGTCGCTTGCCGGTGACGGCGAGATCGTGGTATCGGGAGAGGGCTTGACGGCTCATGCCCTTTCCATCGTCGAGGACGATGAGAACCCCGGCCGCGGGGTTCGTGAGGAGCCGTATCTCGCCGGCGCCGGAATCGAGCGCGTTGGCGACGATCTCGGTGAGGATCGTCTCCTCGAGGGATCCGGGATAGGCGTCCCGCAGATCCTCCAGGAGGCGGAGCAGGTCGACCCGGGTTTCTCCCATGTGCGCGAATATCGCAGAGATCCGACCGACTGCAAAAGGGTTCGACTCCGGCGCGGCGATCGCAAGAACGGGGACCGCGCTGGATCCATCCAGCATCGTCGCCCGGCTCGTCTTCTGGATCGTCCTGCTGGTGGCGATTCTGATGGCCGCCAACGCCCTCGGCGTGACGGCCGTGTCGGAGATGTTCGAGTCGCTGGTGACTTACATCCCGAACGTCATCGTGGCGGTTCTCATCCTGACGCTCGCCTTCGTGCTTTCCGAGTTCGTC
>JBOHRQ010000249.1:0-2133 GCA_050732875.1 Gemmatimonadota bacterium | reverse complement strand
ATCGAGTGGATGGCCCGAAACGTAGAAGCCGAGCACCTCCTTCTCCTTGCGCAGCCGTTCACCGGCCGGCCAGGGATCGACGTCCGGCAACGGCGGGATGGTCCGGCTCGTGTTCTCCGGAGCGCCGCCGAAGAGCGTGAACTGGCCGCGTTCGCGCTCGGCGGCCTTGCGCTGGCCGTGGGCCAGGGCGAGGTCCAGGACCGCGATCTGCTGGGCGCGATGACCTTCGAGCCCGTCGCACGCGCCGGCCAGCACCAGGCTCTCCAGGACCCGCTTGTTCACCTGCCGGAGGTCGACCCGCTCGGCGAGCTGGAACAGGCCATCGAAGGCGCCGTGCCGGTCGCGGGCGGCAAGGATCGACTCGATCGCGCCGCGGCCCGCGTTCTTGACCGCGCCCAGCCCGAAGCGCAGGCCCCGCTCCACGTTCGTGAACCCGTAGCCCGACTCGTTGACGTCGGGTCCCAGGACCTCGATCCCCATCCCGCGGCACGACTCGAGGTAACGGACGACCGTGTCGGTGTTCCCCATCACGTTGGTCAAGAGCGCGGCCATGAACTCGCGGGGATGATGAGCCTTGAGCCATGCGGTGTGGTACGCGACCAGCGCATAGGCGGCCGAGTGGCTCTTGTTGAAGCCGTAGCGGCCGAAGGTGGCGATGTCGGTCACCAGCCGGTCCACGAGAGCCACCGGATAACCGCGCTCGAGCGCCCCGTCACGGAAGCGGCTCATCTGCTCGTCCACCAGCGACTGGATCTTCTTGCCCATCGCCTTGCGCAGGATGTCCGCTTCGGCAAGCGAGAACCCGGCCACCCGGTTGGCGATCTGCATCACCTGCTCCTGGTAGGTGATGACGCCGGAAGTTTCCGCCAGCAGGTCGACCAGGTCCTCGTGGTAGGTGTCGACCGGCTCCTCGCCGCGCCTGCGCCGGATGTAGCGCTCGGTCATCCCGCAGTCGAGCGGACCTGGGCGGATGAGCGCGTTGACCGCGATCAGGTCCTCGAAGCGGTCGGGGTGGATCCGCGTGCAGATGTCGGTGGCCAGCGACGACTCGAACTGGAACACGCCGTCCGTCTGCCCCTTGCCCAGCAGGCGGTAGGGCTCGGGGTCGTCCAGCGGGAGAGCATCGACGTCGATCCGCTCGCCGGTCTTCTCGGCGATCATGTCGATCGCGTCGTCGATGATGGTGAGCGTCTTGAGTCCGAGAAAATCGATCTTGAGGAGGCCCACCCGCTCGATGCTGGCCATGTCCCACTGGGTCGTGAGCTCGCTCTTCTCGGAACGGTAGAGGGGGACGTAGTCGACGAGCCGATCGGGGGCGATGACCACGCCGGCGGCATGGACGCTGGCATGGCGCGCCAGGCCCTGGAGGGCCCGGGCATCGTCCAGCAGCCGCCGCAGGCGGTCGCTCGAGCGGTACGCCTCGCCGATTTCGGGGACCTGCTCGATCGCCTCTTCGACGCGGATCGGCTGCGGCGAGCCGGGGGCGTTGGGGATCAGCTTGGCGAGGCGGTCCGCCTCGGCCAGCGGGAGCTGGAGGACGCGCGCCACGTCGCGCACGGCCGCCTTCGATTTCATGGTTCCGAACGTGATGATCTGGGCCACCGACTCCTCGCCGTACTTCTGCTTCACGTACTCGATCACCTCGCCGCGCCGGTCGTCCCGGAAGTCGATGTCGATGTCCGGCATCGAGATCCGCTCCGGATTCAGGAACCGCTCGAAGAGGAGGCCGTAGCGCAGCGGGTCGATGTTGGTGATGCCCAGGCAGTACGCGACCAGGCTGCCGGCCGCCGACCCCCGTCCGGGGCCGACCGTGATGCCCTGCTTGCGGGCGTGGGCGATGAAGTCGGCGACGATCAGAAAGTACCCCGCGAATCCGGTCCGCTGGATGACGTCGAGCTCGTACTCGAAGCGCTCCAGGACGGCGCCGTCGACCGGGTCGTACCGCCGGAGCAGGCCGCGCCGGGCCTCGGCCGCGAGCAGCGCCTCCAGCGAATCGTATCCCGACGGCAGCGGGAAGGCGGGCAGCAGGGTCCGCTCGAAGTCGAGCTCCACGTCGCAGCGTTCCGCGATCCAGGCGGTGTTCTCCAGCGCCTCCGGGCAGTCGCCGAAGCGCTCGGCCATCTCCTCCGGCGA
>JBOHRQ010000248.1:0-2158 GCA_050732875.1 Gemmatimonadota bacterium | reverse complement strand
AGGCCCGCATCGTCGTTCGAAACGCCCTCTTCCCGGGGCGCCGCAAGGCGAGCGCCCTCCACGTGCCGTGGTGCACCTACACCGACCCCGAGCTGGCGCACGTCGGCCTTACGCCCGAGTCGGCCGCACACGCCGGGATCGACGTGGATTCGATCGACCGTTCGTTCGACGGAGTGGATCGGTCGGTCCTGGAGGGAGAGGTGGAGGGCTTCGCGAGGATCCACGTCCGGAGCGGCGGGGACGAGATCGTCGGGGCGACCGTGGTCGGCGCTCACGCGGGCGAGACGATCGGGGTGGTCGTTCTGGCGATGGAGGCCGGGCTCGGACTGAAGTCCCTGTCCGAGACGATCTTCCCGTACCCGACGCGGGCCGAGGCCCTGCGCAAGATCGCCGACGAGTGGCAGCGCTCGCGGCTCACGCCGCGGGTACGTGGGCTGCTCGAGAGGTGGTTCGCTCTCCGGCGATAAAGATCTCGGAGGCGCACCAGGCGGAGCGCCGGATGAGGCCGACGCCCGGGCTGGTGGTCCAGGTCACAGGTTGGGGTTCGTGTCGATCTCGCCCTGCGGGAACGGGAAGCACATGTCGCCGCCGGCCAGGAACGGGTCGTTCCGCCGCCGCATATCGGCCAGGCGGTGCCCCTCGAGCCACAGCTCCAGCGCGCGCTCCTGCGCCACGTCCTGGCCGGCCGCCTCGGCGGCGATCAGCGCGGCTTCCGCCCCGCTCGCCAGGCGGAGGTCGCTCGCTGTGTCGGGGTACTTGAGCTGGACGAAGAGCGGGGTCTGATTGTCCGGGCCGAACTCGCCCTCGGTTTCGAACGGGCACTCGAGTCCCGGACAGACTTCGACGCGAGGGTCGCCGGTGTTCCGGAAGGGCTCGCCGACGCTCGTCTCACGGCGATCGACGGTGAAGAGGACGAGGATGTTCTCCTCCCGGGCCGAGTTCTCCGAGTAGTCGATGGAGAACTCGAAATCCGCCGGGACCTGAGCCGCGTCGGCGAGGGCCCCGGCCAGGTCGCCCGTGTTCAGGCGCGCTCGGGCGCGGCCGACGAGCGCGAGATTCAAGAGACTGTCGGCTCCTGCCGCCTGGGCGACCGGGATCGCCTGCGTGAAGAGATCGATGGCCTGACCGTAGACATCGGCCGGCGAGAGCGGCGGCCCGACGTCGAGTGTGATCTGGCAGAAATTGTCGGCCAGGAGGATCCGCGCGTAGCCGCCGTAAGCGAGCGCGGCCGCGAGCAGCTCGCTCGACTCCCCCCCCGCCCCGAGGATCTCACGCACGCTGGCCACCGCCCGGTCGGCCGTGAAGCGAGCCGTGGACAGAAAGTGGTAGAAGAAGTCGAGAAACACGTTGGCGGGAACGATCGCCCGCCGGTCGAACTGATCGAACTGGGGAAACGAGCCGCTGTGGACGAGCTCGTCCGTGAACAGGGCGGTGAACAGGACGGTCTCGTCGAATGCGTCCTGAAGGTCGCCGTAGACCCCATCCACCACGACCGGAAGGTCATCCTCGGACTCCAGCGCCTCCTCGGGAACGGCTCCCGGGTTCGATACGTCGAGGAGGGCGTCGCATGCCACCCCCGAGACTGCCAGCCAACCCGGAACGAGCAGGGAGAGCAGGCATCGCAGAATCGCTTTGTGTGTGCTCATCCGCGGTCTCCTAGAAGGTGAGGTTCAGGCTGGTGGTGATGCGCCGCGCCTGGGGGACGGTGAAGAAGTCGGTCACCACCAGGTCGTTCTGGCCGGACCCGTTCACTTCGGGATCCACCCCCGAGTAGTCGGTCCAGGTCTTCAGGTTCCGGCCGCTGATCGTGATGTTGGCGCGCCGGGCGCGGAAGGCCGCCGCCCAGGTCGTGGGAAGCGTGTAGGTCGCCGACACCTCGCTCAGCTTCACGAAGTCGCCGCTATCGACGAAGGGAGTCGGCTCGTCGGCCCCGATGAACGCGAACAGATCGTTGAGCTCCTGTTCTGGAAGGAAGTCGGGATCCCAGAGGGCGCGCTCGCTCCCGAACGCGAAACGGAAGGGAAGCGCCTTATTGTAGAGCACGAACCCCCGCTTCCAAGCGAAGAGGGCATAGAGCTGGAGGTCTTCCCAGAGGGTCACCGTGCTGCCCCACGACCCGGTGAGGTCGGGGGTTACCCGCCCCAGGAACTGATCTTCG
>JBOHRQ010000247.1:0-2164 GCA_050732875.1 Gemmatimonadota bacterium | reverse complement strand
TAGGTCGCGATCACCACGCCGTTGGTCGTCGTCCTGCTGTCCACGAGCCGAAGGGTGGCAAATGACCCTCCGTCGGCGAAGAGACGGCGCCCCGACCCAAGCACCAGCGGGTGGATCAAGAGCAGATAGTCGTCGATCAGGTTCCGCCGCATCAGGGACTGAACCAGCTCCCCGCTTCCGAATATCAGCAGGTTCTCGCCCGGCTCCCCCTTCAGCCTGGTGACCGATTCCTCGGCGTCGCCTTCGAGGAGCGTCGAGTTGATCCAGGGAAGGGGCTCCTTCAGCGTCCTCGACGCTACGTACTTGTGGAGGTTGTTCAGCACGGGCGTGAAGGGGCTGTCCTTCTGCCTGGGCCAGAATTCGTAGAAGTCCTCGTAGGTCCGCCGTCCGAAGAGCAGGGCTCCAGGACCGGTCAGGGTGTCGCCTGCCTCTGACATCGCTTGATAGGGCGTCGCCCAGCCGCCGTGCTCGAAGCCGCCGCGGCGGTCCTCGTCCGGACGTCCGGGCGCCTGCATCACGCCGTCCAGCGTGAGGTTCGTGAATACGGTGAGCTTTCTCACGTGATGTTTCCTCCAGTCGGCGCCAGAGGCCCCAGGTTCGCCAGCACACGGTCCAGGGCGTCGTAGCTCTGGTTGAACCCGCCCTCCATGCCGGAATGCAGCATGCCGTCGCGCTCCCCTGTCGTGTGGCAAAGCATCACGGTGACGAGGCGCGTTCGCCCGTCGCCCACGTCCTCGAGCGTCATCGTCTGGATGGCCACGTGGCCCGGCATGCCGTCCCACTCGAACGAGTACGCGAGACGCTCGGGCGGCGTGACCTCTCGATAGCGGCCCTCGAAGCCATCGGCACCCTTCGCGCCGTGCTCGACGAACCGCCAGTGGCCGCCACGCCGCACCTCCATCAGCTCGATCTCGACCCGGCTACCGTTGGGACCCCACCACTGCGACACGAGGTCGGGGTCGGTGAGCGCCTTCCAGACCTTTTCGCGGGTCGCATGGAACGTGCGCTCGATGCGGATCTCGCGATCGGAAGGAGTCGTGATGGTGGCTCGCGCGCCAGATCCTGACTTCACGCTCGGTGTCATTCGCTCTCCTTGGTGCGCTCGAGGAACTCCCCGAGCCTGTTGAGGCGATCCTCCAGCATCCCCCGGTAGGCTTCGATCCACGCGGCCTCCTCATCCAGCCAACGGGGACCCAGGCGGCACCGGCGCACGCGGCCGACCTTCTCGGAGGTGACGAGGCCCGCCGCCTCGAGCACCTGGACGTGCTTCTTCACTCCGGTGAGGGTCATGTCGAACGTGTCCGCGAGTTCGCTGATCGCGGCGTCCGAGCGTCCCAGCCGCTCGAGGATCCCGCGGCGCGTGGGGTCGGCCAGCGCGCCGAAGGCGGGGCCGGTGTGGGATGCACACTGAACCATGTGGTTCAGTATAACCCAAAGCGGCAAGGCCTGTCAACGGGCACCCATGAAGCCGCGTCCTCAAGCGGGCTGGATGAGACCGATGACGTTACCGTCCGCGTCCTTTACGGAAGGGATCAGCTTTCCCCCACCCACGTCCTGGATCTCCTGCAGCGCCTCGGCGCCGGCGTCGAGGAGCGCTTTCACGCTCTTCTCGATGTCATCGACCTGCCAGTAGCCGACAGGTCCCGTCATCCCCTTGCTGTGGCCATGGGGATCCAGACCGACATCCTGGCCATCGACGTTGAAGCCGACATAGTACGCCTCGTCCATGGAAGGCTTCATGCCCAGGAGCTCGCCATACAGGGTCTTCGCCTTGCCGAGGTCCTTGACGGGGTAGATGATCGCCTTGATGCCTTCAGTCATTGTCTCCTCCTCATGCGTTGAGCGTTCGTCGCTCACCGTTCGCTGATGTCTCCGCTGAGTGTGGGCTTGACATCGATGATCGGAGTCCCGTCCAGCGCTTCCAGATTGCGAACCCGCATTCGTCGTCCGTCGATGGCGGTGATCTCGACCTGGTGCAACCCGATGGGATTCGGCCGGTGAGGCGAGCGCGTGCTGAAGACGCCCTCCTCGGCTCTAGAGGTGTCCCCCCGCGGGTGCACGCTCAAGACATCGCGACGAGCGCGATCGAGCCAGGTGATGACGATGACGACATCGCCGGGCCTGCTGCTCCGGAGACCGGGGAGCATCTCCGGCTCGAAGACCA
>JBOHRQ010000246.1:0-2175 GCA_050732875.1 Gemmatimonadota bacterium | reverse complement strand
GCGCCAACCGCGAGCCTGGAGTTCGCCGACGGAGGGTTGACGATCGTGGTCGATCTGGAGCGGTATCTGTCCGACTTCGCGGTCCGGCTGTCGCGGGCCCGCACACACTATTCCCCCCGCCGCCGCGGACGTCCTCCCGACAAGCCGAGTCGTCGCGCCGCGGAGCGGGCGCGGGAGTACGGGATCGACGTCGATCTCGTCCGGGCCAACCTGCGGCTCACTCCCGCCGAGCGCCTTCGTCGACTCGACCGGGATCGTGAGTTCGTCGAGAAGCTGAAAAGGCGGGCTCCCCGTGCGCGCCGATCGGCCTCGCACGGCACGCAATCATGACAGCGCACCCACCTGGCGAACGTAACCCGCGAGCTGAGGATCAGCGGGGGCTGTTCGCGACCGTCGGCCGTCTGGTCGAAGCGAAGATCCGCTTCGTCGTGATCGGCGGTGTCGCGGCGGTTGCGCAGGGTGCCGTCTGGGTCACTCAGGACGTCGATATCTGCTACGAATCGAGCGAGGACAATCGCCAGAAACTGGCCGCGCTCCTCGCCTCCCTGAACGGATATCCCCGCGGCATCGAACCCGGTCTCCCCTTCATCATGGACGCGCGAACCCTGCGCGATCACGAGCTGCTGACCCTGTCAACCGATGTCGGAGACCTCGATCTGCTGCGCCTGGTTGCCGGGGTGGGCGACTATGAAGACTGCCTGGCCAGGAGCGAGGAGGTGGAGGTGGATGGCGTGGCGTTCCGGGTGCTCGCGCTAACGGCCCTGATCGACGCCAAACGGGCGAGCGGGCGGCCGCGGGACATCGACCACTTGAGGATTCTCGAGGTCATGCTGGAGGAGCGCTCGCCTCCTCCTTGAGCCGGCTCCGGATCTTGATTTCCCCGCTCAGCGTCCGGTGGACGGGGCACTTGTCGGCGATCTCGAGGAGCTTGGCGCGCTGGCCCTCCGACAACGGCCCGACGAACTGAAGCTCGGCCGAAATTTCGTCGATCCTCCCCTCCTTCGTTTCGCAGTCGGCGCAGTCCTCGGCGTGAATCCGGTCGTGGCCGAGACGGAGGATCGTTCGCAGCAAAGGCCATCCCTTGCGATCGGCGTACATGCGGACGGTGATCGCCTTGCAGGCGCCGAGCGCGGCCAGCAGGAGCTCGTACGGGTTGGGCCCGCGGTCGGTCCCGCCCTTTTCCTCGGGCTCGTCGGCGTGGAGACGGTGGCGCGCGGTCGCGATCTCGACCGTGTAGCCGCGGCCGCCGAGGAGCGCCACCTCGCCCGGCTCGCCGGGGGTCTCGACGCCGACCCGCCCCGCGGGGCGGCGCGCATCCGTCACGTAGCGCTCCGCCCACGAGGCCAGGATCTCGCCGGTGAAGGCCGCGTCGCGCGGGTTGGTGAGCAGGTGGTCGGCGGCGTCCAGCGACACGAACGCCTTGGGATCCTTCGCGGCGTCGAAGATCCGCCGGCCGTGATCGATCGGAACGATCTCGTCGTCGGCGGCGTGGAGGACGAATAGGGGTGTCCCGAGCCCGGCAATCGCCGTCTCCAGGCTCTGCCCGGCGAGATCCTCGAGAAGCTGGCGGCGGATCCGGAATGAGCGGCCCGCGAGCTGGACCTCGGCCTCGTCTGTCCCTTCCAGCTCCGGCGCTTCCTCAAGGATCGTCTCACGGAGATGCTCGGTCTCGCTGGGGGCTCCGATCGTCGCGACCGCCGCGGTTTCTTCGATCCGGCCCGCCGCCGCCAGCACGGCCGCGCCGCCCAGGCTGTGGCCGACCAGGAGCCGTGGGGCGGCGTGCTCCTTCCGCAGCCAGTCGGCGGCCGCCACCAGATCCTCGATGTTGGACGAGAAGTTGGTGTCGGCGAAGTCGCCCTCGCTCTCCCCCAGCCCGGTGAAATCGAAGCGCAGGACGGCGAAGCCGCGGCCGGCCAGCGTACGGGTGATCTCGCGCGCCGCGCGGAGGTCCTTGGAGCAGGTGAAGCAGTGGGCGAAGAGCGCCCAGGCGACGGGCTCGCCCGCCGGGCGCTCGATCCGGGCCGCCAGCTCGTCGCCAGAAGCGCCGGGGAAGGTGACGCGGTCGGAAGACATGGCTGGCCTCCTGGGAAGGATCCGGGTCCGGTCGTGCGCTGAGCTTTCGGATTGTCGCGGTGACTTAGGGAAGACGCAAGCCTACGATGGCGTCGCTGTGGC
>JBOHRQ010000245.1:0-2194 GCA_050732875.1 Gemmatimonadota bacterium | reverse complement strand
TTCACCGGCGGCGGGTCGCCCACGATCCAGGGCAGCAGCTGCCAGTCGCCGCGCGCCCAGCGATGCACCCGCCGGGCGCTCGTCTCGTAATGAGTGGGGAACTCGTCGAACACCTCGACGTCGGTGATCAGCCCGGCGCGGGCGAAGCATCCCTCGAAGAGGTCGTGGCTCAAGAGGGTGTTCTCGGGCACGCGGTCCTCGAGCGCGGCAGCGAACGCGTCCACCTCGTAGATGCCCTTGCCTACATAGGACGCCTCGTTGAAGAGATCCTGGTAGACGTCGGAGACCGCCGCCACGTACGGGTCGAGCCCGGTCGGGCCCGACCAGATCTTGTGGTAGAGGGTCGTCTCGTCGGCCGGCGGCAGGATCGGCGTGACCCGGGGCTGCAGGATCCCGTACCCCTGCGTCACCCGCTGCCTCTCCGGATCCACCCACGGCCGGTTGAGCGGATGCGCCATCGCGCCGACCAGCTGCTCGCCGGCCTCCAGGGGAAGGCGCGTATCGGCGTCGAGGGTGAGGACGTATTGCACGTTGGAGGGGACGTCGGTCAGGCCGTCCGCGCGCGGGATGTAGGTCGTGTCGCCGCCGCCCCGCAGGAGACGGTTGAGCTCGTCGATCTTCCCGCGCTTGCGCTCCCAGCCCATCCAGGCGCCCTCGACGGGGTTCCAGACCCGCCGCCGGTGGAGCAGGAGGAACCTCGGGCCCCCGTCGGGCCGGGGTCCGTAGCGCTCGTTGAGCTCGCTCAGCTCGCGGGCCGCCACCGCCAGCAGCTGATCGTCGGCGGGGAGCTCCTCGGCCTCCGCGTCCCTCCAGTCGCTGAGAAGCGCGTAGGCGATGTGCCCGCGGGCGGTGGCGAGGTACTGCCGCTCGAGCCGCTCGACCTGCTGACGGACTCCCCCGACATCGGTCAGGATGGTCGGGACGACGACCAGGGTCGAGCAGGACTCGGGGATCCCCGAGCGGAAATCCAGCTTGGGCAGGCGCCTGGGCTCGAGCAGCTCGATCACGTCGCGCTGGACGAGCGCGATCGCCAGATCGCTCGCCGGTACGAGCGAGAGCAGGGCCAGCACGGCCAGCACCACGGGGCCCACGCCGAGCTGAGCCAGGTACACGATCAGGAGCGCCACCAGGAGCCCGCTCACCAGCGCGATCGTGCCCAGATAACCCGGCGTCGCCGCCGCCAGGAACGCCCGTCGGAGCCAGCTCGAGATCGGCGCCCGGAACTCGAGCTCCTTCTCCAGTTCGCGCCGGCCGCCGCGGATCAGCCAGTAGCCGAGATGACGCCGGATCCGGTTCTCCTCACCTCCGTTTTCGCCCGCGGCCCGCTCCCGGACACGCTCGGCCACCTCCAGCTCGGACCACCGCGAGCCGCGCGCCAGCTCCTCGACCGCATGCCGGTAGGTGTCGCGAGTGACGAAGTCCATCTGGGGATAGATCCGCGTGGGGTCGCGCCGGAGCGCGCGCTCGACCAGGCTCACGCTCTCGAAGAACTCCCGCCAGTCGTAGGCCGCAATCTGACGCAGGCTGGTAAAGACGTTGACGATCGTCGCATGGGCGGCGAGCTGGCTCATGTGCTCCCGCCGCACGACGTCTTCCGAGGTCGTGCCTTTCTCCGAGAGGCGCTCCTCGAGCCATCCCAGGGCCGGCATCACCGCGGGGTCGCTCTCGCGCAGCCGCTGCACGAGCGCCACGGCGAAGGGGCTGTCGAGCGCTTTCGTCCCGTAGGGCTCCAGCGCCGCCAGATCGTCATCGGGATCTCCCACGGACGCCTCGAGCAGCCGGTCGGCGAGCGCGTTGGCCTCGGCGCGGGCCTCCCGGGAACGCACCACCTGGAGGGCGATCCGGCGCAGGTTCTCGATCAGGACGAGCCGCAGGGAGATCGGCACCGCCCAGAGCTCGCCCATGGTGAGGGGCGTGATCTCCTGGTACACCCGCACGAAGCGTTCGAGCAGATGCGAGTCGAAGCGACTGTCGGTGTGTGCCACGAACGCCCACGTCAGCCCGTAGACGCGGGGGTAATCGGCCAGGTGGCCGGAGCGGATCTTGGGCAGCTCGTGGTAGTAGTCCGCGGGCAGGGCATCGCGGATGATCCGGACCTGATCGTCCACCAGGAAGAAGTTGTCGATCAGCCACTCGGCGGCGGGCGAGATCGCCTCGTCCCTCCGCACCGCCTCGGTGAGCGAGCGGTAGCAGG
>JBOHRQ010000244.1:0-2200 GCA_050732875.1 Gemmatimonadota bacterium | reverse complement strand
TGGCGTTCGACATCGCCTTCGGCTCGCCTGCAGCCCGGTCGGAGGCCCTCGCCGCGGTCGCCCGGCTCACCCCGCGCTCGGCGCGCCATATCGCGCTCAACTACCTGTGGCATCCCCGCTTCCTCGCGCAGCAGCGCGAGGTCCTCAGCGCCGTCCGGGTGATGTCCGGAAGCCGCGGCGAGCTGGAGACGCTCTTTCTCTACTTCAACGGTCTGGGCACCGGTCGCCTGGACGACGCGCTGGACTATCTGTCGGACGAGCGCATGGACGGCTATCGCGCCGGCGCCTCCTATCTGGGACGGGCGGCGGGCATGCCGATCCCCGTTCGCGTTCTGGAGCGGGCCCTCGCCCCGGGTGCCGTGGACACCACCCGCGCGGATGTGTTCTTCGCCGGAGCATGGGCGGCCGACCGGGGCCGCTGGTCCGACCACCAGACGGCGGTCCAGCGGCTCGCGCGGCTCTCGGAAACGGCGGTCGCCGAGGGGGATCCCGTCGCCAGCCGTTTCTGGGCCGGCACCGCACGCGGGCTCGTGGGCTACGCCCTGTGGCGGCGCGGCGATCCCGAGAGCGCCGCGACCGAGCTGTCGGCAGCCCGGACGGAGGCGATGGGACGGGCCCCGGAGCGTTGGATGGTGAACACGACCCTCCGGATGTGGCTCGGCCGGCTGGCGTACGACCGCGGCCGGCCGCTGGAGGCGGGCGTCTATTTCCGGTCCCTCTACGAGGACGACCTGCTCTCGAACCTGGGCGCCCTGCACCTCGCCGTGGCCCTCGAGGCGCAGGACGACGCCGGAACCGCCCGGATGCTGCGGACGCTCTTCGAGCAGGCCTGGCGGGAGTCGGATCGCGAGCTGCGGGAATGGGCGGCGCCGGAGTTCGTCCCGCCCACGCTGGTCGGCGGAAGCGCGGGCTCGGAGATGAGCGCGTCGCTGCTGCGGGACGAGGCCTCTCCTCGGCCCTAGGATCGCGAGGCCCCCATCGTCAGGGGCCTTGGCCCGATCGTCGATCGATGCATCCCGCCCGGGAGGGATCAAGCCCGCTCCAGGATCTGCTCCCGCGACTGCCCCACCGACACCCTGTGGATCGGGACCCCGACCAGCTCCTGAACCCGATCCAGGTAGGTCCGCGCGGCCCCTGGCAGCCCGTCCCACGACCGCGCCGCGCCGGTCCGGGCCTCCCAGCCGGCGTGCTCCTCGTAGATGGGCTCGCAGCGATCCAGCAGGCCCAGGTCGGCCGGGAACTCGTCCAGCGCGTCCCCGCCGTCCGAATCGGACGACCGGTAGCCGGTGCAGAGGAGGATCTTCTCGAATCCGTCCAGCACGTCGAGCTTGGTCACGGCCAGCTCGGTCAGGCTGTTGACGCGCGCCGCGTAGCGCACGACGACGGCGTCGAACCAGCCACAGCGCCGGGGACGACCGGTGGTCGCCCCGTATTCGCCGCCCGCCTCGCGGAGACGCTCCTGGAGCGGGCTCTCGACCTCGGTCGGCAGGGGCCCGTTCCCGACCCGCGTCGTGTACGCCTTCACCACGCCGACGATGTCGTCGATGAACTTCGGCCCGATCCCCATCCCGATCACCGCGCCCCCGGCGGTGGTGCTGGACGAGGTCACATAGGGATAGGTGCCGTGGTCGATGTCGAGCTGGGAGCCCTGGGCGCCCTCGAGCAGAAATCGGCGTCCCGCCGCGAGGTCCCGGGCCACCTTCTGGGAGACGTCGATGGAGCGCGCGAGAAGCCGATTCCGATAAGCGAGGATCCCGGCCACGATCTCGTCGACGGAGAGAGATTCGTTACCGGCCCCGGAAGAACCCTCGGGACCGGGCGCGAGCTGCGCGGCCTTGGCCTCCAGGTTCGCCGCGATCCGCTTCCGCAGCCGCTCGGTATCGGTGACATCGGCGACCCGCACCCCGATCCGGGCGATCTTGTCCTCGTAGGCGGGACCGATCCCGCGGCCGGTCGTGCCGATCGCACCCGCACCGCGGCGATCCTCGGCCGCCGCGTCGAGGGCCTTGTGATAAGGCAGCAGCAGGTGGGCCCGGTTCGAGACCCACACCCGACGCTCGGCGTCGATTCCGCGGGCCTCGAGCAGATCGATCTCGTGGAAGAACTCGCCCGCGTCGAGGACGACGCCGTTCCCCAGCAGACACTCCTTGTCCGGATGCAGGATCCCGGACGGCACCTGGTGGAGCACGAACTCCTCGCC
>JBOHRQ010000243.1:0-2215 GCA_050732875.1 Gemmatimonadota bacterium | reverse complement strand
AGTCCTCGCCGACTACTACTGGGACTGGGAGGGGGCCGAGCGAGCCTTCCGCCGAGCGATCGAGCTGGACCCCGATTACGTGGCCGCCCGCTACTGGTACAGCGAGCTTCTGGCGAACCTGGGTCGAACCGCCGAGGCGCTGGAGATGACTCGGCGGGCGCGGGAGGTCGATCCCCTGTCCCAGCTCGCCCGAGCTGACGAAGGGCGCGCCTATTACCTGGCGCGGAGGTACGACGAGGCGATCGACAGCTTCCGCGAAACGCTCGAACTGGGGCCTCAGTTCGTCGCCCAGCTCTACCTCGGCCTGGCCCACTCCCAGGCGGGACGACACGCGGAGGCGATCGCTGCGATGCAGAGCTTCCAGGCCGCCTACCCGCGTTCTCCGGAGGTCGGGCTGCTGGGGTACGTATACGCGCGCGCCGGTCGGCACGCCGAGGCTCGGCGGGTACTGGAGGAGAGGACCGACGCTCACGAGCCGGGCGACAGCTCGCCCATGGTGATCGCCGGGATCCACAGCGGGCTCGGTGACCTCGATGCCGCGTTCGAGTGGCTGCAGGTGGCCTACGAGGGCCGGGCCTGGCAGATGGTATTCCTCAGACAGGAGCCCGTCTTCGATCCTCTCCGTGGCGACCCCCGCTACGCAGATCTCCTCGATCGGCTCGGTCTGGGGGAGTGATTCATCAGGGGGTCACGCGTAGCAGTATACCTTCAGGGATTTGCTCCGTGACGTAGAAATCGCCGTTGGGGGCGAAATGGATCCCGGCCGGGTACAGGAGTTCCTCGACCAGAGTTTCGGTGGCCCCGCCGCTGAGTAGCCGGACCACGCTGCCCGTCAACGGCAGGAAGTCCGCTTGGAAGCCACGGGCGTGCTGGAGGACTACCGGCCGGCCGGCGGTGTCGAGCGTCAGGTCTACCGCGCCGGTGAGTCCGTCCTGGAAGACCGAGACGTTCCCCGCCAGGTCGACCGCGTAGACCCGAGCGGCCCCATCGGGGAACGGGAATCCCGGGAACGCGGTGACGAGGAGTCGACCCCCCTCGAAGACGATGCCGGTCGGGACCGGCTCCATCATCGGCGGCCCGACGCCGGTATCGTTCGGCACGGGCGGCAGCACGGCCAGCACGCTGAGGGCACCCGTGTCCGCCTCCCTGCGGAGCACCGCGTTGGCGGATGCGTCGGTGATGAACAGATCGCCGCTCGGCCCGAAAACGAGGTCGTAGATGTTGGTCTGAGCCGTGCCCGTCGGATCGGCGGCGAGGACGAACGTCCCGACGTCCTCGACGACCACATCGGCCATCGTCAGCGGGGGGTCGCCGGGCGTGAACCCGGAGACGTCGATCCGGAGAAGGTTCCCTTCGGGCGACTCCTCGCCCAGCCCCTGTGTGGCCCAGATCTCGCCGTCCCTCAGAACGAGGTGATGGACTCCCTGCGGGCTGCCCTGCACGAAGTTGGAGGCCAGGCCGTCGATGACCGTGTGGACCTCGCCATCCGGGGTGATGACCGAGATCCGGCTCTCCATGGGGCCCGTCCCCTCCTCAGCGACCCAGATGCGACCCTGATCGTCGAGCTCGATGCCCGTGGGGAAGCGCAGCCCGGTCGCGACGACGGTGATCGTGGGCCCCTCGGGGGGCTCGGGCTCCATCGGACCGGGACCCGGATCGTCGTCGTTGCATCCCGCGAGCCCGAGCATGAGCACCGCGGTGGCGGTGCCGATCGCATACCTAAGGCAATCCATGACCAGATCCTTTCGCTGCAAGGTCCGGAGTCGATTTCCTTCACCCCTCCCTGCGCGAAAGCTGGTCACGGAACGCAGCCGCGACGGCTCACGGCGACGAATCGGCATGGGGCCGGGCGGGCCCCACTCTACTCCGCCGGAAACTGCGCCCTGGGCTCGCCCGTCAGCTCCAGCACCCACAGCCGGTGACCGCCACCTGCGCCAGGGCGGAGAGGATCGGGGGAGTCAGCAGCGCGACGGCGAGGGCCGTGGCGAGGGTCGGGAGCGCGCGGGCGCGGGTCATACTGACGTCTCCGGATCGGGGAGTGGGGCTCGGTCGTGGCAGACCGGTGACGGGTATAGTTTATGCCATGGACAGACGGCCGTCCGGCTGCCGGCGCTCAAGCCGCCACGATCCGATCCGCGCTGGGGAGTAGCTCAACTGGCAGAGCGCCGCGCTGTTAACGCGGTGGTTGCAGGTTCGACTCCTGCCTCCCCAGCCA
>JBOHRQ010000242.1:0-2218 GCA_050732875.1 Gemmatimonadota bacterium | reverse complement strand
GGCGCTACGGGATGCGTGTGGTGGCGATGTCGCTCGCCGCCGCCGCCGAGGCGCTCGCCGACGCCGGAATCGACGCCGATCGGATGGACGACGACGCCCGCCGCCGGACCGGCGTCATCGTGGGCACTGGCGCGGCCGGCATCGCCTTCGGTGAAGAGCAGTACGAGGTCTTCTTCCGGGACGGGTACCGCAAGGTGAGCCCGTACGGGATCGTGGCGACCTTCGTGGGCATGCTGTCGAGCGAGATCTCGATGGCCTTCAACCTGCGCGGGATGAGCCACGTGATCTCGACCGGCTGCACGTCGGCGTCGGACGCCATGGGCTACGCCCTGCTAACGCTGCGGAGCGGTTGGGCGGACCGGATCCTCACCGGCGGGGCCGAGGCGTGCATCGTGCCCGGCATCATGGCCGGCTTCTGCCGGATGGGGACGATGACCACCCGCAACGGCGACCCTGCGCGCGCCTCACGCCCCTTCAACGCCGACCGCGACGGGTTCGTGATGGGCGAGGGAGCGTGGATGCTCCTCTTCGAGAAGCTCTCGAGCGCCCGTCGTCGAGGCGCTCCGATCCTGGCCGAAGTGCTCGGATACGGAAGCACCTGTGACGCCTACCACCGGGTGCAGCCGGAGCCGACCGGCGAAGAGGCCGGCCGCGCGATCTCCATGGCGTTGGATGACGCGGGAGTCGCGTACGAAGCGATCGACTACGTCAACCTCCACGGGACCGCGACCGAGCTCAACGACAGGATCGAGTCGCGCGCCGTCCGCCTCGCCTTCGACGGCCACGCCGACGGCCTGGCGACGTCGGCGCTCAAGTCGATGATCGGGCACCCGCAAGGGGCCTGCGGCGCGGCCGGCATGGTGGAGACGGTCGAAGCCCTGCGGGCGGGCTGGCTCCCGCCCACCGTCAACTACGAGACGCCCGATCCGGCGTGCGATCTCGATTACGTGGCGAACGAGGGGCGCGAAGCCGACCTCGAAACGGCGGTCGTGAACTGTATCGCGTTCGGGTCGAAAAACTCGGCACTGGTGGTGCGACGGTGGGACGGATGAGTCGTGGGTCGGTTGCTGGGGCGTGCGGGTGGGGGCCCTGCCGGCGCCGGTGGGGCGCGCGGACCGGGATTTCCCAGCGGCATGGCACACCTTCGTGGAGCGTCCTGACTCATTCGGATCAGTTTTAACGGCGCCGGCAGGGCCCCACCCGCACGCCTCCATCGTCCGTCGACCACTCCCCCGCACCCACCGGCGTTCCGGGCTTCTCGAACGAAAGCCTTGGGGCTCCTATACCAGCGCGAACGGCACGGGTACGAAGCAGCCGACGAAGAGCAGCACGGCCAGCCAGCCGGCGAGGCGACGCCGGAGGTCGAGATCGATCTGAGGATCGAGGACCGGCGGGTGCTTGACGCGGATCACGATCAGGACGAGGAACGCCCACAGGTACCAGCCCTGCCACCACCAGCCCATGACGAGAAGGGCCAGGAAGAAGAGCCAGGCGATCCGGTGCTGGCCGCGTCCAAGAAGTGCGTACAGCACGTGCCCGCCGTCGAGCTGGCCGAGCGGCAGCATGTTCAACGCGGTCACGAAGAACCCGATCCAGCCCGCGAAGGCGATCGAGTTCAGGTACAGGTCGTGGGTTGACGGATGCGCCGGGGCGAACACGGCCACCAGCGCCTGAAACAGGAGCGGCTCGCCGAGCCGTATCCCTCCATCCCCCTCGATCGGGAGCACGGGCGATCCCAGGATCCCGACGATGGCCACCGGGATCGCCACCACCATGCCGGCGATGGGTCCCGCGGCGCCGACATCGAGCAACATGCGCCGGGTGTAGATCGGGGTCCGCATCTTGATCACCGCGCCCAGCGTCCCGATGGGAGGGAAAGGCAGCGGGATGAAGAAGGGCAGCGACACGTTCAGTCCGTAGCGCCGGGCCGCCACGTAGTGACCCAGCTCGTGGGCCGTCAGGATCCCCAACAGCGATGCCGAGAAGGGAATCCCCAGCGCGAACCCGCCCGGGTCCCGCAGGAAGAAGTCGAGGGGCGCACCCTCCATGATCGCTCCGGCCCAAAGCGTGGTGACGACCGTGGCCAGGAACAGAGCCAGGTTCAGCGGCCACTCCCGCGGGACGGGCGGCGGCTCGGGATGGGTCACCGTGGCCAGCGTGGTGCCGTTCACGCGCTCGAAGTAATGCGCGACGTCCAGGGGCTCCAGCGCGGCTTCGA
>JBOHRQ010000241.1:0-2225 GCA_050732875.1 Gemmatimonadota bacterium | reverse complement strand
CCGGAGGGTAGTCAGCCCGCGGGCCGCCCGCCAGTGAACAGGGTTGAAACCGAAGCTCCGACGGCCCCGTAGGGCCGGCAGATCCTCGGAAGGAGGGAGCGATGAAGATCAGCCCGTATGCCGTCATGGGAACCGATCCGTTGCGAGGGTTCCTGGGCGTCGTGACCTGGCGCCAGTCGTACCTCAACATCCTGTACCTCGTCCTGGGCTTCCCCCTCGGTCTCGCCTACTTCCTCTTCTATGTCGTCGGTGGGTCGCTGGGGGTGGGTCTGTTCATCCTCCTGATCGGTGCGGTCCTGCTGCTGCTCCTTGTGCTGGCCGCTCAGTGGCTGGGGGCCTTCGAGCGGCTCCTGGCGATCCACATCCTGAACGTGCCGATCGTGCCCGGTCATACAGCGTGGCGCGATGGCGAGAGCGTGGCCCGCTATCTCAAGGCGGCGCTTCGGAATCGGACGACCTGGACGGGCCTCATCTATCTCCTCGCCAAGTTCCCGCTCGGGCTGGCGAGCTGGCTGGTCGTCGTCGTGGCCGGCTCGGTCACGCTGGCCCTGATCGGGGCCCCGCTCGTGGACGCCTTCGGCGGCGACGTCAATCTGTGGACGTGGCGTCCCGAGGCCCGATGGGAGTTCCTGCTCGTTTCGCTGATCGGCCTCGCGCTGCTCCCCCTCGTGCTTCACGCGTTCAACGGACTCGCCTGGCTCTGGGGCCAGTTCACCAGGCTCATGCTGGGAGGGCCGCGTCCGGCGGAGCCGCGACCCGCGGCCGGCACCGCGCCGCTGAACGGTCTGCCCAGCCCGCTGCCGGCCTTCTAGCTCCGGCAATCTTCCCTCCGAACCGCGTCGGGGGCCGGTCTCGGCCCCCGATTCTTGCCATCAGACAGAGGCTGGTCGGTAGGAGAAGCCCGTTTCTTCGAGGATTGCGGCCAGATCCGGTCGATCGGCGAGAAGCGCGTCGGCATACGGAAGGAGCATGTCTCTTTCCTCGATCGCCCGGTCGAGCCACGTTCGCATCCGGTCGGTGTCACCGAGCGAGCCGTGCACGAGAGCGACGCGGCTGGCGGGTACGTACGAGCTTTCGGCGAGGACATCCAGCTGATCCAGAACGGCGCGGGCGGCGCCGGTCTCTCCGGCCAACCCGTACGCGTAGCCGAGGAGCCCCAGGACGCGCGGCTGCTGGCCGCTCATCGCCACCGCCCGCTCGAGCGCGCCCAGCGCCGGGTCGGTCTGTCCCATCCGGAGCCGCGCCAGGCCCAGAATCAGGTGCCCCTGGGCGAAATCGGGATCGAGCTCGAAGGACCGCTGGGCCTCGGTGATGGCCATCTCGGAGCGGCCCGCGCCGTAGGCGATCCAACCCGCCGCCGCATAGAGGATCGGCGAGAGGGGATCTCCCCGCTGGGCCAGGCGGATCTCGGAAAGCGCTTCGTCGAACCGCCGGCAGGCCGCGAGATGAAGGGCGAACCAGTGGTGGGCGGTGGCGTATCCGGGAGTCAGCTGCAGCGCGCGACCGAAGGATCCGTCGGCTCCTTCGGCATCCCAGTCGAACAAGAAATGGATGGCTCCCAGCGAGGCGTGGGCGCCGGCCAGGGAGTCGTCGATCTCGAGGGCCCTGAGGACCGCTTTCCTGGCGACGGCCGCCGCCTCGCGGGGCGGGACCCCAGCGTACTCGACGAGCAGGAGGTTCGCGTCGGCGAGCCCGGTGTGGGCCTGCGCGTAATCGGGGGCGATCTCGATCGCCTCCTTGAAGTACGCGATGGCACGGCGTAGTCCCTCGGCGGTCCTGCGGTTCCAGAAATAGCGTCCCTTCAGGTAGGACTCGTACGCTTCGCGTGGCGGAGCCGGTGCGGCGGTCCGGGTCCCGGCAGCATGCACGTCGAAGACCTCGGCGATCTGGGAGATGATGTCGTCGCCGATCGCCGGGAGGTCGTCCAGGGATCGCTCGTAGTTGCCCGACCAGAGGGGCGTCCCGGCGCGGGTGTCGAGCAGCTGCACGGCGACCCGTAGCGAGTCTCCGGCTCGCCGGACGCTGCCTTGAACGACGGCCGAGACACCCAGCTCCGTCGCGATCCTCTCCATGCTTTCGGGGTCGCTCCGGAAGCGCGAGGCGGATGCGGGGGCGATCACGTGGACGCCCTCGAGCCGGGACGCGCGGGCGAAGATCTCCTCGGAGAGCCCGTGGGCCAGATACTCGTCACCGCTGTCCGCCCCTGGACTGGCAAAGGGAAGGAT
>JBOHRQ010000240.1:0-2230 GCA_050732875.1 Gemmatimonadota bacterium | reverse complement strand
AGCAGGCCGATCGGGTGGACCGGGTCAAACGCTCGGAGAGCGGCTTGATCCAGAGCCCGGTCACGCTGGGGCCCGACCGGCCGATCGGTGAGGCGAGGCGGCTCATGAACCGCTACGGGATCTCGGGAGTCCCCGTGATCGAGGACGGGGGCCGGCTCCTCGGCATCATCACCAACCGCGATCTCCTGTTCGAAACCGATCCGCGCCGCGTCGTCCGCGAGGTGATGACCGGTGAGGAACGCCTGGTCACGGCCCCGCTGGGGACCACCCTCGAGCAGGCCGAGCGCTTGATGGGGGAGAACAAGATCGAGAAGCTCCCGATCGTCGACGCAGGGAGGCGGCTCAAGGGCCTGATCACGGTGCGCGACATCCTGAAGCGGCGTCTGTTCCCGCGCGCCTCCAAGGACGAGCAGGGTCGGCTCCGGGTCGCCGCGGCGGTGGGTACGAGCCAGGAGACCCTCGACCGCGCCGACGCGCTGGTCGAGGCCGGCGTCGACGTGCTGGTCGTGGACACCGCGCACGGGCATTCCAAGGGCGTCCTCGAGATGGTGGCGGCCGTCCGGGAGCGTCATCCCGACATCCAGCTCGCCGCCGGCAACGTGGCCACCGCCGAGGGCACTCGCGCGCTGGTCGAGCGCGGGGTCGACGCGGTCAAGGTCGGCATCGGGCCCGGATCCATCTGCACAACCCGCATCATCGCCGGGATCGGCGTGCCGCAGCTCACTGCGATCCTGGAGTGCGCGGAGGTCTGCCTCGAGGCCGGCGTTCCGCTGATCGCCGACGGCGGCGTGCGCTACACGGGCGACATCGTCAAGGCGCTGGCGGCGGGCGCGTCCTGTGTCATGATGGGGTCCCTGTTCGCGGGGACTGAGGAGAGCCCGGGCGAGACCATGCTCCTCGAGGGGCGCACGTTCAAAGTCTATCGCGGCATGGGCTCGGTGGCGGCGATGGCCGAGGGCTCGGGGGACCGTTACTTCCAGGAGCAGCCGGTCGACGAGAAGAAGTTCGTGCCCGAAGGGATCGAAGGGCGGGTTCCGTACAAGGGTCCGGTGAGCGAGACCATCTTCCAGATGGTGGGGGGCCTGCGCCAGGGCATGGGCTACTGCGGCACCGGCGATCTGGAGGCGCTGCGCCGCGACACCGGGTTCGTGCGGGTCACCATGGCCGGGCTCCTCGAGGGCCACCCCCACGACGTGACGATCACCAAGGAGGCCCCCAATTACACGCGCTGATTCCCCGTGTGTCGAGGGATCGGCGCGCCTCGAGCGGCTGCGCCCCGAGATCGAGGTCTTCCTCGAGGCCCTTGAGCGGACGCAGTACGAGATCCTGGCCGGCCTCGAGCCCGCCCGCCGCCTGAGCGAGATCTACGAGCGTCACACGGGCCTCTTCGCCCCCGACAACTTTCAGCGTGTCGATCCGCCACGGAACGGCTCTTCCGAGGACCGTCGCAACCGTTTCCTCCGCGAGTTCCTGGCCGAAGGCATCGAGGGGCACCGCACCAGAGAGCTGGCTGACGAGACGCTGGCGCTGGAAGGGACCGCCACGGCCGAGGTTGACGGCGCGGAGATCGAGTACCGGCGGCTGCCGCTCGAGATCCGTCGCGAGCCCGAACGCGGCCGGCGTGAGCGCCTGGAGGAGGCGCGCCTGGCGATCGTCTCGGAGCGGCTCACGCCCCTCCTGCGGAGGACCTTCGAGCGCAGCCATGAGGTCGCCGAGGAGCTGCTCGACACGACCTACGATCGTTATTGCGAGATCCTCTCGGGTGTCGACTTCGACGGGTTGGCCGAGGCGACCGACCGGCTCCTCGCCGAGACCGAAGCCGCCCACGAGGATCTCCTCCGCTGGTACACGCGGCGCAATCTGCCCGGTGTCCGGCGCCGGGAGCTGCACGGGCACGACCTGGCGCGGCTCCTCTACGGGTCGGAGTACCTGAGCGCCTTCGAGGGCGACCGGATGGTGCCGCGGATCAGCGGGATGGTCGAGGCGATGGGACTGGACCCGCGGGCCGACGGGCGGATCGAGTACGACCTCGAGGAACGGCCGACCAAAGCCCCGCGGGCGTTCTGCTCTCCGATCCGGGTACCGGACGAGGTCAAGCTCGTGCTCCGTCCCTACGGCGGATACGACGACTACGCCACCTTCCTCCACGAGCTCGGCCACGCGCTCCACTTCGCGCATGCCGATCCCGACCTCCCGCTCGAGTTCCGACGCCTCGGCGACAACGGAGTGA
>JBOHRQ010000239.1:0-2230 GCA_050732875.1 Gemmatimonadota bacterium | reverse complement strand
TCCAGCGGGCGATCGCGGCCGACACGACCTACGCCGCCGCCTATGCGGGTCTGGCGCGAACGTACATTCTCATGAGCCCCGGGCCCGACCGACGGGAGTTCGAGGCGGACGCGGAGCGCGCGGCACGGAGGGCCGTTGCTCTGGAGGACTCGCTGGCTGAGGGCCACGAGGCCTTGGGTTGGGTCCATCTGATTCAAAAGGACTTCTCGACGGCGGAGGCGGAGTTCAAGCGCGCGATCGCCCTCGACCCGCACTCCCATGCTCACGAAGGCCTGGCCCATCTCTACCTGTGGACCGGCACGCCCGCCAAGCAACTGGCGGAAGCCCGGCTGGCGCTGGAGAACGATCCCTTCTCCCGCATAGCCATCAGGGAGGTGGGGCGCGCGCTCCTGGTGAATGGCCGATGCAACGAGGCTCTGCCTCTGCTCCACCCGCTCAGGGAGGTCGGCGCCGGTTACGCAGGGTTGATCATCGGGCAGTGTCATGCGATTCAGGAGAAATGGCCGGAGGCGATCGCGGAGCTCCGCTGGGCGGAAGAGAACTCGGCCGGGTCGGCACCGGCCTTCCTGGGCTACGCGCTGGCCCGCGCGGGTCGGAGGGAGGAGGCCACGGCCGTCCTATCGGATCTGCTGACCGGGCAGAAGTACAGCCACGGCGCGTTCGGGGTCGCAGTCGTGTACACCGGGCTGAGGGATTACGACCAGGCCTTCGCCTGGCTCGACAAGGCGGTGGACGAGAATTCGATCACTCGTGACCTCATGCTCCCCCTGTTCAACGACCTCCACTACGATTCGCGGTTCGAACCGCTGAAGAGACGCCTGGGGCTTCGGCCGCGGTAGCAAAGGGCGGCGCGCACCCCGCGAGGTCGTGCGAGAGTCGGCGGCCGGCGTCAGCGCCCCCATGAAGGCGCGTTGTCGGCGGCGTCGTTGGTGATTCGGATGAGACCGCTGCCGTCAACGTTCACCACGTACAGTCCCGGCCCGTCCGCTCCACCCACGAACACGATCCTGGTTCCATCCGGAGACCAGGCGGGAAAACGACCGGGAACGAGGGGAGCGAAACCACTCCCATCGGGGTTCATGAGCGCGATGTAGCTTTGGTTCGCGTTTCGATTCGTGGTGAACGCGATCCGAGTACCGTCGGGACTCCAGGCTGGATCGGAATCGGTCCAGGTATCGGTCGTGATCTTGTTCGGATTGCTGGAGCCAACAGAGCCAGCGGAGTACCCGAGGTTCCTGTTCGTCGGTACGACACAGATGTCGCCTTCCCAGTGGGGCGGGGCACCCTGGCATTTGAACGCGATGCGGGCCCCATCCGGCGACCACGTCGGTCGCGAAATCGGCCACCACCCGCTCAGGACCGTTTCCGACCACAGGGCGGACGGAGGGTCGACATCCGCAACGACGACGTAGCTGTCGTCGATACCGTGGACGAACCGGATGAACGCAACCATGGAACCGTCAGGACTCCAGACAGGGTCGTAGTCGATGGCATCCCGGGAGTTCGTAATGGCCGAGAGGCCACTCCCATCGGCGTTCACCACCCGGATGTCGTCGCAATCGGTATACGGATACACGGACCGGTCCGGGCAACCCGGTCTTTGAAAGACGAGTCTCCGCCCGTCCGGGGACCAGGACGCTGCGAGCCCATCCATGAAGGTGAATGCGCTTCGCCCTTCGGGATCGACCACCATGATGCGACCGGCCCGCTCGAAGGCGATCTTTCCGGGGCCCTCCATCGGCGCCACGGGTACACCTCCCGCTCCCCCGCCATCGTCCTCCACGCATGAGATGTTCACCGTTACCGTCTGGAGACCCATGACATTGACGCTCTTGGACTCGCATGAGAAACCGGGTGCCGTGGCCAAGACTACGAAGGTTTGCGGATTCAGCTCGGAGAACGTGAAGCGACCCGCCGCATCGGTGAGCACAGAGCGCAATTCCGCTGGCAGGAGGGTGACTTGAGCGCCACCGACCGGTGCCCCGCCGGCCGTCACGGTTCCCGTAATCGTGCCCAGAGTGCGGGGCTGCGCGGCTGAGCAGTCGATGCTCGTCGTGAGCGTCTCTCCCGTCTCCAGCTCGGCAGTGATCGGCTCGCACCCGACCTCCGCGACGGTCGCGGACACCGTATAGAGGCCCGCCGGCAGTCGGGTGAAGGCGAACTCGCCCTCCGTCCCCGTGGTCGACTGTCGAGTGACCCCTGGACCGGCGAGCGAGACCCGGGCGCCTCC
>JBOHRQ010000238.1:0-2272 GCA_050732875.1 Gemmatimonadota bacterium | reverse complement strand
GGGGCGAGTACGAGGAGGCGATCGGCTCGCACGCGCGGAACCAGGCTTCCTACAACGAGCATGATTTCGTGCCGCTGGTCGAAGCCGGTCGCGTGGAGTGGATGAAGGACGGCTCGGCGATCGCCGGCGCCATCACCGTGCTCGTCACGCCCGGCCATACCGAACACCACTGCTCGATCGCCGTCGACGACGGCGGCGGGCGGAAGGTCGTCTTTCTGGGGGACCTTGTGCCCACGACGCACCACCTTCCGTACCCCTGGATCATGGCGTACGACCTGTACCCGGTAACGACGCTCGAGACCAAACAGCAGCTGCTTCCCCGAGCGGTCGAGGAGGCGTGGCTCTGCGCCTTCGTTCACGACGCCGATACACCGCTGTGCTATCTGGCTCTGGACCAGCGGGGCCGGCCGGCACCCGACCCGGAGCGCGATCCGTGGAGCGGCTGAGGATCGGAGTCGTCGGAGCCGGCCCCGCCGGGGCCTACGCGGCCTGGCAGGCGGCGCGCCTGGGCCACGACGTAACCTTCTTCGATCACCGCGCCCCTTGGGAGAAGCCATGCGGTGGCGGCATCACGGTCAAGGCCCAGGACGAATTCCCGTGGATCGGCGAGATCGCCTCGCGCGCCCGGGGCGTGAGCCGGTTTCGCTTCCTCTCCCCGGAGGACCGGTCGCTGGAGTTCGACTGCCCGCGCGAGACCCTGATCTTCGCCCGCGCCGACTTCGACGAAGAGGTCCGGCGGAGAGCCGAGGCGGCCGGGGCCCGACGCGTCCGCCGGAAGGTCCAGCACATCGGGCGCGAGAACGGCGGCTGGCGGCTGGACGCGCAGGGTGAATCGACCGCGGTCGACCTGCTGATCGGGGCCGACGGGGCTGCGGGAAAGACGCGCGAGCTCCTCGTCCCGGACTTCCCCGGCTACCGCCGTTCGATCGCGGCCGGGCTCTTCATCCCGGCGCGACTGGATCGGATCGAGACCAAGTTCTTCCGCGATGCGCGAGGCTATCTGTGGTTCTTTCCGCGTCCCGACCACCTGTCGGTCGGGCTCTGCCTGTGGGGAAGCGACGACGACGGGGGCAGCCAGGGGCGGAAGACGCGCCGCATGCTGTTCGATCTCCTCGAGACCTATTTCCCCGGGCTGGATCCGGAGACGGGCAAGGGGTACGGCGCCTTCATCCCGACGATCACCGATCCCGACTGCTGGGCAGTCGACCGGGGCGGCGGTGACTGGGCCCTTGTGGGCGACGCGGGCGGGTTCGTCGACGCCATCACCGGTGAGGGGATCTACTACGCCCTCAAGTCCGCCCGCGCCTGGGCACGCGCCCTCGAGGCCGGCACCCCGGAGAGGTACGACGCCGAATGGCGCGGCGAGTTCGGCGACGAGCTGGCGAAGGCGAGCCGGCTCGTTCAGCGGTACTATCGCCGGACGTTCATCGAACGGGTCATCGGGCTCGGCCGCGGAAGCTGCGAGATCCGGACCGTGATGGCCGACCTCGTCATGGGCCGCCAGAGCTACCTGACCCTGCGGCGGAGGCTCCAGCGAGAGCTTGCCCACGCCGGGTGGCGCCGGCTGACGGGCCGGATCCCGCGTCCGCGCGCTGCCAGCATCTGACGCGCCGAACAGAGCACCAGCGTTTTCCATCATCGATATCGAATCGAAAGGAGACATCCTCATGAGCGAGAACGGGCAGCGGACGGCGGTCATCGCGAGCGCCTGCCGGACGCCGATCGGGAAGTTTCTGGGCGCCCTGGCGCCGAAGACGGCCCCGGAGCTGGGGGCGATCGTGGTCCGCGAGGCGGTCGCCCGGTCCGGCATCGATCCCGAGACGATCGACGAGGTCGTGATGGGGCAGGTGGTCCAGGCAGGGAGCGGCCAGGCGCCGGCCCGCCAGGCGGCCCACTACGGCGGCGTCCCCGATACGGTGCCGGCCATGACGATCAACAAGGTCTGCGGCTCGGGGCTCAAGGCGGTCATGCTGGCCGCGCAGTCGATCCGCGCCGGCGATCAGGCGTGTGTGGTGGCCGGCGGGCAGGAATCGATGTCGAACGCGCCGTTTCTCGTCGAGGGCGCCCGCGAGGGGATCAAGTTCGGCGACCAGAAGCTGGTCGACGCCATGATCAGGGACGGGCTCTGGTGCGCGTTCGAGGGCGTCCACATGGGGAAGCACGCCGAGCTGACCGCCGAGAAGTCGGCGATCGGCCGCGAGGAGCAGGACGAGTTCTCCTTGGGCAGCCACCGGAAGGCGATCGCGGCGATCGAGGGCGGCAAGTTCGAGCA
>JBOHRQ010000237.1:0-2315 GCA_050732875.1 Gemmatimonadota bacterium | reverse complement strand
GGTCGCGGGAAACGGGAAAGCCGCTGATCGTGAAGTGCGGCTACGATCCCACCCGTCCCGACCTGCACGTCGGTCATACGGTGACGCTCCGGAAGCTGGGCGATTTCCAGGAGCTGGGGCACGCCGTCACCTTCCTGATCGGGGACTTCACCGCCATGATCGGCGACCCGTCGGGACGCTCCGCCACCCGGCCACCCCTGACGCGGGAGGAGGTCGAGTCGAACTCGCGGACATTCGCCGAGCAGGTCTTCCGCGTCCTCGACGCGGAGCGCACGTCGATCCGCTACAACTCCGAATGGCTGGGAAAGTTCGGGTTCGAGGAAGTGCTCCGGCTGGCCTCCCGCTACACGGTCGCCCGGATGCTCGAGCGCGACGACTTCCGGCAGCGCTACGCGGCCGGGACGCCGATCGCGGTCCACGAGTTCCTCTACCCGCTGGCTCAGGGGTACGACTCGGTGGCCCTCGGCGCCGACGTCGAGCTGGGGGGCACCGACCAGAAGTTCAACCTGCTGGTCGCCCGCGACATCCAGCGCGAGTTCGGGCAGGAGCCGCAGGTCATCGTGACCCTGCCGCTCCTCGAAGGCACGGATGGCGTCCAGAAGATGTCGAAGTCCTACGGCAACGCGATCGGCCTCACCGATCCGCCGGAGGAGATGTACGGCAGGACGATGTCGATCCCGGACGGATTGATCGAGAAGTACTTCCGTCTCGCTCTGGGGGCCGCGCCGGCGACGGTGGCCGAGGTCGAGCGCGGGCTGGCCGACGGCGACAACCCGCGCGACTGGAAGCGCCGGCTGGCCCGGGAGCTGGTCGCCCGCTACCACGATCCGGCGGCGGCGGCGGCCGCCGAGACCCACTTCGACCGCCTGTTCGTGGAACATGGCCTTCCCGACGAGATCCGGGAGGTCACCGTGTCGCTCAGCGAGCCCGACGCCCCGCTGTCGTGGATCCTCCGCGAGGCGGGTCTCGTCTCCTCCAGCTCCGAGGCGGTCCGGCTCTTCGAGCAGGGCGGTGTATCCGTGGACGGCGAGCGGGCGACCGATGTGCGGATACGCTTCCCTGCCGGGACGACCGTCCTCCTCCAGGTGGGGAAGCGCCGCTTCGCCCGCGTCCGGCTCGAGAGGTAAGCCGTGCCTCCCACGAGCCGATGCCGGCCGTGAGGTTCGGCCTGTATCCGCGCCTTGCCGGGCTCGATCTCCGGATCGACGGCTACCGGGTCGAGCGGCGCTCGGTCGACGTTTCCACCGGCTTCGCCCGGGTGACGACCACGGTGGTCCTGGAAGGCGACGGAACCCGGGGAAAAGGGGAGGACGTCGCCTATGACGCCGAGGACCACGACCGGTACCCCGAGAACCTCGACCTGGCCGGACGCTGGACGCTGGACGAGCTCTTTCGCCGTCTCGACCGGCTGGATCTCTTTCCGCGGCCTCCCGTGCGCGAGACGACCCCCGACTACCGCCGGTGGGCGTTCGAGAGCGCAGCCCTGGATCTCGCCCTCAGGCAGGCCGGAACCTCACTCGGCGCGGCGTTGGGAAGGGACTATCGCCCGGTCCGGTTCGTGATCTCGACGCGTCTCGACCCCCGGCGCTGGCTGGCCATCGACCCCGGGCTCGAGTTCAAGCTCGACCCGGAGCCCGGCTGGACATCCGAGCGCATGCAGGAGCTGGCGGCGACGGGTCGAGTCCGAGTGCTCGACTACAAGGGGTACTACTCCGGCACGCCGGTCGACCTGGACCCCGACCCGGAGCTCTACCGGGCGGTAGCCGAAGCCTTCCCCGAGGCCATCCTCGAGGACCCCGCCTGGAACGACCGGACGGCGGCCGCGCTGGCGGGCCACGAGCGGCGCCTGTCCTGGGACGCACCGGTCCACTCGGCCGCCGACCTGGACGGGCTTCCCGTACCACCACGGTTCGTCAACATCAAGCCGTCGCGGTTTGGAACGGTGCGGCGCCTCCTGGAGTGCCTCGAGGTCTGCCGCGAACGGGGGATCACCTGCTACGGGGGAGGGCAGTTCGAGCTGGGTCCCGGGCGGGCTCAGATCCAGGCGCTGGCGAGCCTGTTCTACGCAGAGGCTCCGAACGACGTGGCGCCTGGGGTCTACAACGCGCCCGAGCCGGCGGCCGGGCTCCCGAAGAGCCCGCTGGCGCCGCCCCTGGAGCCGCGCGGCTTCTCCCCTGGCTGGTAGCATCCGCTGAGCCGCCGGCGCCGCCGCGAGCGTCGCCATCCCGCCTGCCGGCGCTCGCTCTCGAGCTCCCGCAGGCGCGCCCGCATGATGTCGACCCTCAGGACGCCGTGCGGGCCGGGGCCGGGGGCTC
>JBOHRQ010000236.1:0-2330 GCA_050732875.1 Gemmatimonadota bacterium | reverse complement strand
CGATGGATGTCGTGCGGCGGACCGAGGCCGACGACAGTCGAAAGCTCGCCGACACGGCGATCGACCGCTTCCGCGCCGGAGGACTGGCCGCGGCCGGGCTCGACGCCACGATCGAGGCCCTCAACCTCGAGCAGGTCGACCGGCTCCTCCTGGCCGAGGGGTTCGACGGCCGGCCGGGCTGGCAGTGCGCGGAATGCCGCGTCCTTGGGCTTCCCCCGGCGCCTTCCGAATGCCCGTTCTGCGAGACGCCGTTGCCGGAGGAGATCGACCTGCGCGAGGCGATGGTGCGGCGCGCCGAGCGCACCGGGCGGCGGGTCGAGATCGTCGAGGGGCATGCCGGGCTGGAGGGTCTGGAGGGCGTAGCGGCGCTGCTCAGGTACCGGGTCTAGCCCCCGATCTGCGACATCGTCCCCAGCACCGGAATCGTCCCCTGAGTGAGATCCGGATGCGCCGCCCACTTCCGGTCCAGCTCCGCCTGGACGATCGACGCCAGCTCCTCGTCGGTGGCGCTCTCGCGCAGGGGATCGCGCAGGTTGGTCCGCTTCTCCCCATAAAGGCAGTTCACGAAGTAGCCGTCGGCGGTCAGCCGGAGCCGGTTGCAGCGGTCGCAGAAATGATGGCTCACGGCGGTGATCAGGCCGACCGTCCCGCGATGGCCGGGCACGCGGTAGGGTCGCGCAGGTCCGCCGTCCCAGGGCAGGGCCTCGAGACGGTAGCCCGCCGCCTCGATCCGCTCGCGGATCTCCTCCCCCGAGACGTACTCCGGCTGGAGGACGTTGAGGCCCCCGTAGGGCATGTACTCCAGGAACCGGACGTGGATCTCCCGGTCCCGGGTGAGCTCCACGAAGTCGGGCGCCTCGCCCTCGTTCACGCCGCGCATCACCACGCAGTTGATCTTGAGCGGTCGGAAGCCGAGCTCGCAGGCCAACTCGATTCCCGCCCACGTCTCCGCCAGGAGGTCACGACGGGTGATCCGGTGAAAGGTCTCGCGGTCGAGCGAATCGAGCGAGAGGTTGAGGCCGTGAAGTCCTGCCGTCCGCAGGTCGCGCGCGAAGCGCCCCAGAAGGAGCGCGTTGGAGGTCATGTGAAGCGTCGCTTCCGGACACCTGTCCCCGAGCATCGCGACCAGCCGTGGAAGATCGCGGCGGACGGTGGGCTCGCCTCCGGTGATGCGGATCTTCCGGACGCCGCGGTCGTGGAAGAGCCCGGCCAGGCGGGCGATCTCTTCGAACGAGAGGAGCTCCCCGCGGGGCAGCCACTCCAGGCCCTCGGCCGGCATGCAGTAGCGGCAGCGCAGGTTGCAGCGGTCGGTGACCGAGATCCTCAGGTAGTCGTGGAGGCGGCCGTGGCGATCGGTCCAGGGGACGTGGCGGGCGCGGTCGGCCATCGTGTCCATCGCCGCGTAACTTACCTCGTCACGAGCCCATGATCACGATCCGCAACCTCCGACCCGAGAACGTCAGCGTCGTCACGTTCGACTGCTACGGCACGCTGATCGACTGGGAGGCCGGGATCTGGGAGGCGTTCCGAAGCACTTCCGCGAACGACGGAGTGCGCCTCGACCGGGAGGAGGTGCTTGCCGCCTATCACGCGGTCGAGCCGATGGTGGAGAGCGGGACCTTCCGGCCGTACCGCGATGTCCTGAGGGAGACGGCCCGTCGGGTGGCCGGCGAGTGCGGCTGGGCGATCTCGACGTCCCAGGCCGGGTTCCTCCCCGAGAGCCTCGGCCGATGGCCCCCCTTCCCCGACACAAACACGGCGCTCGGGCTTCTGGCGCAGCGCTATCGGCTCGGTATTCTCTCCAACGTGGACGAGGACCTTCTGGCCGAGACGCGGCGGCGGCTGAGCGTGGAGTTCGATTTCTGGGTGACCGCCGATCGAGTCGAGTCGTACAAGCCGGACCTGGCGCACTTCGAGGCGGCGCGACCCTTCGTTGGCGGCTCGGCCGGGTGGCTCCACGCCGCTCAGAGCCTCTTCCACGACGTCGCGCCGGCCAACACGCTCGGGCTGCCGGTGGTGTGGGTCAATCGGAAGGCGGAACGGCGATCCGCGGACGGGCCGCTCCCGGATCACGAGGTTCCGGATCTGGCCGCGCTCGCCGACTGGCTGATCTCCGCCGAGGAAGGCCGCGAGAGAGCCTAGGACGACGATCGGAGGCCGCGAAGCGGGCTGCAGAGAAACCAGGTGCGCCTCGCGGCCGTTTCCGGGGGCCGCTCAGCCGTGGGCGGAGCGCTCCAGGGCCTCGACGATCTCGCTCTTCTTGTAGCGCCGCCGACGGGTCGGCGTATAGTACACGCGCACACCGTACTCCCCGAGACGGCCGTTCTTCT
>JBOHRQ010000235.1:0-2331 GCA_050732875.1 Gemmatimonadota bacterium | reverse complement strand
CGACGTCGACGATCGCGTCGAGCGCGCCGACCTCGTGGAAGTGAACATCTTCCGGGGCGATGTCGTGGACGGCGCCCTCGGCCTCGGCCAGCCGGCGGAAGACCCGGGTCGCTCGATCGGTCACCCTCTCCGGGAGACCGGCGGAGCCGATCCGGTCCAGGATCTCCGGGAGCCGGCGCTGGTCCTCGGAGTCGGGGACCTCAACGATGCACCGCGTGGCCGAGATGCCGTGTCGCTCGATCCGCTCGGCGTCCAGCCGGACACCGCTCAGATCCAGCGCGGCCAGCGCTTCGCGCAGCTCTTCGAGGGACACCCCCGCGTCCAGCGAGGCGCCCAGCAGCATGTCGCCGCTGACCCCGGAAAACATGTCCAGATAGCCGACGACCATGGGTGTCAAGCTAACCCAGGCCCGTGACGACCGGGTACTTGAGGCCGTGTCCGGTCACGAAGAGGACGACGCGGTCGCCAGGCGCGATCGTGTGCCGCCGCATCAGTTCGGGGAGCGCCGCGACCGCGGCCCCGGCCTCGGGCCCGGCCAGGATGCCTTCCTCGCGCGCGAGGCGGCGCGCGCCCTCGAGGAGCTCGGCATCGGTCACGGCGACCGCCGTCCCGCCGGAGCGGCGCAGGATGTCCAGCATGAGAAAATCTCCGATCGCCGAGGGAACGCGGAGTCCGCTGGCCACCGTGCGGGGATCGGTCACCGGCTCGGCCTTCTCGTGGCCGGCCTCGAAGGCCTGGACGATCGGTGCGCAGCCGGCCGCCTGGACGGCGACCATCCGCGGGCGCTCCCCGTCGATCGCGCCCAGCGCCTCCAGCTCGTCGAACGCCTTCCACATCCCGATCAGGCCGGTACCTCCGCCGGTCGGATAGACGATCGCGTCGGGGAGAGACCAGCCGAGGTCCTCGGCCAGCTCGTAGCCCATCGTCTTCTTCCCTTCCACCCGATACGGTTCGCGCAGCGTCGACACGTCGAACCACCCTTCCTCCGCGCAGCGCTCCCGGATCCATCGGCCGGCGTCGGCGATCGAGCCCTCGACGAGCTCCAGCCGCGCCCCGTACGCCCGCGCCTCGGCGACGATCGGAGCCGGGGTCCCGACGGGCATCGCCACCGTACAGGCGAGCCCCGCAACGGCGGCGTAGGCCGCGGCCGCGCTGCCGGCGTTCCCGGCGCTCGGCAGGGCGATATGCCCGGCGCCCAGCGCCCGGGCACGATGCACGGCCACCGCGAGCCCGCGCGCCTTGAAGGAACCGGTCGGGTTCAGGGTCTCGTCCTTGAGCAGGAGGCGCTCGAGCCCCAGGGACGGCCCGATCCGTCGCGACGGCAGGAGGGGCGTTCCGCCTTCGCCGAGGGTCACGGGATCTTCATCGGCTCCGATGGGAAGGACTTCGCGGAACCGCCAGACATCCCGCCGGCTGCGATCGGCGGCTGCCCACCTGTCTGCGATCTCAGCCAGTTCGTAGCGGGCGAGGAGGGGTCCGCCGCAGGGGCAGAGGTTACTCAGGCGGTCGGCGGATGAGAGACGGCCGCAGAGGGCGCACTCGAGGTTCGCGATCACGAGGTCCGCGAGACCGTCGCCACCGCCATCGCGGCAATCCCTTCCTCCCGACCGATCGGTCCCAGCCCCTCCATCGTCGTCGCCTTGACGCTGACCCGATCGGGTTGGAGGGAGAGCGCCTCGGAGATCCGGGCGATCATCCGCTCGACATGCGGCCCGACACGCGGGGCCTCGGCGAGCACGGTGGCGTCGACGTTGGACATCTCCCATCCAGCCGCGCGCACCCGCCCGGCGGCATCGCGCAGAAGCTCGACCGAGTCGGCGTCCTTCCACCGCGGATCGCCGGGTGGATAATGCCGGCCGATGTCGCCGAGACCGGCGGCCCCGAGAAGGGCGTCGGCGATCGCATGGAGGAGGACGTCGGCATCGGAATGTCCAGCCAGCCCTCGCGGGTGACCGATCTCGATCCCGCCCAGGACCAGCCGGCGTCCTTCGGCGAAGCGATGGACGTCGAAGCCGATCCCCGTTCGCACTACCACCGGATCCTTCCCTCGGTGATCGTGCGCTCGGCCCACAGCCAATCATCGGGGTCGGTCAGCTTGCGATTGAGGATCTCTCCGGCCATCCAGGTCACGGGGATCCCGAGCCGCTCGCACAGCTCGGCGTCGTCCGTCGCCTCGGGCGGCGTCGCATCGTCGTGGGCCTGGAGCAGCACCGACCACGGAAAGCCCTGCGGCGTCTGGGCGGCAACGAAGCGCCGCCGATCGTGCGTCCCGACGACGCGATCGCCTTCGATCGCCTTGAGGGTGTCGTGGATCGGCATGGCGGGGATGAC
>JBOHRQ010000234.1:0-2364 GCA_050732875.1 Gemmatimonadota bacterium | reverse complement strand
GATCACGGCCACGCGGCCCTGGCCGTTCAGGGCCCGGGCCACGAATTCCCCGGCGATCCGCCCTCCATCCACGTTGTCGGAGCCGATGAACGTCGCGATGTGTGCGCCGGCTTCCGCGAGCGCGTGCGCGTCCACGCGGGTATCCACGATCACCACGGGGACGCCGGCCTGATTCGCCTTCGCGATCGCCGGCACGATCTCGCGCGAGCCGCTCGGCACGAGCGCGAGAACGTCGATCTCGGTTTGGAGCAGGTTCTCGACGATCTGCATCTGCTTCTCGACGTCGATCTCGCGCTCCGGGGCCTGGACGAGCAGCTCGATCCCGAGGCTGTCGGCGGCCTCCCGCGCGCCGGCCTCCATCTCGATGAAGAAGGGGTTGTTCAAGGTCTTGAGGACGAGGGCGACCGTGGGGCTGTCCCCCGTGTCGCCGCCCCGGTTGCACGCCCCCGCTCCAACGGCCACCGCGGCAGCGAGCACGGTCCAGGTCCTGTGCATTCGATCTCGCATGGCTCTCATTCGGTTGGGAGTCGGGCCCGCCGGCGCAGCGCCATGTCCACCAGGACGGCGACGATGATCACGGTTCCGATCGCCACCTGTTGCAGGTACGAGGAGACGCCGAGCAGGTTGAGGCCGTTCCTGAGCACGCCCATGATGAGGGCGCCGATCAGGGTGCCGATGACGGAGCCCGAGCCGCCCATCAGGCTGGTCCCGCCGATGACGACGGCGGCGATGGCGTCCAGCTCGTACATGATGCCGGCGATCGGCTGGGCCGAGTCGAGCCGCGCTACGAGGAGGAGAGCGGTCACCGCGCTGAGCAGTCCGGCGATCCCGTAGACGGCGGTCTTGTACGCCCGGACGTTGATGCCGGAGAGCTCGGCCGCCTCCTCGTTGCCGCCGATGGCGTAGGTGTACCGCCCGAGCGGAGTGCGGGTGAGGACGAAGTGCGCGGCGGCGTACGTGGCCAGCATCACGAGCACGGGGAGGGGAAGGCCGAGCACGCTGCCGGTCGCGATCGAACGAAAGCCCTCGGGATAGCCGGAGATCGAGCGTCCGTCGGAGAGCATGAGCGCACCCCCCCGGGCGACGCTCATCATGCCGAGGGTCGCGATGAACGGGGGGAGCCGCCCGATCGTGATGAGGACGCCGTTGGTCAGGCCGCAGGCCAGGCCGACCGCCAGGCCCGCCCCTGCCGCCAGCGGGACCGGCAGCCCGGCCCGGAAGGTGACTCCCAGGGCGACCCCCGAAAGGGCGACGATCGATCCGACCGAGAGGTCGATCCCGGCGGTCAGGATGACGAACGTCATCCCCACCGCGATGATGCCGATGATGGCGCTCTGCTCGACGACATTGAGCAGGTTTGAGACGGTGAGGAAGTGGGGGGTGGCGATCCAGAGGGCGACGCAGAGCGCGAGGAGCCCGACCAGGGTGCCGAATTCGCGACCGTGGTGGGGCTTGGGGAGAGCCGGCGCCATGGGCGAGAAGATGCCCTCGGAAAGGGAGCGCGTCCCGGGTGCGCCGCTCATGACTCGACCCCGACCGCCGAGGCGAGGATCTCCGCCTGCGACACGGGACGCGCGAAGGTCCCGGCGACGCGCCCGCCCCGCATGACGAGCACGCGGTCGGAGAGTCCGACGATCTCCGGCAGCTCGGAGGAGATCAGCACGATCCCCACGCCCTCGGCCGCCAGCCGGTTCATCAACAGGTAGATCTCCTGCTTCGACCCGACGTCGATCCCCCGCGTCGGCTCGTCGAGGATCAGGATGTCCACCTGGCTGGCCAGCCACTTGGCCAGCACGACCTTCTGCTGGTTGCCCCCGCTCAGGTTGAGCGCAACCTGCTCGAGCGAGGGGGTCTTGATGCGGAGGTCGCGCACGTAGCGCGACGCCAGCTCCCGCTCCCGGCGGGCGTCGACCATACCGTAGCGGCTGATCGCTCGCAGCACGGGGAGCGCGATGTTCTGCTTGACCGAGAGGTCCAGGACGAGCCCCTGCCGTTTGCGGTCCTCGGTCACGAGCCCGATGCCCGCCCGAATGGCATGCCGGGGAGAGGCGATGCGAGTCGGCCGCCCGTGGACCAGGATCCGCCCGGCATCGACCCGGTCGACGCCGAAGACGGCGCGCGCGACGGCCGTACGGCCCGAACCCAGCAGGCCCGCGAAGCCCAAGATCTCCCCGGCGTGAAGGACGAAGCTGACGTCATGGAGCTCACCATGGCGGGTCAGCCCCTCGACTCGCAGCAGCTCCTGCCCGCGCGGCGCCGTCGTCCGCGTCACGGACTCATCCACCTCGCGATCGGCCATGAGCCTGACCAGCTCGCGGCGATCGGCATCGCCGATGTCCTGCGTCGCCACCCGGCGGCCGTCGC
>JBOHRQ010000233.1:0-2370 GCA_050732875.1 Gemmatimonadota bacterium | reverse complement strand
GTGAAGTTGAGCGCGGTGTCGGCGGCCGCGTACGCGACCATGGAATCGACCACCGACGCGATGGCCGGCTCGCCCCCCAGGCGGTCGTAGAGAGACCCCGCCGCCAGCGTGTCCTCCACGGCCATCGTATCGGGCTCGATTCCCTCATCCGTGCCGTCACCGCCTCCCCGACAGCTCGTGGAAATCGCGATCACGAGGACCGTCGGAAACCACACCCAATGCGGCCCGCTCTGCATGCCTCCTCCTCTCAGCACGTGAATAGCGGCTTACGCGTGTAGCCACGACGATAGTGGATGCGGACGACGCACGGCCAGCGGCAGGGCTCCGGCCCGGCGCCTCAGGCTCCGGAGATGACCTCGCCGATTCGCAGGTCGCAACCCGGCAGCCCGCTCAGAAACCCCGAGCCGAACGCCTTCGAGGGCGTCAGTGCGCCCCGATAGCCCACCGGATCGCCGGCCACGCGGCGCGCGCTCTCGACCGCCGCGAGCGCGGTGAAGCGATAGCCCTCCGGCGTGATCGCCGTCCCCTCGACCTGCCGGCCATCGGGCGCGGTGACGCGTCCCCAGAGCCGGTTCCGGCCGGTCAGCCGGGTCTCCTCGTCCGGACCCTCGACCCATCGGTCTATCGCCCGCTGAGCGATCCGGCGCACGGCCCCCACGCCGAGGACGCGTGAGCCCGCTCCCAGCACGCGCAGAGCCGGCGCGATCCCCTCGGGAGCCGCCATCATGACCACGATGTTGGGAATCCCGGTCGAGCGCCAGGCCGTCACGAGGTCTCCCCACGGCACGCTGACCGAGTGTCGCGGGCGATCGGCGAACGGGATCACCGCCCGATGCCGGGCGAGCGGCTCGCGGACGAGCCGGCCATCGCGGCGGATCGCGCCGCCCCGCTCCAGGCCCTCGACGATCGTCCGCGCCGTGCCGGCGCTCGTTCGGCCGCCGCCGGGCGCGATGGCCAGAACCAGCCGGTCCGCGTCCGGCAGCGCCTCGGCCAGCGAAGCGGCCAGGCAGTCGGTGGGAACGACGTCGAACCCCACGCCGGGCAGGAGCGCCACGCCGCGCTCACGGGCTTCCCCGTCGCGGGCGAAGACGGCCTCGAAGACCGGGATCTCGCCGGTGATGTCGAGGTAGTGGACGCCCTCGGCCAGGCACGCCCCGACCACCGAGACGCTCGTGGCGCTGAAAGGGCCGGCCGCCAGCAGGGCCGCGTCTACACCGTCCAGGCCGCGCGCCAGCCCGACCGGGTCGTCGAGCCGGAAGACCCGCCATTCGAACCCGAGCGGCTCGGCGACATCGCGCACCGCCCGCTCGTTCCGGCCGGCCAGGATCGGAGACAGGCCTCGCTCCCCCGCCTCGGCCGCGATCAGCCGCCCGGTGAAGCCGTTGGCCCCGTAGAGGAGCCAGCTTCCGGAGCTACCCCGTGACGCTTCCTTCATACGCTCCCTCGATGTGCAGTCTCAATCCATGGACCAGATCTCGACTTCGAGGCCCTTCACGCGATTGAACTCGCGCGCGTTGGCCGTGAGCATCGTCAGATCGTGCGCCAGACACGTCGCGGCGAGCCAGGTGTCGTGAGGTCCGATGAAGGATCCCTGCGCCGAAAGGTCGGCCCAGAGGCGTGCGTGAACCCGGGCGATCGGCAGATCGACGGGGAGGAGTGGCAGGCTTCCGATGCTGGCCTCCACGAACGCTGCGCGCCGCGACTGCATCGCCGAGCGGCGGGTGCGATGGACTCCGTGAAGCAGCTCGCTCGCCGTGATGACGGAAAGAAAGACCGCTTCCTCCCTGTGCGACTCGATCCACGGGGAAGCACTTCTCCCCGCCCGTTCGAAATCGATCAGGACCGTGGCGTCGATCAGGACCCCCAACGCTCGTCCAATTCTTCTCCGGAAAGCTCGGCACGCGCCTGCTCGAGATCCTCGCGGAAGCTCTTCGCCTCCTCGTCGGTCAAGCGCGGAAGGGTTTCGAGAAGGGAAGCGAGCTCACCGAGCGTCCGACCGCGGGCCACCGGGCCGAGCTCCGCCACCGGCTTGTTCCCGCGTGTGAGCACGAATCTCTCGCCTTCGAAGGCGACGCGGTTGATGTAGTCCGCGAAGCGGCGGGCGACGTCGGTCACGGTGACAAGGGAAGGCCGCTCGGATCGCATGAAATCATATTATCAGATCTCCCTCACCCCGCCCAGGTTACTGCGGAGCGGGCGACCGGATCTTCCCCTCCGCGGCCAGCCGCCGCCACTCCTCCATTCCGGGCTCGCCCCCGGGGACGGAGAGGATCCGGCGCAGCAGCTCCGGGTCCTCCGGCAGGAGCCCCGAGACCGGCAGGCGCGGGGTCAGGACCGCCCACCTGGGATCGGCCGCGAAGGTCCGCTCGA
>JBOHRQ010000232.1:0-2373 GCA_050732875.1 Gemmatimonadota bacterium | reverse complement strand
ACGTGTTCTGGGTCTCCCGGCTGGGCGCGGAGGCGGTGGCGACGGTCGGCCTGACGGAGTCCGTCCTCACGCTCGTCTACACGGTCGGGATCGGCCTCGGTTTCGGCGTGACCGCGATGGTCGCCCGCAGAATCGGCGAGAAGGATCCGGACGGCGCGGCCCGGACCGCCTTCCACGCGATCCTCCTGGGCGTGGGGGTCGCGGCGCTCCTGGCGGTCGTGGGGGGCCTGTGGGCAGAGGAGATCCTAGGTCTCATGGGCGCCTCGGCCGAGGTCATCCGCACCGGGTCCGGCTACACGCGGATCATGCTGGTCGGCAACGCCACGGTGCTGCTTCTCTTCCTGCTGAACGCGGCGTTCCGGGGAGCGGGAGACGCGGTCATCGCAATGCGGGTCCTGTGGCTCGCCAACGGCATCAACATCGCGCTCGATCCGGCCCTCATCTTCGGCTGGGGTCCGCTGCCCGAGATGGGTCTGGATGGAGCCGCCGTGGCGACGAACGTAGGTCGCGGCGTGGCCGTGCTCGTCCAGGTCGCGACGCTGGCCCGGTCGAGCGGACGCCTGCGGATCCGGCGCCGGCACCTGCACTTCATGCCGGCGCTCCTCGGGCAGCTCGTACGGCTGTCCGGGACCGGCGTCCTCCAGATCTTCGTGGCGACCTCTAGCTGGATCGTCCTGACCCGCATCCTGGCCGGCTTCGGCACCCTTCCGGTGGCGGGCTATACCATCGCCCTCAGGATCGTCATCTTCGCGCTCCTGCCGGCGTGGGGGCTGTCGAACGCCGCCGCCACCATGGTCGGGCAGTCGCTGGGGGCCGGAAAGCCCGAGCGCGCCGAGCGATCGGTCCGCCTGGCGGGGGTGGCCAACATGGTGGTGCTGGGCGTGACCGGGCTCCTGTTCATCCTATTCGCCCCTCGATTGGTCGGATTATTCACGACGGATCCGGAGGTCGCCCGGTGGGGGGTCCTGTGCCTCCGCGTCGTGGGGATCGGGTTCCCGTTCTACGCCCTGGGGATGGTGCTCGTCCAGTCGTTCAACGGTGCCGGAGACGCGTGGACCCCGACTTTCGTCAACCTCGGCTGCTTCTGGCTCTTCGAGCTCCCGTTCGCCTGGCTTCTGGCCCACGGCTTCGGGCATGGACCGGCCGGCGTCTTCGTGGCGATCGCCCTGGCCGAGTCGTCGCTGGCGGTGGTCAGCGCCCTCGTGTTCCGGCGGGGGAGGTGGAAGACGAAAAAGGTGTAGAGGGTCAGAACGCGCGGCGGGCGATCACGCCCCCGCCGTCCACCACGAGGTTCGCGCCCGTGATCCAGCGGGCGGCGTCGGAGGCGAGAAAAATGCACGCGTCGGCCACGTCCTCCGGTGCTCCCATGCGGCTCAGGGGCACGCCCTCGAGCCAGCCTGCGACACCCTCGGGCCAGGCCTCCTCGATCCCCTCGCTTCCGATCAGTCCCGGCGACACGGCGTTCACCCGGATCCCGCGCGGACCGAGCTCGAGCGCGGCGGCACGCGTGTACATGAGGACACCGGCCTTGGCGACGTCGTAGTGGGCGTGCATGGGCATCGGCTGCAGGGCCTCGACCGAGGCGACGTTCACGACCGTGCCCCCGACTTCCATCCGGCGGGCGGCGGCCTGGGTGCAGAGGTGGACGCTCTTGAGGTTCGCGTCCACGACGGACTCCCACTCGTCCTCGGTCATGTCGATCAGCGAGGCGAGGGGATAGATCCCGGCGTTGTTGACGAGGATGTCCACCCGGCCGAACTCCTCGACGACCTCGCCGAACAGCCGTTCGACCTCCTCCCCTCGGGTGAGATCGGCCTGGAGTGCTTGCGCACGCCCCCCCGCGGATCCGATCGCCTCGACCAGCTCGCGGGCGCCGCCCTCGCTCGTCCGGTAGTGGACGACGACGGCTGCGCCCGCCTCGGCGAAACGCCTAGCGATGCCGCGGCCGTGGCCGCTTCCGCTGCCGGTGACGATCGCCACCCGGCCCCCAAGATTCAGGAGGTCGGCCACCGACGGGGGCTTCGAAGCGCTCACGAGGCGCCATCCTGGGGCGATGCTTCACGGGTCAGCGCCCGGATCCACCCGGCGGCCTCCGGGTAGCGTGCGACGAGGTCCTCACGATCGCCCCCCTCGTAGTCGGCGAACTCGAAGCCCGGCGCCATCGTCGTCCCGAGAAGGGCCCAGTTTCCACCCGGCGCTACGCGCGAGCCCTGCCACACCCCGCGCGAGACGACGAACTGCACCTTCTCTGCTCCCAGGACATCGGGCCCCAGCGTCACGGTCTCGCTGGCCCCATCCGGGTGCAGCAGCAGCATCTCCACGGGATCCCCCAGGTAGAAGTGATAGACCTCGTCGGTCGGCAGGCGGTGGAGG
>JBOHRQ010000231.1:0-2383 GCA_050732875.1 Gemmatimonadota bacterium | reverse complement strand
AAGTCGGAGTCGAAATAGAGCCACCAGTTGCGCAAGTCGTCGAACTCGATCCCCGAGAAGCGCTCCGGCGACCACTCATAGCCGACCTCCACGAAGTTCTGGCCGGCGAGCTGGAACTCCACGGTGGGCGTATAGAGCTCCTGCTTGAGGACGCCGTCGTAGTTCCAGGTCCCCTCGAAATCGACGTCGAAGCCCCAGCGGTCGATCCACGAGGCCTCCGGATACCAGTTCCACTCGTTGAAAAGGATGAGGTTGTGGAAGTCGTTCCGCGTCTCGAAGCCGTTGTCAGCACGGAAGGTGGGGCTGGAGGTCCAGTAATCGAAGTTGAGGCTCCAGCGCTCGGCGGCGCGCTCGAGGCTGGCGTAGGCGGCATGGCCGGAGAAGGTCTCGCCGTCGAACACCGCGGTGTGGTCACCGCGATCGAAAAGGAGGCCCTCCAGCTCGGTGGTGAGAGAGGGGTCGTCCGGCTCGACGGTGTGGCTCCCCAGGAGCTGGGCCTCGATCTGCCACCGGGAGTCCAGCTTCCACAGCATGTCGGCGCCGTAGGTCGTGCCCGCTCCGTCGCTCGCCTCGAGCCGGCGATCGGTCAGGAGCGCCCCCACGTGGGAGCCCCCGCCGATGCTGCGCCGGTAGCGCAGGATGTTCGACACGCTCCTCGCCGTCTGGCCGACGAAGCTCCGCTCTTCGAAGGGGAGCAGGATCGGCGAGGTCTCGTCGTAGCCCCCCAGGTAGGCCAGCGTCGTATCGCCGAACCGGCCCAGCAGCTTGGCCGCGACGTCGGGATCGTTGATCTGCCGGGTGTAGACCGCTTCGATCCAGGTCTGGAAGAGCTCGCTCCCCTCCTGGAAGAACGGACGGCGCTCCGGGAAGAAGAGCGCGAAGGTCTCGTTGACGTCGACCTGCGCCACGTCCGATTCGACCTGGCTGAAGTCGGGGTTGAGCGCCCCTTCGACCGTGAGCCCGGAAATGTGCGCGTAGCGGATGCCAATGCCGGCGTCCGCCTCGGCGTTCCCATCGCCGATCCCCGAGGTCGGGTCGTCCACGTCCCGGATCTCGGCCGCCTGTGACGCGACGGCGTAGGGCAGGATCTCGAGCGCGCCTCCCGGCTCGACCCCACGGATCCCGGTCAGTGTCCCGTACTGGCACAGGAAGCACGATTCCTCGCGACTCATCGCCGCCCACGAGTACGTGGCCCGGCTGCCGCGCGGCCGGGTGCGCCAGAACGTCACCTTCCAGGCCTGCTCCGGACGGTCGGGGAAGCGCAGGCTCTCGAAGGGAATCGCCATCTCTACCTGGTAGCCATTGCCGGTGATCCGGCCTTCGGTCTCGTAGACCAGGTCGAAGCCGTCGTCCTCTCCGATCGCCGTGGAGAAACGCGAGTCTCCCTGAACGCCGAGCGGGTTGGCGAAGAGAAAGTAAGCCCACTGGGCGTTGCCGTAGGTGTCGAGCAGGATCCCGAAGTAGTCGTCTCCCCACATGTCGTCCCGGTCGGTCAGCGTGGCGCGAATCGTCGACGGATCATCATGAGCGATAAAAGCGACATAGAGGTTCACGTCATCGTAGGTCACCCAAACCTCGCTCCCGACCGGAGGCTCGCCGCGCTCGGTGGGGAAGGTCTCCGAGAAATCATCGGTCCGCTCCGCGCCCACCCAGCCCGGGTCGCCGAGCTCGCCGTCCAGCGTGATCGGGCCGGCGGCGCGATGGATCTCGAGGGTCGGATGAAGGAGGGGCTGGAAGGAGTCGGGCGGTGTCGAGACCGGTGCCGGGGTCGAGTCGAGGGCGGGTGCCGAGTCGCGGACCGCCGGGGTCGAGTCGGTCATCCCGTAATCAGGAGTCTGCGCGCGTCCGACGGCCGGCCATTCAAGCCATAGGAAGAGCGACAGAGCGAAGACGAGCGGGCAAATGGGACGCAGCATGGCGTGTACCCTCCTTCGGGCGCTGCCCCTTCACTCGGATTGGACGACGAAAAATCGGCTCGGGTTGGAAGAGCTCTTCTCTACGAGCTGGCCGCGTTCGAGGTTTCGCGCACTACTCGATCTCTCCAAGCGCCCAGGCGGCCGCCTCGCGGACCGGCGCGGATTCGTCCGCGGCGAGCCTCTCGGCGAGCGGCTCGATCGCGGCCGGATCCTCGATCTCGCCGAGCGCCCACGCCGCGGCGACCCTCACGTCCACATCGGGATCTTCGAGCGCTTCGACCAGCACCGGGATCGTGGCCGGATCCTCGGCGTAGCCGAGCCCGACGGCCGCCATCTCCCGCTCGGACGGGTTCGCCGAAGCGAGCGCGCGGCTCAGCGCCGCCACGGCCTGGGGCGCGCTTGTCCGTCCGAGCACCCGGGCCGCCAGGCGCCGGGCGCAGGGATCGGTGTCGGCGAGCGCCGCGGCC
>JBOHRQ010000230.1:0-2387 GCA_050732875.1 Gemmatimonadota bacterium | reverse complement strand
AGCCCAGCACGATGTGGCCCACGAGCTGGCCCTCTTCGGTGTACGGAAAGCCGGGCTCGACCGCCAGCTCGCGCACTTTTCCAAGGTCATGGCAGAAGGCGCCGGCGAGCAGCAGATCGCGGTCGAGCTCGCCGTAGTGGTCGGCCGCACCCGCGCAGAGATCCATCACCGAGAGCGTGTGCTCGGCCAGCCCGCCTACGTAGGCGTGATGGTGCAGCTTGGCGGCCGGCGCCGCCCCGAACCGTCCCGCGAACACGGAGTCGTCGAGGAAACCCAGCACGAGCCGCCGCAGGCCGTCGTCGGCGATCGTCCCCGCCAGCCGGCGGATCCCTTCGAGCGATCGCTCGGGCGGTACCGGTCCGGCCGGCAGGTACTCCGATGGCTCGAGCTCGGCCGGGGCCTGACCGGCCTCGACCACCTGGATCTGGGGCTCGCCCCGGAAGTCGGTCACCCGGCCGCCGACCCTCGCGTAGCCGCCCTCGACCAGCCGTTCGGCGAGCGCATCCACCTCGTCCCAGGCCACGCCCGGAATCCGGCCCGACCGGTCCACGAACTCGAGCGTCAGAAAGGGCCCGTTCCGCCCCATCCTGCGCTGGACGCGCCCGACGCAGAAGACCTCGCTCACCTCCTGGCCGATCTCCAGGTCGGCGCAGAAGACCCGCTTGCGATAGATGTCGATCATCTCCGAACCTCTGCCTCGAGTCTACCCTCGTCCGGCGACATCCGATCGTGCACGACGCGCCCGCCCACCAGGGTCAAGACCGGTCTCCCGAACAGGCGCCGTCCGGCCCAGGGGCTGTTCCGGCCGCGACTGCGAAAAGCGCCGGGGTCGACCTCCCACTCGGTCCCGAGGTCGAACACCGCCAGGTCCGCGGGATCGCCCGGCCGGAGGGCCCCCGCCGGCAAGCCGAACACCCGGGCCGGGCCGGCCGTCAACCGCTCGATCAGGACCGCGAGGGGCATGCGACCGGGGAGGACGAGTTCCGTGTACAAGACCCCGAAGGCGGTCTCCAGCCCGATGACCCCGAAGGGGGCGGCCGCGAGCCCGCGGGCCTTCTCTTCGCCGGTGTGGGGAGCGTGATCCGTAGCCACGCAGTCGAGCGTCCCGTCGAGGAGGGCCGCGAGGACCGAGTCACGGTCAGCCGCCGAGGCCAGCGGCGGATTCATCTTGGCCTGGGAGCCCAGACGCCCCACTGCCTCCGTCGTCAGCGTGAGATGGTGCGGGGAGACTTCGGCGGTGACGGCCAGTCCGGTTCGTTTGGCCTCGCGGATCTGCTCGACCGAGCCGGCGGTCGAGACGTGGCAGACGTGGAGCCGGCCGCCGCTCACGGCGAGGACCTCCAGGTCCCGCGCCACGGCATCGCTCTCGGCTTCGGCGGGGATTCCGGCCACCCCGAGCTCGGCGGCGACATCGGCGAACACCGCCCCCCCGGCGGACAGCCGACGGTCCTCGCAATGATCCGCCACCACGATCCCCGTCTGCCGGGCGGCCACCAGGGCGCCCGCCAGGAGCTCGGCGGTGGCGATCGGCAGACCGTCATCGCTGACCGCCACCGCCCCCGCCTCCGCCAGGCAGGCCACCTCCGTCAGCCGGCCGCCGCGCGAGCCCACGGTAGCTGCCGCGATTGGCAAGACGCGCGCCGCACCCGCCACCCGGCCCCTCTCGACCACGAATCGCACCCGCTCGGGCGTATCCACGACCGGATCGGTGTTGGGCATCGCGCAGATCGTGGTGAAGCCTCCGGCCGCGGCGGCCGCAGCACCCGCCGCGATCGTCTCCTTGGCCTCCTGGCCGGGCTCGCGGAGATGGACGTGAAGGTCGACGAGACCCGGTGTGACGAGGCGTCCCCTTGCCTCGAACACGGCCTCGCCGTCCCGCGGCGCGAGATCCTCGCCGACCTCCAGGACCCGGCCCTCCCGGATCCGGACATCGGCCACGCAGTCACGACCCGCCGCGGGGTCGATCACTCGGCCTCGGCGGACAAGAATCGCGTCGGGCGGGATCACCGGTCGACGACGGTCGCCGGCGCCGAGGTTCCCAGATGGGCCTCCGCCATCGCCTCCAGCACCGCCATCCGGACGGCCACGCCGGCCCGCACCTGCTCCCAGATGAGAGATCGGTCGCCGTCGGCCACGGCTCCGTCGATCTCGACATCGCGATTCAGCGGGCCCGGGTGAAGCACCGGAATGTCGGAAGGAACCCGCATCATTCGCTCGTTCGTCAGGCCATAGAGCCGACGGTAGGCGTCCAGATCGGGGACGACCTCGCTCGCGGCCAGTCGCTCGTGCTGGATGCGAAGCGCCATCACCGCGTCGCTGCCCGACAGGGCCTCGTCCAGATCGGCCGTCAGGCTCGCCTGAGGCCAGTCCTCCTGCGGCGGCAGGAA
>JBOHRQ010000229.1:0-2396 GCA_050732875.1 Gemmatimonadota bacterium | reverse complement strand
CGACCAGGCTGACCGAGACGCTCGACTTCATCGGGGCGCTCCGTCTCGACCATCACAACCGGCTCGAGGACCCGATCCTCTCGCCCCGCGCCGCCCTGGTCCTGGAGCCGACGCCGACCCAGAACCTGCGCCTCACCTACAACCGGGCCTACAGCACGCCGACCACCAACAACCTGTTTCTCGACCTCGTCGTGGGGCGGATCCCGCTGGCAGGGCCGCTGGGCTACGACATCCGGACGTTCGGCACGCCCGAGGGCGGGCTGACGTTCAGCCCCGACTGCCCGGGCGGCGTGCAGGGGGGGCTCTGCATGTTCTCGCCGTTCGCCCCGCAGGCGGGGGCGCTGCCGGCCAACGCGGCGGTCGCCTGGAATCCGCTCCTGAACGCCTTGGCTCCACCGGATCTGGCGCCGTTCCTGCCGCTGCTCCTGTCGGACGCGCCCGGCGTCGGCACGGTGCTGAGGCGCTTCGACTCCGAGGCGCTGACGTTCGTCCCCGACGAGGGTCCGGTGCCGATCGAGCGGCTCGAGCCGACGATCACCAACACCGTCGAGTTCGGCTACAAGGGCCTGATCGCCAACCGGGTGCTCCTGGTCGGCGACGTCTGGCGGAGCGAGATCGAGGACTTCATCGGCCCGCTGCGGGTGGAGACCCCGACGGTGTTCCTGGACCCCACCACCACGGCCGCCTTTATCCAGGAACGGCTGACCCCGCTCGTCCAGTCCGGGGAGCTCACCCCCGAGCAGCTCGCCGGGATCGTCACCCAGCTGACCGGCAGCCTGGCGATGGTCCCGATCGGCACGGTAGCCCCGGATCAGACAGGCGACGCCGATATCCTGCTCGCCTACCGGAACGTCAACCAGAAGGTCGAGCTGTGGGGCCTGGACCTGGCGGCCGAAGTGCTGCTGACCCCGCGCTTCGCGCTGAAGGGCGCCTTCTCGTACGTGAGCGACGACTGCTTCGACCTGTCGGGAAGCGAGGACTGCGAGAACGTCCAAGACACCGCCCTCAACGCCCCCAAGGCCAAGGGCGCCATCGGGCTGGCGTTCGAGGACGGCCGGAGCGGGGTGATGGCAGAGGGCCGGATCCGGAGCGTGGCCGGCTTCCCGGTCAACTCGGGCGTGTACGTGGGCGAGGTCGAGGGCTACACCGTCTTCGACGCGACCTTCGGCTACCGGCTCCCGTTCGCCCCCGCCGCGCGGCTGGACCTGACGGTGACCAACCTCTTCGACGAGGATCACCAGGAGTTCGTGGGGGCGCCCGAGATCGGGAGGCTGGGCATCCTCAGGCTGCACTACGAGCTGCCGTAGGGCGCTGCAAACGGCCGCTCGCGGGCGTCTTTCAGCGCCCAGGTTGCCGCACTGTCCGAAGAGAGCGGGCCGGGCGGGGCCGGCCCGCTCTGATCGCCGCCTCGACGGTGAGCGCTCTCAGCCTGCCTTCTGGAAGCGGCGCTCGACCTCGCTCCAGTTGACGACGTTCCACCATGCCTGGACGTAGTCGGGGCGCTTGTTCTGATACTTCAGGTAGTAGGCATGCTCCCAGACGTCGAGACCGAGGATCGGGGTCCTGCCCTCCATGAGCGGGCTGTCCTGATTGGGGGTGCTCGAGACCTCGACCTTGCCGCCGCCGGCCGTCAGCCACGCCCAGCCGCTACCGAAGCGGCCGGTAGCGGCTGCGCTGAACTTGGCCTGGAAGCCGCCGAAGTTCCCGAACGCGGCGCTGATCGCATCGGCCAGCTTTCCCGACGGCTCTCCGCCTCCGTCCGGCGACATGATTGTCCAGAAGAGGGTGTGGTTGGCGTGCCCGCCGCCGTTGTTCTGGACGGCGGTGCGGATCTTCTCCGGCACCTTTTTGATATCTCGCAGGAGATCCCCGACGTCCTTCCCCTGCAGGTCGTTGTGGCCCTCCAGCGCCTTGTTCAGGTTGCTGACATAGGCGGCGTGGTGCTTGTCGTGATGGATCTCCATCGTCCGCGCGTCGATGTGCGGCTCGAGCGCGTCGAAGGGATAGGGAAGAGAAGGGACTTCGTGGGCCATTCTGTGTCTCCTTGGCAGATGGAAAACGACAGGCCGTCCCTGGAAGCGATGGGCCGCGGCCCGGGCGGGCCCGGCAGCGAAAGGGAACGTAGCGCGGCCCGGGACCGCCCGCCACGCACCCGGTAGCGAGGTAGACCATGTGCGGCTGGATCTCGATATTCGAGGGTCGTGGCGCTGGACGGTGGAGAACATCCGGCCCCGAAAAGCGGATATGGAGGGTCCCGAACCATGCGATCCAACACCACTCCCATGCGCTTCATCACTCTTGCCATCCTGGCCTTCTCCGCTCCGGCGGCGGGCCAAACCACAGCCGATTCGGCTTCAGACTCGATGCTTCGGATCTTCTCGGCCGAACTGGACTCC
>JBOHRQ010000228.1:0-2463 GCA_050732875.1 Gemmatimonadota bacterium | reverse complement strand
CCAGGGTCGCTTGCCGGAGGACCTCCAGCTTCTGGCGCCGCGAGCGCTCCAGATGATCGTAGAGGAATGTGCTCCCGGGATCGGCCGCGAGAGCCTCCAGGGTCTGCCGGATCGCCTCGTCGATGATGGCGAGGTTTCTCTCCACCGTGGCCACGGTCTCGGGACGGAGGCGGTCGCGAGACGATTCGAAGGCCCGCTCCAGATCGGCCAGCGCATCGGTGTACGCGGGATCCTCCTCGAACGCGACCGGGATTCCCTGGGGTCCGGGGGCGATCGTGCCCACCCGACCGCCGCGCTCGTCCAGGGCGACGTCCGACGGCCCCGGATTCGCCCACCAGACCACGGCGGAAGACACGACGATGATGGCGATCGCCGCGGCGGCGAGCTGGGGCACGGTGAACGAGAACCGCCGCCGGACCCGCGGCCCGGCGGCGTCGATCGGGACGACCGCCGGTCTCCGCGCCCCCAGGCGCCCCTCGATGCCGGGCCACAGGTCGGTCGCCGGCTCCCGGTCCTCGATCTTCCGGGCCGAGGCCACCACCCGCTCGAGCCCCGCCAGCACGGCGGCGCACTCCGCACAGCCGGCGACGTGGCGCTCGACCCGCTCGCGCTCGGCGGGGTCCAGATCCCCGTCGATCCAGGCGCTCAGGCGCTCGATCGGGTGCTCGCTCATCGGCTCCTCCTCAGGCGGCCAGATGCTGTCTCAGAAGCATCCGTGCCCGATGCAGCTGTGATTTGGACGTTCCCACCGCCAGGTCCAGCATCTCGGCGATCTCTTCGTGCCGGTAGCCCTCGACGTCGTGCAGGACGAAGACCCGCCGGGCACCTTCGGGCAGTCTTTCCAGCGCCGCTTCCAGGTCCATCGAATCCTCCTGCGGCGGGGGTTCGACCGAGGCCCACTCGACCGCCTCCTCGTCCTCCACGATCCACGCGCCGTGGCGCTTGCGGGACCGGGCGCGGGTCAGGAGCAGGTTGATCGCCACGCGGTGCAGCCAGGTCCCGAACGCGGCGTCGCCGCGGAACGTGTCGAGCTTCTCCCATGCCCGCACGAACACCTCCTGGGTCAGGTCGTCCGCCTCTTCGGGACCGATCATCCGCCGCGCCAGGCCGTGCACGCGGGCGACGTGCTCCCGGTACAGGCGCTCGTAGGCCCGGGTGTCGCCGGCGGCGGCGAGCCGGATGTCGTTCTCGGTCCCGGTCAACCGGGGCTGCTCCGTGGCCAGGATCGTTCCTCCGCGGCCGAGGTCTCTGCATACACCGGGTTGGACACGTTCGGCCGCCTCAGGGTTGGAACGGGGGTCGTGAGGCCGGGGAAGCCGCGGCAGCTCAGCGTTCCAGCGCCTCGCGGTAGATCGCCAGGTCGCGCTCGCTGAACAGGACGAAGCGGACGAGTTCCAGCCGATCCGGGTGCGCCTCGAGCCACACCCGCACGGCTCCGACCGCCACCGGCGCGGCCCTCTCGACCGGGTAGCCGTAGGCCCCGGTCGAGATCGATGGGAAGGCGATCGTCCGAAGCCCGTGAGCGGCTGCCAGGTCAAGGCTCGAGCGGTAGCAGCTTGCGAGGAGATCCGCCTCGCCTCGACCGCCCCCCTTCCAGCGCGGGCCCACCGTGTGGATCACGTGGCGGGTCGGCAGGTCGTGCCCGCTGGTGATCCGGGCCTCGCCGGTCGGGCAGCCGCCGATCCCGCGGCACTCCTCGAGGAGTCCGCCTCCCGCCGCGCGATGGATCGCGCCGTCGACCCCGCCGCCGCCCAGAAGCGACGAGTTGGCGGCGTTCACGATGGCGTCCACGCACTGGTCGGTGATGTCCTCGCGCAACGCCTCGAGCCGTGTGCCGCTGACCCTCACGTGAACGTTCGCGCCGGAGTCAGGGCCCGGCCGGCAGCCACTCGGGCGGGAACGGGTTTCCCTCCCGCTCCTGGTCCCACGCGATCGAAGCCACGTACCAGCGCTCGCCGTCCGTCACCAGCGTGATCGTGTTGATGCCGCGGGCGAAAGGTTCCTCGTCGGGGGCGCGGCGCGACTCGTAGGCGCTCATGGCATTGGCGATGTTGCCGTAGCGCTCGAGGGTCCGACCCGACTCCACTTCGTAGAAGGCGTTCTCTCCGAAGAAGGGACCGACCCGGGCCACGAAGTCATCGGCGCTGAGCACGCGGACCGGCGTCGTTCCGTCCGGCGTCGGGACCATGGGAACGAGGATGCCGTCCGGCGTGAACAGGGACCGGAAGCGGTCCCAGTCGCGCTCGCCCGCGGGGCCGGAGATGACCTCGTAGAGGGCGGCGATGATGGCGTCGATCGACTCCACGTCGGCGGGGTCGGCGGCCGGTCCGGCCGGCGACGCCGGATCCGTCTCCTGAGCGGCGACCGGTGCGGCCAGAAAGATGAGAATGGGCAGGAGGAGAGCTCGTCGCATCATGACCTCGCGGGTTGGGGATCCAGGAGACGTTCTTACGGGGGAAGATA
>JBOHRQ010000227.1:0-2486 GCA_050732875.1 Gemmatimonadota bacterium | reverse complement strand
GATAGCTTCCCCTTTCCCAATGCCGGACCGAGAAGAGATCGAGCGGGCGATCGGCGCCGTTTTCGCCTCCGCCGAGCTCCAGGAGGCGGGGCTCAAGCAGCGCCGCGCGCTCAAGCTGCTGGACCAGGGCGTCTGGGAGGGCACGGTGACGCCCTTCTACCAGGCCCGCGCCGAGCAGCGCATCAACAGCCATCTCCGCAACCTCTGGGACACCGCGAGCCGCGACCGGGTGGTGCACCCGCTCGAGTAGCCGACTGCCGGGCCCACGCCCGAGGCACCTCCCGGACCGAAGCGGGTAACGATCGTCGCGGGGCCCGTCCTCCAGCCCGGCCGCCGCGATGATATCCACCCCGCCGCGAGGGGCGCAATCTCCGGAGGCCCATGCAGGAACGCATCCTCGAGTTCCTCGTCCCCTTCCTCACCGCCTACGGCTACCCGACCCTCTTCCTGGTGACGTTCCTCGAGACGAGCGCGTTCCTGGGACTGATCGCGCCCGGAGAGACGATCATCGTGCTGTGCGGCTTCTATGCCTACCGCGGCGTGCTCGACCCGTGGGCGGTAGGGGCGCTGTCGATCCTGGGGGCGATCGGGGGCGACCAGGCCGGCTATCTGATCGGCCGCACGTTCGGCTACGGCGTCGTGGACCGCTTCGGCAAGTACTTCTTCTTCGACGAGAAGCGGCTTCGGATGACGGAGCGGTTCTACGAGAACCACGGCGGCAAGACGGTCTTCTTCGGCCGCTTCATGTCGATCCTGCGCTCGTTCGGCCCGGTCGTGGCCGGCATCAGCGGCATGCCGTACTCGCGCTTCCTGCCGTGGAGCGTGGTCTCGTGTATCATCTGGGGAACCGTCTTCACGCTGATCGGCTATTTCTTCGGCGCTTCCTGGGACATCATCGAGCGTTACATGGGCTGGGGAGGCGCGATCGGCTTCGTGCTCGGGATCGCGCTCCTGCTGTTGCTCTTCCACCGGAAGCGCGAGCACGAGCTCGAGGAAGAGCTGGCCGCGGCCGAGGACGGACAACCCGGCGAGACGGACCCCATCACCCCGAAGAGAGGAACCTGATGCCCGAGAGGACCTTCCGCAGGAGCGCGCCTTCGCTCCTGGCCCCGCTGGGGATCGCGCTGGGTCTGACCTTCCTCGCTTGCGGGGGCGCCGGCGGGCCCCGCGCGGAGACGGATCGCAACGTGCTCCACCTCTACATGGAATCCGATCCCGCCAGCCTCGACCCCATCCAGGCGGTCGACGTCTACCGCGGCCGAATGACCGTGTACCTGTTCGACGGGCTGGTGCAGTACCGGGACGAGGAGCTCCAGCCGAATCTGGCGGAACGCTGGGAGGTCTCCGCGGACGGAACGGCCTACACCTTCTTCCTGCGTGACGACGTGACCTTCCACAACGGGCGCAAGCTGACCGCCGAGGACGTCCGCTACTCGTTCGAGCGCGCGCTCCGGCCCGCGAGCCAGAGCCCGCTCACCTGGGTCTTCAACTTCATCGACGGGGCGAGCGAGATGGCCGAGGGCGAGGCGGACCGCCTGCGCGGGCTGGAGGTCGTGGACCCACGCACCGTCCGGATCACCCTCAGGCAGCCCTACGCGCCCTTCCTGTCGCTGATGGCCATGCCCGCCGCCCACATCGTCCCGCAGGAGGAGATCGAGCAGAAGGGTGAGGGCTTCTCCGAGGCGCCCGTCGGAACGGGTCCGTGGGTCTTCGAGTCGTGGGCCCATGACGACGTGATCCGGCTGACCGCAAATCCCCGCTACCACGGCGGGGAGCCCAAGGCGGACGGCATGGAGATCCGGATCATCCCCGAGACGACGACCGTGATCGCCGAGTTCGAAAGCGGGAACCTCGACTGGGCGGACATGAACGAGTTCCCGAAGCCGGAATACGATCGCTTCGCCGCGAACCCCGACTGGCATCCGTTCATCCAGACCCGGCCCGCGCTCGTCACGTACTATCTCGCGCTCAACAACGACAAGGATAAGTTCGCCGATCCCAGGGTCCGGCAGGCGCTCAACTACGCGGTCGACGTGGCCACGATCGCGAACGCCATCTACCCGGGCGAGACCATCCTCTCGCACGGCCCGATCCCGCCCGGGCTACCGGGCTACCGTGAGGACGGCGAGCCTTACGGCTACGACCCCGAGCGGGCCCGCGAGATGCTGGCGGACGCCGGCGTCGAGGCGCTGACGTTCGACGTCTTCTTCCGGTCGCTGGCCCTGAACCAGCGCTTTCTCGAGGCGGTGCAGGCGAACCTCGCGAGCGTAGGCGTGACGATGAACCTCCAGCAGCGGGACTGGACCGCCGTGCGGCAGGCCATGCAGCAGGGCGAGCTGGACGCCTACCTCGCCAACTGGTACGCCGACTACCCGGACGCCGAGAACTTCCTCTACCCGCTCTTCTTCAGCGAGATGGCGGGGGCGGGCGGCAACGCCGCCTTCTACTCGAGCGCCGTGGTGGACTCGCTGATCCTCCGGGCGCGC
>JBOHRQ010000226.1:0-2492 GCA_050732875.1 Gemmatimonadota bacterium | reverse complement strand
GGGCATGTTCCGCTGGATCGAAGGCGACTCGGTCCGGTTCACCGAGCTGCTCGCGATCGAGACCGGGCCGGCCGGCCCGGTGCTCCTGATCCGTCATTTCGGACCCGGCCTCGAGCCGTGGGAGGAGGAGCCGATCCGGTTCGAGCTGGTCGAGGTGGCCGGGCAACGCGCCGTCTTCGAGGCCGAGGAGGAGGATGGCCCGACCCGGCTGATCTACGAGTTGCCGGACTCCGACAGCCTGACCGCGGTTCTCGAGAAGCCGCGCGAAGAGGAGACGAGGCGGACGGAATTCCGCTATCGAAGGGAACTGTCGGGACCAGATTGAGTTCCCGGCTATCGGGACCTTCTCCGCTGCCGCCTGAGCGCCTCCAGCTCCCTCCGCAGCGGAGCCCAGTATGCCCGGTCCAGCTCCATCTCGCGCTCCCGCTCTTCGTCGAGGCAGGCGTTGGTCCTCGCCTCGTCGCCGGGGAGGGCGGCGGCGACCGCCGGGCGCTGGCCGGCCATCCCGCCGGCAGCTTCGGGGAAGCGCGAGGCGCATTCCACAAGCAGCTCGGGCGTCCGGAGCTCCAGCAGCCAGAACCGGACCCGCTCCTCGGTGGGTGCGTCGAAGAACTGCTCGTAGTTCGCCTCCACCAGCCGCCGGATCATCGGCCAGTCCTTGTCGCGCTGGGTCTTCTTCGACGCGACCAGGTCGGGAAGCGACAGGGCCTCGAGCTCGAGCCCCTCGGGGAGCGGAAACGTCGTGCGCCGCTCCCAGAGGTCGGGGAAAGGGTCGACACCGCGCATCTTCGTCATGATGTCGAGGCGAATGCCGTGGAGATCCGGATGCCGGCACCGGAAGTGGACGGCGTGCCCGCGCTCGAGGTACTCGATCTCGAAGGGCGGCACCGCCACGACCTCCGCGGTCAGGTCGGCCAGTGCCCGGGTCAGGTTGTCGAGGTTGTCGCGCGAGGCGAAGACGGCCAGGTCGGCGTCGCGGCTAAACTCGGCTGCGCCGTACAGGATGCAGGCCTGACCCCCCATCAGGAGGCTCTGGACCTGCCGCTCGCGGATCGTGGAAAGGACTCTGGCGATCGGGCTCAGGCTCAAGGCGCCCCCCCAGCGCGAGGAACGTCGACCACAGGCGCTGGCTCTCCATCCAGCGCTGCCGCGGGGTCAACCGGTACCATTCCAGCCGCTCCTCCGGGCTGATCCGCTCGAGAGCGGGGGATCCTGCTCGCTGGCTCGACGGGCTCACGGCGGGGGGAAGATAGAAGATCGGCGCCGCGGAGGAGTAGCTCGCCGCCTGCTCCTGATCCTCAATTCGCAGCCAGCACGCGTCTCAGGGGACGTCGATCCCTCGTCCGGTAGACCGAGAATCCCCTGTCGTCCAGAGTGAGGACGTCGTGGACTTCGAGCGCTTCGGCCAGAAGAACCAGGGTGGCATCGGCGAAGTCCATCGGCGTGTCGGCGTACTTCTCTATGAGAGCGGCCGTCTCGTGGAGCTCTGGAGGGCGACTCAGGTCGAACACGTCCATCGCGCTGGCGGCCACGAGCTCGGCCAGGTGACGCGGTCCCCGAGTGTTCGCCCCCACGAAGTGCATCGCTTCCGTAATGACGGCGCTGGTCGTCACCAACCGGCCACCGAATTCATCCCAACGAGGGATCACCCGGCCATGGGCCGGATCCTTCGAATCCAGGTACGCAACCAGCGGCCCGGTATCCACGATCCAGGTTTTCAAGAGCGCCAGTTCCGCTCTCGCAGCGATTTCCTCCAGGCCTCGGACTGCTCCTGCCGCAAGCTTAGCCGGCCTCTCAGATGGCCGGTTCGCAGTTCAAGTGGACGATCCTCGAGAGCGCTTCTCAGGATCTCGCGGGCGACTTCGGAGAGGGTCTTCCCCTGCGCCCGCGCCCGTTCCTCGAGCGCCTCGCGCAGGTTTCGGTCGGTTCGGATGGTGAGCGTCGTACGCATGTAATGCAGTGTATTACGCCAGGCTGTTGCCGTCAACCGGAGGCTTTGTCGAGCTGCTTGGCGGTTGTCAGATAGCTCACAACCTCGACCGCCCGCCCAGGCTATAATGAAATGCGTGAGACCATGAAGCCCCGCCCGGTCTGACGGGGCGGACTCGCACGAGGCAGACCCATGGGGCTCTCTTTTACCGGCCCCCCCGGAGAGAGCCCACCTGCCTCATCATCCGTAAAACATCCTGCTAATATTCTGCCGGAGGACGAGTGCCATGATCCCTTCTTTGGACGAGCCTCTCGAGGCCGAGGGCGCTGCCCCGGTGACCGAGGAGGAGCGGGCCCGGGACTGGTGGGCAGGCTGCGGCGGCTTGACGGAGCGGGACCGTCTAGACCAGAATGACCCGCAACGACATCTGAGGGACGTTCAGGTTCTCGTCCCCGATCCCCAACCCGTTCTCGATGGCTTGCCAGACCTCGCTCATGGTACCTCCGACCCCTCGTGAGATGGGAAAGCAACCTCGACTCATCAACCGGCGTTCTTGACTGTA
>JBOHRQ010000225.1:0-2532 GCA_050732875.1 Gemmatimonadota bacterium | reverse complement strand
GCCGTATCCCCCCCTCACTCCCCCACGCTCGCTTCGAAACCGCTCTGCTTCGGCTCCGAGCACGAGCACGTGGTCCGCCCCCCAGGGAAGGCTGAGCTCATCCCTGACGCGGATCGACCACGCTCGGCCGAACCGTCCCTGGGCCCGTTCGGCCGAGCCAGTGTTTAGTGTTACGAGGCTCTGGTTCGTGCCGGGGACGTGAACCCTTATCAGTGGCTGGCGCACTTCCGGCAGAAACTCCACCCAGTCAGAGGAATGAGATACGAGCAGCTGGTTGTGTCCCCCTCCAGTACGCCGCAGATCGGTATGAAGCTGAAGCGACATGAGGCGTAGCCCAGCTTCCGTCGTCACCCTGTACGAGGAAAGCGAGAACGTGTCGCGCGCGGAGCGCGAGAAACCCTCATCCTCCCGCTGTGCATAGCTCACGAATCCGATGGCGCGGCTGTTCCACTCTGGCATCGTCAGGTCGAGACGGGTGAAGAGGTTTCGGAGCGGAGTTCCGTTCTCGATCGGACCGGCGGAACCGGGTGTCAGGCCGTACCCGCGCATGATCTCGTCCAGACGCGAGATGTCCGCTTGGCTGACCGGCACCGACGGGGTCACGGTAGAGGACTGACCCACGTAAGGTCCGGGAGCCGGCGAGGTGAGACGCTGGAATTCCGGCGCGACGAAGAAGTGCAGCCGGTCGCGCACGACAGGCCCGCCGAGCGAAAAGCCGTATTGCAATCGGTCATAGGGCTCGTTCGGGGCCAGCTCGCCCCCCCGCGCCAGCCGATCGTTTCGCCAGTACGCGAACGTGGAGCCCTGGAAGTCGTTCGTTCCCGACTCCGTGACCGTGTTGACCATGGCGCCGGCGAAATCACCATAGCGGACATCGTACGGCGCGACCAGGACCTGGTACTCCTTGACCGCATCGATTGGAATCGACTTCCCGAGGTTGGATGCGGGCGAGAGATTGGCGTTCACGAATCGTTCGTCGGCGCCGTTGATGAGATAATTGTTGAACCGGAGATTCGCTCCCGCGCCGGAAAGGCCGCCCCGCTGGAAGCCAACCTTGGTCGAGACCTGCGGCGCAAGGACGACGAAGTCGTAGAAGTTCCGGTTCAGGGTGGGCAGGCGGCGGACCAGCGAGTCGGAGATCGTCGTGGCTGGCCCACCCTGGGCGTTGATCCGCGGAAAGGAAGGAGCGCTGACAACTCGCAGCGTATCGAGCGGGATCGGCATCGCTCGGAGGACGAATGCGAGCTCAAGCGGTTTCCCCAGCTTCAGGAACACCCGCTCGCGCCGCTCGGGGAGATAGCCGAGGCGGTCAAGGGTGACCGTGTAGGGTCCCCCGACCTCCAACCCCTGAACGAGGAACCGGCCGTACCGAACCTCGCTCTCGGCAATGAAGCCCGTAGCCCTGTTCCGGACAAGGACGCGGGTGCCATCGGCGTCGCTGCCGTCGGCGGCACGGACGGTGCCACGAATGGCGGCGGTGGTGACGCCCTGCGCGAGGAGGACGGGGCCCGAAGGCAGGAGCGAGCCCGTGATCGCCAGGGCGGAAAGCAGGAAAGAGCGCAATGTCCGAGCGTTCAAATGCCGCGGCTCCTGGTATGGGACGCCTTCCCCCGGCCCAGAGAAAATATGCAAATGGCCGGCGATGGTTTAAGGACGAGCCCTCGAGGCTGAGTTTCACCTCCGGTCCTCATTTGGGCCAGAGGAGCCCGGTAGTCGTCATTTGCCCGCTGCCGATTCCGCTACGAGAATTAATGGTCCGTGAGACCTCACTTGCACACCACGCGCTGCCTCCACCCCACCCGATGGGCGGTCCTGTCCATCCTTTCCCTGGTGGTCCTTCTCCAGGCCTGCCGGAGCTCACCGCGCCACCCGAGCGGTCAGCAGGGCGGCTCGACCGGCGCTGCATTGAGCGGCCTAACCAAGACCGACGTCCGGTTCATGCAGGAGATGATCGTCCACCACGCCCAGGCTCTCGCGATGACCGATCTGGTGGCCGATCGCACCGACAGCGAGGCCCTCCAGAAGCTCGCCCGACGGATCGAGGTCTCCCAGAAGGACGAGATCGCGATGATGGAACGGTGGCTCGACGCCAGTGGCGAGTCGGCGCCCGAGCGACACCACCATGACCCCCTCATGCCCGGCATGCTCACGGAGGAGGAGCTCGTGCGGCTCGCCGCTGCCACCGGGGACGAGTTCGATCGGCTCTTCCTCGAGTACATGATCCGCCATCACGAAGGAGCGCTGGTCATGGTGGCGGACCTTTTCTCGGGCGGCGGCGGACAGGAGGCCGAGGTCTTCCGGATCGCCTCGAACGTCGACGCCGACCAGCGCGCCGAGATCGCGCGGATGCGCGGCATGCTGACCACCCCATCCCAGGAGGGGAACGAATGAAGTTCGAATCGATGCTTCGGAGCTGGTCCCGTCTACCGCTTCTCGCCGCGGTGATCGCGGCCTCCCAGGCGTGCGCGCAGGCTACGAGCCGGGCCCCGGTCTCCGACACCCCTCCGGCGGCGGATACCCCTCCAGCGGCGG
>JBOHRQ010000224.1:0-2556 GCA_050732875.1 Gemmatimonadota bacterium | reverse complement strand
GGTGAGATGGCGGACGTTCCCGAAGAGCTGCGCTACAGCGAGGATCACGAGTGGGTGCGGTTCGATGCCGGTTCGGGCGTGGCCACGATCGGGATCACCGACTACGCGCAGGGAGAGCTCGGCGACGTCGTCTTCGTGGAGTTCCCGGCGGCCGGCACGAAGGTCGAGAAGAAGGGGACCTGCGGGACCATCGAGGCGGTCAAGACGGTGGCCGACCTGTACGCCCCGTTCGCCGGCGAGATCGTCGAGAGCAACGCGGCGCTCGAGGACCATCCGGAGCGGGTGAACCAGGATCCCTACGGCGACGGCTGGATGCTCAGGATCCGGGTCGCCGAGCCGGGCGCGCTCGAGAGCCTGATGGACGCCGCCGCCTATCGCAGCCACATCGTCTGATCCCGACCATGAAACCCGAGACCCGCACGGAACCGGTGACGGTGGAGGAGAAGCCGACCCCGCTGCCGCCCGCCGAGCGCTTCGCCGAACGCCACATCGGGCCCCGGGGGGAGGACATCCCCGCGATGCTGGAGGCGCTCGGTTACGCGAGCCTGGACGACCTCACCGACGCCGTCGTCCCCGCGGGGATCCGCCTGGACCGGCCCCTGGACCTCCCGCCGGCCGCGAGCGAGCCCGAGGCGCTGGCCGAGCTCCGCGAGCTGGCCAGCCGGAACCGAGTCTCCCGCAGCTACATCGGCATGGGCTATCACGACACCTTCACGCCGCCCGTCATCCTGCGCAACATCGTCGAGAACCCGGGCTGGTACACGGCCTACACGCCCTACCAGGCGGAGATCGCCCAGGGACGGATGGAGGCGCTGCTGGCCTTCCAGACGATGGTCGCGAACCTGACCGCCCTGCCGGTCGCGAACGCCTCGCTGCTGGACGAAGGCACGGCCGCCGCCGAGGCGATGGCGATGACGATCGCCGTGACCGGACGGGTCGGCGGCGCTTTTCTGGTCGATCACGGCTGCCATCCGCAGACGATCGCGGTGGTCCGGACGCGGGCGGAGGCCCGCGGGATCCCGGTCGAGGTGACGGATGCACGGGAGGCGGATGTCGATGAGAGCGTCGCGGGCATCCTGGTCCAGTATCCAACGACCGAGGGCGCGATCCCGGACTACCGGGAGCTTTGCGAGCGGGCCCACGCTGCCGGCGCGCTGGTGACGGCGGCGACCGACCTCCTCGCGCTCGCGCTTCTCGTTCCGCCGGGAGAGTGGGGGGCGGACATCGCGGTCGGGAACAGCCAGCGCTTCGGCGTCCCCCTGGGATACGGGGGCCCACACGCGGCGTTCTTCGCCGCCCGACCGGAGCACGTCCGCAGCATGCCGGGGCGGATCATCGGCGTGAGCCGCGACGCCGCCGGCCACCAGGCCTACCGGATGGCGCTCCAGACCCGCGAGCAGCACATCCGCAAGGAGCGCGCGACCAGCAACGTCTGCACGGCTCAGGTCCTGCTGGCCGTGGTGGCCGCGATGTACGCGGTCTACCACGGGCCGGAGGGTATCGAGCGGATCGCGCGGCGCGTGCACGGCCTGACCGGCCGGCTCGCCGAGGGGCTCCAGCAGCAGGGCCACGAGCTCGTCCACGGGACCTGGTTCGACACCCTCACGGTGAACGTCGAAGCGGCCGCTCCGATCCATGCGGCGGCCCGGGAGCGGGGAATCGACTTGAGGCCGATGGGCGAGTCCCGGATCGGGATCGCCCTGGACGAGACGACGCGGCCCGAGGATGTCCTGGAGCTGCTCGAAGTCTTCGGAGACGGGGGATCCGGGCTCGGCGCCCGCGGGGGCGATGCCATCGCGCGCGAGGATCCGATCCCCTCCCCGCTGGCGCGCCGGACTCCGTTCCTCACCCACCCGGTCTTCCACCGCCACCGGTCGGAGACCGAGATGCTGCGCTACCTGAAGCGCCTCGAGAATCGCGACTTCTCGCTCGTCCACGGCATGATCCCGCTCGGATCCTGCACGATGAAGCTGAACGCCACGACCGAGATGCTGCCGGTGACGTGGGAGCCGTTCGGCCGGATCCATCCGTTCGCGCCGCGGGAACGGGCCCTAGGCTACGCCGATCTCGTCCGCCAGCTAGAGGACCAGCTCGCCGAGATCACCGGCTTCGCGCGGGTCTCGATGCAGCCCAACGCCGGGTCGCAGGGCGAGCTGGCGGGGCTGCTGGTGATCCGGGCCTTCCACCGGGATCGCGGCGAAGCCGGCCGGACGACGTGCCTGATCCCGCAGTCGGCGCACGGAACGAACCCGGCCAGCGCGGTCATGGCGGGGATGAACGTCGTCCCGGTCAAGACCAACGGGGACGGCAACATCGACATCGAGGACCTGCGGGAGAAGGCCGTCGCGCACGCGGGCGACCTGGGCGCCATCATGGTCACCTATCCCTCGACCCACGGCGTCTTCGAGACCTCGATCCGCGAGGTCTGTGACATCGTCCATGAGCACGGCGGCCAGGTCTACATCGACGGCGCCAACATGAACGCGCAGGTCGGGCTGGCGCGGCCGGGGGACTACGGCGCCGACGTCTGTCATCTGAACCTGCACAAGACCTTCT
>JBOHRQ010000223.1:0-2614 GCA_050732875.1 Gemmatimonadota bacterium | reverse complement strand
CCGGGCTCGCCCCCGGGGACGGAGAGGATCCGGCGCAGCAGCTCCGGGTCCTCCGGCAGGAGCCCCGAGACCGGCAGGCGCGGGGTCAGGACCGCCCACCTGGGATCGGCCGCGAAGGTCCGCTCGAAGCGTGGCAGGGCCTCGTCGACGCGTCCCGCACCGGCCAGCGACACCGCCGCCCAGTACACCATCTCGGCGCTCTCGGGGACCATCTCGGCGGCCCGGTTGTAGTGGGCCACCGCCCCGTCCACGTCGCTGGTCGTCATCGCCTCGTCGCCGGCGTTCATCTCGCGGTAGGCCCGGGCCAGGTGGAGGAGACGCCGCAGCTCGACCAGCGGTTCGGGGTGGTCCTCGATCCGGAGGTCGAAGAGGCGGTCCACCCAGGCGTTCCCGGTCGGCTCCCCGGCCACCACCAGGAGCGCCGCCGACTGCCGGCCACGGATGTCGCCTCCCTCGGCCTGGGCTGCCTCGAGCGCGGCCAGCATGCGCTCGGCCAGGTCGCCCTCCGCGCTCTCGAAGGCCCGTGCCATCGCCGGCCAGACGGTGGGGCTCTCCATCAGGTTGGCCTGGACGCTGTAGTTCTCCCCCGTCTGGTGGCCGGCGGCGATGATCGCGTTTTCGCCCGTGTGGACCGCCACCCGCCCCTCGGCGTCGATCATCGCGACCTGGCGCACGTCGGGGTGCGGATCGGCCTCCAGCAGCCCGGCCAGAGCCTCGGGGGCCGACCTTCCGGTCTGCATCAGCGCCAGGCCGAGCGGCCCGTACGAGGGATCGACGAAGGACTGCGTAGCGACCGCCCCCACGCCGGCCTCGGCCCACGGGACGATCGGTCCCACGCTGAACCAGTGCGACTGGACGGCCACCCCGAGCTCGCCGGTCTCGGGATCCCGGGCCACGATCGAGTAGGTGGAGACCGGCCGCCGCGGAAGGAGATCGTCGACGGCGGCATCACCCGGGCCCGGCACATCCACCGCTTGGGCCAGGGCGGGGGCCGGCAGCAGGCCCAGTCCGAGGACAACGACAAGCAGAGTAGTGCGGGATCCTCCGGCCATAGTGTGGCACCTCCAATCTGTATTCATGAGTGTGCGAAACCCTTCAGAAGAAAGGGAAAATCAAGGAAGTCCCGTCACGGCGCGGCCTCGCGGAGGAACCGCTCGATGCCGGCCGCGACCCCCTCGGCGATCCGCCGTTGGAACTCCGCCGTCCGGAGCAGCGCCTCCTGCTCGGGAATCATCATGAACGCACCCTCGACCAGAACCGAGGGCATCTCGTTCATCCGCCCGACCGCGATGTTCTGGTACCAGACCCCGCGGTCGGCGAGCCCGGTCCGCGGGAGAAGCTCGGCCTGGATCGCGCGGGCCAGCGCCGCGCTCTGCGGGTGGTAGTAGAGCACCGACGTCCCGTTGTTCTCGAACGGATTGACCCCGTCGGGGAGGGCGTTGTTGTGGATCGAGACGAAGATCTCGCCGCCGGAATCGATGGCCAGGTTGGTGCGGTCGTAGAGGCCGAGGCTCGAATCGGGCGTGGCGCGCGTCAGGACGACCTCCGCCCCGCGATTCTCCAGGATCCGCGCCAGCTCCAGCGAGATCGCCAGGTTGGCGTCCTCCTCGGCCAGCCCGGTCGGGCCGGTTGCGCCGGGGTCGGGGCTGTGCCCCGGGTCCACGACGATCCTGATCCCGTGGACCGGCGACCGGAACCAGTGGTCGTCAAGGCCCGCCGGCGGGTGGCGGAAGCCGAGGACCAGGTGCGTTCCCTCGCGGTAGGCGCGCCAGCCCCAGGCCTGGTCGCCCGCGAGGTCGACATCCAGCCGGAAGACCCCGTTCAGGGGCTGGCTCCAGCGGAGGGATTCGATCAGCGGATCGGCGATCGTGGTCTCCATCCAGTCCACGTTGGAGGCCAGCCCGTACACCCACAGCGTGGCGCGCAGCGGGTCGAGCCCCTGCTCGATCCGGAAGGGGAGAGGCTCCTCCAGCGGCAGGACGACCTCGCTCCAGCCGTCCCCGACCCGGGTCCGCACCACCGCGATCTCGTCCCGCGGTCGCGGAGCGGCGATGGGGAACGTCTCCTCGATCGACACCCACGCGCTCGTCCCCGGCCCCAGCGCGATCTCGCGCCAGTTCCCGACCCGCCGCGCGGTGGCTGCGGTCGTCCCGTTCGGAAGCAGGAGCTGGTATCCGAGACCGGGGCCGGTCCGGGCGACGATGCGTCCGTCGGTCCGCCCCGTCCCCGCGGTGTCGTCGTGCAGGATCGCGACCCGGACCTCACGCGGATCCAGATACGTGATCGCCGTCACGGGAACGACCAGCGAGTCGCCGGAGGGGGCGTCGATCTCGAGCGACAGGGTGTCCTGGAGCTCGCCGCCGAGGTGCAGGTAGACGTCCGCCGCATAGCGCAGCCAGGGTCCTCCCTCGCGCCCTCGGGCGGCGGCCGCGGCGACGCGCAGAACCTCCGGCGACGCTCCGTCCACCGGGTCCTCCGAGCCCCATACCTGACGCCCCCAGTTCGGGTCGGTCACCCGACTCGGCACGAGCGGCACCACGCGATCACCGACGAATGCCCGGATCGAAAGGCCGGACGCCGCGACGAGGCTGACCTGGAGCGTGTCGCCGGCGTA
>JBOHRQ010000222.1:0-2618 GCA_050732875.1 Gemmatimonadota bacterium | reverse complement strand
GTCCCCACCCGGTCCGGGGCGCATGTCTCCTGGCGCTCGCCCTGGTCCTCGTCGACTCCGGCATCCTGCACGCCCGACAGGAAGGGGCGGGTCGGGTGACGGCCATCCTCGCCGCCGCCGAGGCGGATCTCCGCGAGGGGCGACCGGAGGCGGCCATCGACGGGTTCCGGCGCGCTCAGGCCCTGCTGGGCCTGCGCCACCTCTATGGCGACTCCGGGGAGAGTCGCCCCGTGGGCGCCTACGAGAGCGCCAGCGCGCGCCTTCACCGCGGGCTGGCCGAGGCCTATCTCCAGAGCGACCGACCTTATGCGGCCGCGGTCGAGGCGGAGCACGGGGTCAATGCGGACGAGCGGGACGGTCGGCTGTGGACGCTCCTCGGGCTGGCGCACTACCGCCTCGCGAACGTCGATTCCGCCGGGGGGGCGCTCGAACGGGCGGCGATGCTGGGTGTGGACGACGCGGATCTGCACTGGGGCCGGGCCCTCGTGGCCGCCGCCGGGAACCGGATCCCCGAGGCGATCGATGCGGCGCGCCGCGCGCGGGCGCGCCGGGCCGAGCCCCGCTTCGCCCTCGCCCTGGCGCGCTGGTCGGTACTGGCCGGCGATTATGAGGAAGCGGCCGAGGCGCTCGACGATTTTCTGGCTCTGGCTCCCGACGGCCCGCGGGCGGCGGGGACTCGGAACCTGGCGCGCTTTTATCGTGAGGTGTCGCGGGCCCCGGCCAACGTCGTCGAACCGGGCGCCACGCGCCTGCAGCTCCGCTTCGACCTGAAGCGCGGAGACGAAATCCCCTACGTCCCCGCCCGCATCAACGGGCATCCTGAGGTCTACATCCTCTTCGACACGGGCGCCGAGAGGAACGTCATCGATCGTGAATACGCCGAGTCGATCGGCATCGGGCCCGTGTTCCCCGGCGGGGCGCTGCACGGGGCATGGAGGGAATCCCCCGCCGGCCACACGATCGTGGACAGCCTGAGCCTGGGAAGCATGACGATCCAGCGAATCCCGTTCGCGGTCACGGATTTCGAGAGGCTCCATCTCCGACTCCAGGGAGACTACTACATCGCCGCGATCGTGAATCCGGCGCTGCTGCTGCGCGACTTCCTCGTCGTCCTGGACTACCACCAGCAGCACATCGAGCTGGAGCGCTACGGCCTGGCGGACCTGACGTACGCAGGGCGGCGAACCCGTCTGCGCAAGTCGACGACGCCTTTCCACTTCGCGGCCAACGGGGTCTGGCCCGTCCTGCCCGCGAGCCTGGACGGATCGCGCGTGCTGCCGTTTCTGGTCGACACCGGGGCCAGCGACCTGCTGGTGGACCGCGAGACCGCCGCCGCCCTGCGCATAGATCCGCTCCATTTCGTGGCTTCGGCGGGGGGCCATACCCGGGAGCGGCTGCGCGGCATCCTGCTGGACGGCGGGCTGAGCGAGCCGTGGGATATCCAGCTCCACGGCATCCTCGGGTTCCCATTCTTCCGCGGAATGAGGATGGTGTTCGACTATGAGAACATGACCCTCACCGTGGAGAATTAGCGTTCTGGCCCGGAACTTTCATGGGGGGTTGAGCGGATGGCCCGGAACGGGTATCTTTAGGGCCTGGCGGGATACATCGAACCCTATTTCCCGCCCCGCGAGACCTTTTTGTGACGCCCCGATCCGGGATGATCGGGAGCGCGATAGGCCATCTCTTTTAGCGAGTTATCAACGTTGAGCCCTCACGACCCATCACGCATCGCCGCGGCAGCTCGATCCGCCGCGGCGCGTCCCACCCCTCGATTCGCCGGTGGCCATGCCGCTCGTTTCCTTCTCGTTCTCGGCATCGGGCGCGCACGATCGGCAGCGTCCGGTGGACGGGTAGGAACGCGGCAAGCCCACAGCCGGCGCGAAGGTCGCGCCGAATGCAAGGGGTCCGGTTCGTGATCTAGGGCGTGACGGCTCGCGCCGAGGTGGCCCCGGCCGCCACGGCGCCAGCCTGAGGACCACGCACGATGCACATCCCCACGCGCGGGCGGACGGAGTTCCGCCCATGAAGCGCGAGATTCTCGTCAACGTATCCCCCAAAGAGACCCGGGTAGCCATCCTCGAGGACGACCAGCTCGTCGAGCTGATGGTCGACCGCGAGGAAGAAGAGCGCCACGTCGGCGACGTCTACAAGGGTCTTGTCACCGCCGTCCTTCCCGGCATGCAGTCGGCCTTCGTCGACATCGGGATGGAGAAGAGCGGGTTTCTGCACGTTTCCGACCTCGCCGGCGCCGAGCTTCTCGACGACGACGACGAATCCGACAATCGCGGGGACGGTCGGCCTGACGGTCGACCTGACGGTCGCGGCGGCGGTCGTCGGCGTCGCGGCCGCGGCCGGCGCGGATCCAACGGCATGGCGATCCAGGACCACCTCAAGCGCGGTCAGGAGGTCATCGTCCAGGTCACCAAGGAGGCGATCTCCACCAAGGGCCCCCGTCTCACCGGCCAGATCTCCCTGCCGGGGCGGTTCTTGGTGTTCATGCCCGGGGTCGACCACATCGGTGTCAGCCGGAAGATCGAGGAGCGGTCCGAGCGGGTGCGACTGCGCAAGATCCTCCAGGAGGTGAAGCCGAGCGAAGGTGGCGTGATCGTCCGCAC
>JBOHRQ010000221.1:0-2650 GCA_050732875.1 Gemmatimonadota bacterium | reverse complement strand
GTGCCGGGTATCCCGACCTCGGCGAACGGAATCCGATCCCCGGTCGCCCCATCGATGATGGTGCCGGTCAGGACGCGACCCTGGGCGAGGGCGAGGCCGGGCAGGAAAAGAATAGCGGCTAGCAACGAGAAGAAAATGAGGTACGGACGACCAACGGCCTGGCTCATGGTCCCCCCTCCGCTCGGTGGCCTGGGTACAACACGGTTTACACGGTCCATTGTAACACGATTCGCTCCATCGCTGCTATCCCCCCTTGAGCTTCCCGTCCTCGGACCCGACCTTCGGGTCCCATGCGCGTCCCCCTTCCCCCTTCAAAGGTCCGCGCGATCCGGCGCCGCCTGCTCGACCACTACGATCGGGGGTGCCGGGACCTGCCCTGGCGTGGCGAGACGGATCCGTACCGGATCTGGGTCTCGGAGGTGATCCTCCAGCAGACCCGGGTCGGGACGGCGATCCCCTTCTACCGCCGCTGGTTGGAGCGCTTCCCGACCCTGGAGGCCCTGGCGGCATCCGATCCCGAGGATGTCCGGGCCGCCTGGAGCGGGCTCGGGTACTACCGCCGGGCCCGGAACCTGCATCGCGCCGCGCGCATCGTCCGGGACCAGATGGGCGGCCGATTGCCGACCGAGGCCGATGCGTTGAAGGGACTCCCCGGGGTCGGTCCCTACACGGCGGGGGCCGTGGCCTCGATCGCCTTCGGTCGCCGCGAACCCGCGGTCGACGGGAACGCACGCCGTGTCCTGGCCCGGCTCTTCGATCTCGAAGACCCCGGGGGCGCGGAGCTCGCACGCCTTGCCGGCGCGCTCGTCCCGCCCGACCGGCCGGGCGACTTCAACCAGGCCCTCATGGAGCTGGGAGCGACGGTCTGCCGGCCCCGTCGGCCGCTCTGCGAAGCCTGCCCGGTGGAGGATATCTGCCTGGCCCGGTCGCGAGGCACCGTCGCCGAGCGGCCGCGAGCCGCTCCAGCGCGAGCCGTTCCGGAAGAGGTGGTGGGCACGGCGATCGTCATGTCCCGGCGGGGTCGGGTCCTGCTCGCGCGCCGACCGGACAAAGGACTTCTCGGAGGGATGTGGGAGTTCCCGGGGGCGATCGCCGATCCCCGCGAGCCTCCGGGGACGGCGGCCCAGCGGGCCATGCGAGCACTTCTTGGACGGCCCGCTCTCCTAGATGGGGCCGACGGAGACGCCCTCACGGTCGTGCCCCACGCCTTCTCCCACCGCCGGCATATTTATCACGCCTTCACCTTCCGCGCGGCCGGCGAGACCCTGGTGCGCCCGACCCTAGGCCCCGCGCCGGCGGCCCTGCGGGGAATCCCCGCCTGGACGGCCGCCGAATGGGTTCCGCTCCGCGCCGTGGTCGAGCGCGCCCTGCCGGCTGCCCAGCGGACCATCGCCGCCGCGCTGGATCAGCTTCGGTCGGGCCGCGACCCATCCTCGACGGGGTCGTCCAGCGTCCGGTAGCGGATCCAGTTCCGTCGGAGCCGGCGGACGACCAGCAGATCCGCCGTCCCTTTCCAGATCCGGTTCCGGATGTTGTACTTGGTTTTTCCGGCGCGACGCGGGCGATGCCCCACCGGGACCTCGACGACGGTCGTCCCGACCAGCCTGAGCAGCGTCGGCAGAAACCGGTGCATCCCCTCGAACCGGGGAACGGCGAGGAAGCTGCTCCGGGGCATGATGCGGAGCGAGCATCCGACGTCGGTGACCCGGTCGCCGGCAACCCGATTCCGGACCGCGTTGGCGACCCTGGAGCTGGCACGTCTGAGCCAGGGGTCGGCGCGACGCACGCGGATTCCCTGGACGGCGTCGGCGCCGGTCTCGTCGAGCGTGCGCCACAGGGTGGGGATGTCGGCGGGGTCGTTCTGGCCGTCCGCGTCCAGCGTGACGATGAACCGCCCCACCGCTCTCTCGGCGCCGGCGACCAGGGCCGTGGACTGGCCGTGGCCGCGATCGAGCCGGACGACCTTGACCCGCGGGTCCGACGCCAGGCCGGCCAGGACCTGCGGGCTGGCGTCCTCCGACCCGTCGTCGACGTATACGATCTCCCACCCGACCCCCAACCCGTCGAGCGCCTCCACCAGCTCGCGGTGGAGACCGGGGAGGCTTCCGGCTTCGTCCCGGAGCGGAAGGACCGCCGAAAGCTCGACCACCCGCTCCACTAGCGGTGGATGGCCGGAACGCTGCCGTCCATCACGACCGGGTGGCGCCGGGCGCTGCGACCAGCGCCCGCGCGACGTCCACCTCGCCGGTCCGCAGATCCTGGGGCCGGGTCACCCCGCGCTCGGTCACGAGCTTGTCCAGAGCCGCATAGGGCAGATCCTCGAAATACACGTTGACGGTCTCCAGCGACGGCGGAGGTCGGAACACGATCTCGGCGGGATCGCGCTCGTAGACGCGTGGCAATGCGGCCAGGGTCGGCGGCAGCCACTTGCTGGTGTCCGCGCACGCGATCACCGGGATTCCGACCGCCCGGGCACGGGTGGCGAGCGCGGCGGTCCCGACCTTGTTGACCCAGGCCGTAGGAAGGAGCGCGTCCGCTCCGACCATGAACAGGCCTTCCTCCTCGAGCGCGCCCCACAGCCAGCCATCGACCCCGAGCCGGACCGGAATCCCCCGCTCGGCCAGCTCCACGGCGAGCCGCGCGCCCTCTC
>JBOHRQ010000220.1:0-2686 GCA_050732875.1 Gemmatimonadota bacterium | reverse complement strand
CATGTGCAGGAACATCAAGACGCTGTTCAACTTCGAGCCGCCGGCCACGGACGAGGAGATCGAGGCGTCGTCCCTCCAGTACGTCCGCAAGGTGAGCGGGTTCACGCGGCCCTCGCTGGCGAACCGGGAGGCCTTCGACAAGGCGGTCCGCGAGGTCACCCGAATCACCCGCGAGCTTGTCGATGCGCTCGAGACGAGGGCGGCTCCGCGCGACCGGGAGATCGAGGCGGCGAAGGCACGGGCGCGGGGGGCGCGGCGCCGGGCCGGAGTGCCCGGATAGCGCGGTCGACCGCCGGCGGCGGACCGTCGACCCGTTCCGCGGTTGACAGGGGTCGGGGACCAGGTTAAGAGTAGAGATCGATTCCGGGCGACGCGCCCGGCTCCAGGCCCTTCCGCGCTGGTCCCGCTGCGAGACACCGCGGTTGCTCGATGGTTCTCGCAGGCACGGGTCCCTCCTCGCAGGAGCACGCGATGATGAAATCCAAGTCCAGCCATACGCCGGGCGCGAAGCTCGGCGCCCTGGCGGTGGCCGCTCTCGCCATCGCCCTCTGGCTCAGCTGCACGGGGGAGACGCAGTCCCCGTCCGCCCCCGAACCGGCCGGCTCGCTCGCGCTCAGCGGGGGGACGCCGGATCTCGCTCGGGCGATCGCAGCCCAGGAGCGGATCACGCCACGACTCATGGCCATTCCCGGAATCGTCGGCACCGCCGTCGGCCTCAATCCGGCCGGCCGGCCGGTGGTGAAGGTGTTCGCGGCTCACGCCGGGGTGAGCGGGATCCCCGATCGCGTCGACGACATTCCGGTGACCGTGGAGGTAACGGGCCTCTTCGTGGCGGGGAGCAACCCCACGACGAAGCAGCGGCCTGCCCCGCTCGGCTTCTCGGTCGGCCACCCCGACATCACGGCGGGGACGCTCGGGGCGCGGGTCAAGGACGGCTCCGGCAACCTTTACATCCTCAGCAACAACCACGTCCTCGCGAACAGCAACGACGCCTCGATCGGCGACCCCACGCTCCAGCCTGGACCGTTCGACGGCGGGACGTCCGCTGATCAGGTCGGAACGCTGGCCGATTTCCAGACGATCAACTTCTCGGGAGGGAACAACACGATGGACGCGGCGGTCTCGGCGACGACCGCCGCGAACACGGGCTTCGCGACTCCCACCGACGACGGCTATGGGGCCCCCAGCGCCACGATCATCAACGACGAGAACCAGGTCCTCGGCCTCAACGTCAAGAAGTACGGCCGGACGACCGAGCTCACGCAGGGACAGGTCACCGAGATCAACGTCACCGTCTCGGTCTGCTACGAAGTCGTCTTCATCTTCTGCACGAAGTCGGCGACGTTCGTGGACCAGCTAGGGATCGCGGGCGGCTCGTTCAGCGCCGGCGGCGACTCGGGATCGCTCATCGTCAGCCAGAGCGGGAACAACCCGGTCGGCCTCCTGTTCGCCGGAAGCGACACCCGGACCCTGGCCAATCGCATCGGCCCGGTCCTGAACCGCTTCGACGTCACGGTCGATGACGGCTCGGGCGGGGGCGGGAACAACCCGCCGACGGCCTCCTTCACGTTCAGCTGCACCGATCTCTCGTGCAGCTTCGACGGCTCGGGCTCGGCGGATCCCGACGGCAGCATCGTTTCCTACGCGTGGAGTTTCGGGGACGGGAGCAACGGGTCGGGCGAGACGGTGAATCACACCTACGCCGCGAGTGACACCTACACGGTCACGCTGACCGTCACCGACAACGACGGGGCCACCGACGGCGAGACGCAGAACGTCACGGTCTCCGAGGGCGGCGGCGGAGGCTTCAGCCTCACCGCGACCGGGTACAAGGTGCGTGGGCTCCAGAAGGCCGACCTCGAGTGGTCGGGAGCGACCTCCAGCAACATCGACGTCTTCCGGGACGCTTCGAAGATCACCACTACCGCCAACGACGGGTTCTACACCGACAACATCAACAATCGCGGCGGCGGCACGTACACGTACCGGGTGTGCGAGGCCGGCACCTCGACCTGCTCCAACGAGGCCGTCGTCGACTTCTGATGGAGCCTCCGGTCGGCTCGGGCGCGCTCGCCTCCAGGGCGCGCCCGGGCAACCTGTCGGCGAGGGCCAGTGTTATCGTTCCTCCACGAGCCGATTTCGAGAATGGGATGCTGCATCTCCACCCTGTGGATCGCGCTCGGCCTGCTCGCTGCGGGCCCTGGTGCTTGTGCGCCCGACGCCCGCGATGAGGCGCGCCGTCCCCCCGTGACGGAGCCGGAGAAGCCGGCGACCAGCATCGAGACCGTGCTGGCAGAGAGGACCCCGGAGTGGATGGACGTGCCGGGCGTGGTCGGCACCGGAATCGGCCTCTGCGACGGCGACCGCTGCATCGTCGTGTACGTGAGCGAGCGGACGCCAGAAGTCGAGCGACGCATCCCGGCGGAGGTTGAAGGGCATAGGGTGCGAATCGAAGTGACGGGGCCGATCCGGGCGCGGGACCCGGACGGAGGCACCTAGCCTCGAGGATCTCCTCGGCCTCCGGACCCACTTCCAACTCTGACACAAACCATGGCTCCGAGAGCCCCAGGATCGTCTGGTACAAACGCCGGTCGTCCAGAAAGCGGCTCGAGGGACTGGGGCTGATCACCCACGAGCGACGCCAGGACCGGAAGGTCATCTTCCATCCGCGGCTCGATCACGCCGC
>JBOHRQ010000219.1:0-2726 GCA_050732875.1 Gemmatimonadota bacterium | reverse complement strand
CGGCCTCGGCGGCCGCGTCCAGGACGAGCCGGTCGAAGGCGTGGCCCTCGCCGTCGGGTCCGTGATGCAGATAGTGGAACTCGCCGACGGCGGTGATCCCGGCGTCCCGCATCTCCCCGAACGTCCGGGCGCAGGCTTTGCGGAAGCGCTCGGCGTCGAGCGACTCCACCAGCTCGTACATCGCCTCGCGCCAGGTCCAGAAGCTGCCGGCGCCGTGGGGGAAGCGTTCGCCTCGACCCCGGAGGCCGCGCTGGAAGGCGTGCGAGTGTGCGCTGACGAGACCAGGCAGGAGAGCGCGATTGTCCAGATGGCGATCGACGGGTCGGCCCAGCCGGCCGACCGCTTCGATCCGACCGGCGGCGTCGATCGCTACCTGAATGTCCGGCTCGAAGCTCTCGCCCGTCCAGGTCAGGTCGGCTTCGACGACCTCGGGCCGTCTTTCGGTCGTCAGATCGTGGAGCGGCGGAGCCGGCCCTTGAGCCGGTGGATCCGGCGGCGGACCCGCTTCAGCTCTTCAGCATCCCGGGCCTCCAGCGCCGTGTCACGCCGCACCTTGAGCTCCCGGATCTCGGACTTGAGCTTCGACTTGTCGACACCCACGACCTCGTGGTGGACGTGGGCCTCGATTCCCAGCACCTGACACAGGACGGGGAGAATCTCCTCCTTGTGCATCTGGGTGTGCCCCTGCAGTCGTTCGTCCTCGATTCCCGCCGCGATCTCGCGCAGCTCGGCGACCGTCTTCTTGTGGATCTCTTCGTAGGTGTAGGGCATGCCGGACGGCTCCCTCGTCTCGAGTGACGGATTCCGGATCGGGAGCCGAATATAGGGCGGGCCGCGTCGGCGGAAAGGGAATCACCTTGCCGGGGCAGGCGAGACGGCGGTGGCCGTGAGATACGGGGAACTTTTGACCCATACTTGCGTATCATATATGTTCAAGTGGGGCTTAGTCATAGCCTGATTCCCACAGCCCCTCGAGAGGTTCCGGATGCGCTCCTCCATAGTGCTCCGTGGCATTCTGCTGAGCGTGGCGGCTCCGCCGCTGATGGCGGTGGCTCCCGCCGCTGCGCAGGACGGCTTCCTGTTCGATCGTCCGAGCATCACGCTCAGCGGTCGTGGCGGGTACAATCGGGCTGCCGCCGGAAGCGACGTGTACGACTTCTTCGTCCAGCAGCTCACGCTCGAGCGCGGCGACTTCTCGGGGGCGGTCGTCATGGGCGAGCTGGCCGTGACGGTCAAGCCCCGCCTGGACGTGGTCGCCGGTGTCGGACATGCGTCCAGCACATCGCCCTCCGAGTCGCGGACGCACGTGGGCACGGACGGGCTTCCGATCGCGCAGACGACGACCCTGCGACGCACGCCGGTGACCGCCTCCCTCAAGTTCTATCCGCTACTCCGCGGCCGGACCGTCGGCAGCCATGCCTGGATCCCGGCGCGGCTGACGCCGTTCGTCGGCGTCGGAGGGGGCGGGCTCCATTACGACCTGAAGCAGAGCGGCGAGTTCGTCGACACCGCGAGGTGTGACGCGGATGGAGTCTGCGAGATCTTTCAGAGTACATTGACATCCGAGGGCTGGACCGGGACGTTGCACGTGATGGGCGGGGTCGACTACTGGCTGACGACGCGCCTCGGCCTGTCCGCCGAAGCCCGCTACCTGTGGGCCTCGGCCCCGCTCAGCGCGAGCTTCGTCGGCTTCGAGGACATCGACCTGAGCGGTCTTCAGGGCACGGTCGGTCTGTCCGTCCGCTTGTGAACAGGAGAACGAAGATGCGGATCCATTCCAACGTCACTGTTTTCGCGCTGCTCGTGGCGGCCGTGGCGGTTCCAGCCTCGCCTGCGCGAGCGGTCGAGCCCGATCCTCGCTGGCAGGCGTTCCTCGGCTGCTGGGCTCCGATCACGGAGAACGGCGCAGAGGGCATTCAGGAGCCTACCCTCTGCTTCCGCGAGGACGAGAGCGGCGCGGTCGCGGTCGCCACCGTGCTCGACGATGACGTCCGCGGTGAGGAGATCATCCGGGCCGACGGCACGGCACATCCGCTCCAGAGGGAGGCATGCACCGGCACCGGGACGGCGACCTGGTCGGCAGATGGAGCACGTGTCTACCTGAGCTCGACCCTGCGTTGCGGGGAGGAGGGTGTGACCCGTGAATCGGCCGGCGTGCTCGCGCTCGCGGCCGATCGCACGCTCGTCGACCTGCGAGCGGTCGGCGCCGAGGATCAGTATGGCGTGCGCACGCTCCAGTACCGCCGGCTGACAGCCGCCGAATATCCTGCGTCCATGCGCGACCTTGGAGGTAACGCGGATGACGCCACTCGCCGGTATGCCGCAGCTCCGCTTTCGCTCGACGACGTCGTCGAAGCCGACGGCCTGCTGCCGTCCGCAGTCGTTCGGGCGATGCTGGCCGAACTGCCGACCCGCATCCGGGTGGATGCGGAGACGCTCCTCGCGCTCGCCAACGCCGGTGTCGACGAAGAGCTGATCGACGTCCTGGTCGCGCTCGCGTATCCCGAGCAATTCGCCATGGCGACGGCACCGCTCACGGACGATGGGGCGTACATGGGTGGCGGCGGGCTGACAGGTACCTATTACGATCCGTGGATCGGCTACGGCGGCTACGGCTACAACCGGTACTATGGCTACTCGCCATTCGGCTACCCCTACGGCTGGGGTTTCGGCGGGGGCACGATCATCATCATCGATCGCGATGAGGGTGCCCCGGCGGGCAGCCC
>JBOHRQ010000218.1:0-2748 GCA_050732875.1 Gemmatimonadota bacterium | reverse complement strand
ACGACCCGACGACGCCCGGCGCTCCCTGGCGGACCGCGCTGAGCGGCCCTGGCCTCATCACGCCCGGAGAATGGCATCACCTCGCGATGCGCTGGGACGGGAGCGAGATCGCGCTCTTCGTGGACGGCGTCGAGCAGGACGCCGAGCCGTACGACCCCGTGCCTGTCACCGGGCTCAGCTATCACAACGGGAGCCCCTTCTTCCTGGGGGTCGCGACCGCGTGGGCGATTCCCGGCGACCATGAGTTCATCGGCCAGATCGACGATGTGCGGTACTACGCCCGAGCGCGGTCCGACGTCGAGATCTTCACCGACCATGTGACCCAGGGTCACAAACCGGCCAAGCCGTGAGGGGCTATGGCACCCGAAGGACGGGGGATCGCCATCGAGTGCGTCCTGTGACGGACGTCAGTCGAACCTGACCTCGTCGATCTCGAATGCGATGGGGCCCGGCTCGGGACCCCCCGTGAAGAGAACCCCCTGGAGATCGTGGCCGTCGATCCCGTCGAGGAGTCGCGAGTCCAATCAACAACAGGTACGAAAAAAGAAAAACGCGCATGGCGGAACTCCTTCGCTTGCAGCCCATCACGAGCATGAGCGCGGTTTCATGTCGATTCGCGTCAGCGGGCCTCCGTATGAGTTCGCAACCATTCGGCCAGCTCGTCTTCCTTCACGCTTCCCGCACCCACTTCGGTCATGACCTTGACGACCTCGGGCTCGTCAGCAACGATCCGGAAGCCGTTGAGTCCGAGGAAGAGATACATAGTCTGGAAAGCGGTACGCTTGTTTCCATCCACAAAGGGATGGTTGCGCGCGACTCCTGCTCCGTACGCGGCCGCCAGGGTCGGGAGATCCGCCTCGGCGTCATAATGCCATCGATCCCGTGGTGGAGCGAGTGCGGACTCGAGGAGTCCTCGGTCCCGGAGTCCCGCGGCCCCTCCATGCTGGCGAATCTGATCCGCGTGCAGCACGCGCACCGCCGTTATCCCGACCCATCCGGGTTCGGGACGCTCGCGGCTCACCGGGCGAGTTCACGCATGGCGTTGCGGTATTTTCGAGCCCCCTCCTGGTAAATCTCCATGGCCTTGGCGAAATCAGGATCGAAGGGCGTGATCAGGATCCCGTCCTCGACTTCGATGAGATGAATCCGGTCGCCTTCCGCCAGGTGGTACCGCTCGAGCATCGCCTTGGGGATGGTCGTTCCGGCTGAATTGCCGATTGCGCGGATTTTGGTATCCCCAGTCATCTCTCACCCCATGGTTGACGTCCTTTGTCACAGCGGAAGTTAGTACGAAAGTAATAACTCGTGTTCGACTTGGGTAGTCGCATCGGCACGGGATTCCTCATGCCTCCGCGCGCCGGATCAGCCCCCCGAGCGCGTCGAGGTGGGCGGAGAGCGCGTTCCGGCCGGTGGCGGTCAGACGGTACCAGGAGACCGGCTTGCGGTCGACGAACTCCTTCTTGACCGCGAGATACTTCTCCTCCTCCAGCCGGCGCAGGTGGGCGCCCAGGCTGCCGTCCGTTTCGCCGGTCAGGTCCTTGATCCGCGAGAACGAGAGCCGGTCGTAGCGGGTCAGCAGCACGCAGATCGCCAGCCGCACGCGGTGCTCGAGGAGGCGGTCGATCGCGTCGAGCCGCTCGAGGAACTCGCCGGATTCCGGTCTGTCAGGGCCGCGCGGCGGCGCCACGGGCCTCCCCCGACATGTGCGCGGTGACGACGAGGGCGAGCGCCATCACCAGCCCTACGGCGGTCCACACGTAGCCGTCGATGAACTCGACGGCGAAGAACGACGCCGCCAGCGCGAGCCCCACCCATACCAGCGGCCGCGCCAGATGGACGCCGGCCAGGAAGTAGCCGAGCGCGACGACGAGAAGGATCGTCTGCGAGAGCTCGACGCCGGTCAGGTGGCCGCGGGCGGCGAAGAAGACGAGCAGGATGATCGCGCCGCCCATGCCTCCCCAGTGGAGCATGTGGGCGTATCCCTCGCGCCTCGATTCCTGACCGCTGGCCCGAGCGTACCGCCTGCCGAGCCAGGCGCTGAGGACGAAGCCCAGGGGTCCGGCGATCGCCCAGAAGATGGGCACCCACTCAGGCCGAAAGTCGATCAGCGCGAAGCCGACGGCGCCGATCACCGCCCACATGTACCAGATGGCGCGCGGGGTACCGGTCCGCTCGGAGCGGTCGACCACGTCGCGCACGTAGCCCAGGTCCTGCTCGATCCTGCGGGCCCCTTCCATGTCGTTGCCTCCTTCGGTCATCGGTTGCCTTCGGGTGCCGGCGCCTCGCCGGCACGATGCAGGTTCATCTCGAAGAATGAATGCCAGGTCGTGCCGTCGGGCGAGAACTGGCCCGTCTCGTGCCACTCGCCATGCTCCATCTGCCGGATGCGGAAGCGGATCTGACCGCCTCCGGCCTCGAAGCCCCACGTGAGGACGCCGTTCTCGACGGTGGCTTCGGCGTCGATCCCCGCCTCATCGACGAGCCAGGTGTCGAAGTCGTACCCGGAATCCTCGAGATCCCAGGACAGCACTCCGTAGGCGTGGTGAACGATCGACCCCGCTTCGGGGCCCGCGCCCGCATCGCCCGCCGACTCCTTCGCGCGGCCCACTCCCTCGACCAAGAGGAGCCTGCCGCCGAAGGCGCTCTCGACGTGCTCGGTCTGGGTGAACTCGGTCCGCCCACCCTGGGGGCCCTGCTGAATCCACCCCTCGCCCTCCCAGTCGCCGACCAGCCAGGCCAGCGGCTCCA
>JBOHRQ010000217.1:0-2778 GCA_050732875.1 Gemmatimonadota bacterium | reverse complement strand
GAGTTGGCGCCGCCGGCGACCCGCACGGGGCCGCTCGCATCGTGGATGGCGATCAGCTCGCCTTTCTTGTTGAACCCCGCCACCAGCCGCCCCACGTAGCGGTAGCCGCCCGAGGTCGTGACCACCGGAACCAGCGTCCCATCCATGTCGAAGGCGATCAGTGGGTAGGGGCCGGCGACCAGAACCTCGTCTCCCGGGATCAAAAGGTCGCCCGAGTTCGCCAGCAGCTCGTCGCCGCCGCCCGCCACCACGATGTCGACGCCGTCGAGCTGGGGGACCAGCGCCAGGTCCTCGTCCACGTCCTGGAGATGGCTGATCAGGATGATCTTGTCGACCCCCTGGGCCTCCAGTTTGTCGACCTCGAACTGGATCTCCCCCACGACCCCGGCCAGGACGATCACGTTCCGCGGGCTCGAGATGAAGAGCAGCGCCGGGGTGGTGGCGCCGATGATCCCGATCCGCTGGCCGCGCCTCTCGACCACCGTGCTCTCCGCGATCCGGCCCGCGGCGACCAGGCTCTGGAGCCCCGGCTCCATCGAGAAGTCGAGGTTGGAGCTCAGGAATGGCGGATCAGTGAAGGTGAAGGACCGGATGAACTCCTCCAGCACGTCGGGACCGAAGTCGAACTCGTGGTTCCCGATGGCCAGCGCGTCGTAGCCGATCCGGTCGAGCGCGATCGCGTCGAAGTAGGGAATCCCCATCTGGATGCTCAGGCTGAACTCGGGGCCGGCCAGGAAATTGTCGCCCGAAGAGACCATGATGGCGCCGGACCCGGGGTTGTTCGTGTTGGGGGGCGGGCCGCCCTTGTCGCCGGCCGGCGTCAGCCCGGCGAGGATGAGCTCGGCGTCCCGGGGGCGCCGCTTCGCCTCCTGCTTGAGGTCGAACACCAGGCTCGCGAAGCGGGCGACGCCGCCGAAGTCCTCGAGACCGGATCCGGCATCGATCAGCTGGGACTCGCCATCGTTGTTGTGGAGGAGCGTCAGCCAGTAATGGACCTGGTCGTCTTTCGCGGACGGGTCGAGGACGGTGATGCCGTCCGATTGGGATGGCGGCGCCACGGGATCGCTGCTGCAGACGGGAAAGAGGAGCGCGATGACGGCGAGGACGGGGAACCGTTTCATGGTCACTCCTCCGGGATGGGGACGGCGGCTTGTGTTGGGACGATTCAAGCACGGAACGGCCCGGACGTCAAGCGGAGGCGACTACGACTGCGGTTCAGGCCGGGTTCTGGACCTCGAACTCGATCCCGAGGTGCTCGAGGAGGCGGCTCTCGATCTGCGTTTGCAGTTGAGGGTCCGAGAGAACACCGATCGGTTTGAGGAGCCGCTCCCTGGAGATCGTCCGGATCTGCTGGGGCATGGCGATCGAGTCCTCAGCGTTGCCCGCGATGCCTCCCGGGAGGAGGACTTCGAAGGGATAGGCCCTCCGTTTCTTGCCGCGCGCCCTGGTCAGCGGAATGACGGTGACGACCTCGAAGTGGGCGTTGAAGCCGTCGTTCGAGATGACGAGCGCCGGCCGCCGTTCGTCCCCCTGCTCGCTCCCGACCCTCGGCTCCAGATCGACCCAGAACAGCTCCCAGCGGCTGATCGACCCGAGGTAGGCCATGAACCGCGCGACCCGCGCCCTACAGGCCGTCCCCCGCCGCAGGCTCGTACGCCTCCGTCGTGGACCCCATGTCCTCCTTGAAGGCGGGATCGCGAGCGGCTTCGGCATACGCCTCGTAGACCTGACGTCGACGAAGCTCCCTCAGCTCCCGAACCAGCGCTCGTTCCACGAAGGCGTTCTGGCTCTCGGCGGCCCCCTGGTCGACGGCCTCTCGCACCGCCTTTGCCACCGAAAGGCGGATCTGGTAGCCGGTCTTCTTCGGGGGATCTCTCCTGCTGGAGTTTCTCCTGGACACCGTGGAACCTCCCCGACGAGTAGATTTACTAGTACACATACTACCACGTATTGCTGGACTCAATCCCCCGTGAAGTCCTAGCGCTACACCCCCGCTTCAGAACGGTTTCTGCCAGGAAGGTCGGGAGCCGGTTCGCCTCCACCTGCCGGGCCGCGATCAGCGCCATGGCATCCGTCGGCAAGCGGACGGGGAGGAGGATCACGTGGCAGAAGTCGCGACCGAGCCGGGTCGCCAGGAATGGCGTCCCCGGAGCATGGTGCTCGTCCTTTCGCTGAGTGCCGCTCCGCCCGGCGTCCGTGGACGCCACGGCGGGAGTCGCCTCTCACGCGCATGGCTCCGGACCCCGAGAGGTCCGGGCGGCTTTGCCACCGTCGGGCTCCAACAGGTGGAGCCCTTCAGGACGACGGCTGGCGTACGGGTCGTCGAGCCGTTTCTCTCGCCGTACTCTCCATGCCGGCGGCCGAGACGCAGGCCGCCTGGGTGAACTCACAAATAACCGCGTGGCTCCCGCGGTGCGCCAGCGGAGCTGTCGTCGTGCGCTACCAGTCCTCGTCGGCCTCCAGGTACGAACGGGATCCGATGCGCTGGTTCGTGGCCGAGAATCCGTTTCCGCGCGTGTAGCTGAACGAGCCGATGCGCTGGGTCGTGTACCTCGAGCCGTTGTCGAACGTCGTGTAATCGAACGAGCCGATCTGCTGCGTGGTCGAGTGCCGGCCGTCGCTCCAGTCGGTGTAGGTGAAGCTCCCGATCTTCTGGCTCGTGGCGTCCAGCGACTCGTCACCGACCTGCAGATCGGTGTAGGTGAAGTTCCCGATCCGCTGCGAGCTGCCGCTCAGCCGCTCGCCCTCGACCGTGCCGCTGTAGTAGGTGAAGTCGCC
>JBOHRQ010000216.1:0-2797 GCA_050732875.1 Gemmatimonadota bacterium | reverse complement strand
CGACGACCGAGAGCATGACCGCGACCCATGGCAGGTCGCGGTTCCCCAGGAAGTAGTCGCGCCCGCCTCGCTGGCCTCGGCCGAGCCACGCGCCCCAGGCCGTGACGCCGACGAGGTAGAGGACGATGACGGCGAGGTCGAGCCCCGACGCCGCCGTCACCGGACGCGTTCGGGCGAGCGGGACGCGGCGGGGCAGCGCGGGCGCACCGCTTCGTCGGCCGGCGCTCCGCGGCGTGGAGCCTCCTCGGCGCTACGCGCCTGCGGGGTCTCCACTTGCTCTGCGAAACGGCCTCCTCCGGGTGCGCCCGCGCTGCTCAATCCGTATCGCTATCCCAGCGCGCTCGTCGGCACGGGCGGCGCCGTGACGCGCCGGCCATTTCGCTCAACCACGTAGGCCTCGATCGCGAAGTACGCCGGCAGACCCAGGCGCTCGAGTTCCCCCGCGGTGCCGCGGTTTCGCTCATCGACCCGCTCCCAGAACTCGCGCTCGTCCGGCCCCGGGAAGGGCGCCTTGTCCTTCTGCGACTCGTGCTTGAAGATGGCCAGGATCTTCCGGCGGAGCTCTTCCTCTGACAGCGGGACCAGCACCGTCGCCTCGCTGACCGGCCATTCCTCCCACGCGCCGCGGTAGAACCACACCTCTGGCGGGGTTCCGTCCTGGTGCTCAAGCGCGCGCTCGATCGCTTCCAGGCACATACGGTGCGTGCCGTGGGGATCGGAAAGATCGCCGGCCGCGAAGACCATGTCCGGCCGCAGCTCCTCGAGCAGCTCGTGGACGATCTCCACGTCGCGCTCCCCGATCGGGTCCTTGCGGACCTGGCCCGTCCGGTAGAAGGGGAGGTTCAGGAATCGCGCCTGCTCGCGACGGATCCCCAGCGAGGCGAGCGCCGCCACCGCCTCCGACTCGCGGATCGCTCGCTTGATCTCCTGGACCTCGGCGATATCCACGTCGCCAGGCTGCTTCCCGTCGAGAAAGGTCTCGATCCGATGTCGCAGCGCCTCCAGCGGCTCCGCGTCCAGCCCGAAGCCGCGCTCGACCCGCTCCATCAGGTCCAGGTGCCGCCGCACCTCGTGGTCGAAGACGGCAATGTTGCCGCTGGTCATGTAGGCGACCGTGATCGCGTTGCCGTTCATCTGGAGCTTCCGGAGAATCCCGCCCATCGAGATCACGTCGTCGTCGGGATGCGGTGAGAAGACGAGGATCCCCCGGCCGGACGGGAGCTTGCTCTTGCCGCGGATCTTGGCGATCAGCGCGTTGAAGACGTCGCCGTTGACCGGGCCGGCCGAGCCGTGGCGGGCAATCAGCATGCTCAGGTGATGGTCCCGGTAATCCTGGTCGCTGAGCCGCAGGATCGACTTGCCGACGCGTTCGCTCAACCAGGTCACGGCCTCGATCTCGCGCTGCGGCGACCACTCGACCTCGTCCAGGAGCCACGGCGTCTTCACGCGCGTCAGCTCGGCGGAGGCGGGCGGGTCGAGGTACACGGTCGCGTTCGGGTGCTCCTGGAGATACGTGGCCGCCACGTCGGGGGAGACCGGTCCCTCGACGGCGCGCTGGACGATGCGGGCCTTGTGTTCGCCCGTGGCCAGCAGCAGCACCTCGCGCGCCTCGAGGATCGTCGCGACCCCCATGGTGATCGCCCGCGGCGGCACGTTGTCCTCGCCGAAAAAGTCGGCCGCGGCGTCCCGGCGTGTGATCGTGTCGAGATAGATGAGGCGCGTCCTGGAGTCTCGCCCCGAACCCGGCTCGTTGAACCCGATATGGCCGCTCCGGCCGATCCCAAGGATCTGGAGATCGATCCCGCCGGCCTCGCGGATCGCGTCCTCGTAGCGCCGGCACTCCACTTCGACCTCTTCCTCGGGGACATCGCCTCGCAGGACGTGCACGTTCTCGCGCTGGATGTCGATGTGATCGAAGAGGTTCTCCCGCATGTACCGGCCGTAGCTGTGCAAGCTCTCCGGATCCATGGGGTAGTATTCGTCCAGGTTGAACGTGACGACGCGCTGGAAGGAGAGCTTCTCCTCACGGTGGAGGCGGATCAGCTCACGGTAGATCTCGAGGGGGGTCGAACCGGTGGCGAGCCCGAGAACCGTCGGCCTCCCGGCGGCATCGTGGGCCCGCATCAGAGCCGCGATCCGGCCAGCCACGACCTCGCCCTGTTGCGCGTAGTCCTCGATGATGACCGTCTCGATCCGCTCGGGACTCATGCCGTCCTCCCGGGGGTCACGGACTCCGATGGGATGGGCTCGAGCCGCGCTGCTTCCGCCCCCAATCGCCGGCCCATCCAGGCGAAGGCGAGCACGGAGAGCCCGATCGCCACCAGCGCGGTGGCGGTGTCGCCGAAGATGAGCTCCCCCACACCGAACAGGCTCGCGTAGACCGCGGCCACCCCGGCCACCCAGTCGAGGAGGCTCGATCCTCCTGCGGCGATCGGCTCGCCGGGCAGCCCGAGCCGGCTTCGCACGCGACGCCAGCCGGGACCGCCCGGGCGGACGCGGGCGTAGAACGCTTCGAGCGTCGCATCCTGCTCGGGCCGCGTGAGGAACGTCACCAGGAGCCAGACCGCGGTCGAGAAGCCGACCGTCGCCAGCATGATCCACGCCCAGTGGACGGGATCGTCGGGGTCGAGCCCGGCTCCGAACCACAGGAACAGGCTCGCCGTCAGCGATGCGATCATGGCGGAGATCTCCGACCACGCGTTGATCCGCCACCAGAACCAGCGCAGGATGGCGACCAGCCCGGCGCCGGCGCCGATCGCGAGCAGGAACCGCCACGCCCCCTCGATCGTCCCCATCA
>JBOHRQ010000215.1:0-2797 GCA_050732875.1 Gemmatimonadota bacterium | reverse complement strand
AACAATCCGCCGAGCACCGATCCGACCACGCAGACGCTTGCGTACCAAAGCGAACGGGCCGGCTTCCCCAGGCACAGCGCGATCAGCAGGATGTCCGGGGGGATCGGGAAGAACGAGGACTCGGCGAACGCCAGCACAAAGAGCGCCCAGGTGGCCTGGGGATGCTCCGACCACGACAGCACCCAGTGGTAGAGACGCCGGGACCAGCTCCTGGGCCCGCGCAGGCCAGCCGGGTCGGTGGCGGTCAGTCCCGCACCCCGAGCTCGATCGTCTCCCATTCCCTGAGCCGTTCGATGATGTGATGATGGGTCATGTCGAGGTGGATCGGCGTGATCGAGATGAAGCCCTTCTCGACGGCCCAGTAGTCCGAGCCTTCGGGGCTCTCCCAGGTCGCCGCGCCGCCGCCTATCCAATAGTAGGTTTTCCCGTGCGGGTCCTTGTCGATCACGACCGGGTCGCTGTAGAAGCGCTTCCCGAGCGTGGTGATCCGGACTCCCTCCACCGCTCCGGGATCGCGGTCGGGAAGGTTGATGTTGAGAAGACTTCCCGCCGGAAAGAGATCCCCTTCCGGCTCACGGACGATCCGCTGGACGAGCCGCCGGACCACGTCCTCGTAGCCCTCCATCCACCGCTCGTCCCCATGGACCAGCGAGATCGCGATCGACGGGATCCCGAGGAGGGCGCCCTCCATCGCCGCGGACACCGTGCCCGAGTACGACACGTCCTCGCCCATGTTGCCGCCGTGGTTGATCCCGCTGAGGACGTAGTCCGGCTGCCGGTCGAGGAGCGCGTTGACGGCAAGCATGACGCAATCGGTCGGCGTCCCGTCGATGTGCCAGAGGCGGTCTTCGATCTTCCGCGCGCGGAGCGGATGGTGGAGGGTGAGCGAGTGGCTCGTCGCCGACTGCTCGCGATCCGGGGCCACGATCACGACATCGCCGAGCGGCTCGAGCGCGTGCCCCAGGGCGCGCACGCCGGGGGCGAGATAGCCGTCGTCGTTGGTCACGAGGAAGAGCATGGCAGGGTAACCTAGCGGGGCCCCCGGAGGCCGCAAAGACGACTACTCGACGGGCGTCGCGGGTCGGGCGGGCACGGGCTCGAGAAGCACGTCGAACACCCCGCCGCAGACGGCCGGGCTCCAGGAGTAGAGGTCCTCGGTCAGGTCGACGTGGACGATCCGCGCGCGGCCGTCGCCCGAGGCCAGGCGGGCGGCCTCGACGACCTCGGCCTCGCCGCAGCCGCCCCCGATCGTTCCGATCGACCCGCGCGCCGGATCGATCAGCATCCGGCTCCCGACACCGCGCGGAGTCGAGCCTTTCGCGCGAACTATCGTCGCCAGGACGACGGGACGGCCCGACTCGGCAGCGGCGACGATCTCGCCCAGAAGGCACCGCTCTTCGGTCATCCCACGTCTCCCGACGAAGCTGCGGTGGATGCCGCCGCCAGGGTCTTGACGTAGCGGACGACGTTCGCCCGTCTGCCGAGGGGCTCCCCCGTCCCGCCGCGGGTCGCGAGGATCATTTCGGCACCGATCGCGACCGCGATCTCGGCCGGCGTCTCGGCCTCGATGTCGAGGCCGATCGGGGCGTGGATCCGGGCCAGCCACTCGCGGTCGAAACCCTCGGCTGCGAGCTGCTCGAAAGCCGCTCGCACGCGGCGGCGGCTCCCGATCATCCCAAGATACGCGGGCTCGGCGCCGGCCCTGGCCAGGGCCCGGGCGCAGTCGTAGTCGTAGCGGTGGCCGCGGGTCACGAGCACGACGTGCGAGCGCGGACCGAGGCGCACCTCGGCAAAGGGGTCCGCGAAGTCCGCCACGATCACTCGGTCGGCTTCCGGGAAACGCTCCCGGCGGGCGAAGTCCGGCCGGTCGTCGATCACGACGACGTGGAAGCCCAGGAGCTTCCCGATCCGCGAGAGAGGCTGGGCGATGTGGCCCGCGCCAACGACGATGAGATCGGGCGGCGGCGCGATCCGCTCCACGTAAATCTCAAGCTCCCCCGGCAGCGTCTGGCAGCCAGCCCCGGGTGGCGACTCGGCGAGAAGACGCCGAACGTGCTTGTCGCGGGTCGCGCTCCCGAGGCTTCCGTGAAGGGCTTCCCCGTCCCAGGCCGCGCGCCGGCCGACGAGCTCCGGTTCCCCGGGCGCGTCGACGACGACGCCCAGCACGACCTCCCCGCCGCCATCCAGAGCGGCAACCGCCAGGCGCGCGGCGTCGGCCAGACGGAAGGGCGTCATCGAATGCCCGTGTCGCACTCCAGCCGGACGCCGGCGAAGACGCCGATGTCGACGGTTGCCGTTGCGGGCTCTGGCAGAAACAGGGCGCCCGGGCAGCGCTCGACCACGACCGTGTACCGGCCGGGGGCAAGGGGGGCCCGAGTCCGCCCGTCGGCGTTCGTCGTGAGCTCGGCCACCCGGCGGCCGCCGAACGAGCGGATCACGAGGACCGCCTCGGCCACCGGGGCCGTGTTCTCCACTCCCTCCCGCTCCACGGGTTCGATGGGGCCCTTGAGGACCAGGATCTCGAGACCGGTGCCGGGGGGTGGGGCCGTCGTTCCATCCGTGCAGCCGACCGCGGCGAGGATCCCAGCCAGAAACATGGCGCCAAGGAGAAGGTTGATCCCCCTCATTCGGTCCTCAGCTCCCGCGTGTACTCCTCGAGGGTATTGACATCGATCGCGACGCCCGGGTCATCGACCGGGACCTCCTCGATCTCGGCTTGGTGCCGATGCACGACGTCGCGGGCGCCCTGCTCCAGGTCGGGCGCCTGGAGTTCGGTCCAGAGCTCACGCGCGAAGAG
>JBOHRQ010000214.1:0-2799 GCA_050732875.1 Gemmatimonadota bacterium | reverse complement strand
AAGGCGATCACCTCCCGATGGCGTGAACCGCGAAACGATCGGAACAGCGCCAGGTAGTGGATCGCTTCGAGAAAGTTCGTCTTCCCCTGCCCGTTGGAGCCGATCAGAAGCGCCCCCGTGGGCGGGATTCCGATGCTCGTGGAGCGCAGGTTGCGGAAGCGGTCGAGGCCGATCTCGGTCAGCCGCACCGGGTGACTCGATCCAGGTCCCCCATGAGTACCTTAAATTTAGCTGTGATAACGACTTCGGGCAACGGACACGGGGCCGCCCGTGGAGGGATCTATCATAGTCTTATATGGTTATAAGCAACGTGCTCCTCACTCCTGAAGGCGTAGCGGCATCACCAGGCAGAGAAACATCTCGTCCTCCTCGTCGGCTGGCTTCACGATGGCCGCCCGCTCGGGGGCCTTGAAGGTCATCTCGACTTCGTCCGAATCGACGAAGCGCAGCACCTCGAGGAGGTAGTTGGCGTTGAAGCCGATGTCGATCTCCTCGCCTTCGTAGGCGACCGGCATCTGCTCCGTCCCCTCGCCGACATCGGGGGTGGAGACGTGGAAGCGCAGCAGGTCGTCGGCGAGCGACAGGCGTACGCGGTGGGTCTGGTCACTGGCCATCACGACCATGCGCCGAAGCGCTCCGACCAGCCGCTCTTTGTCGAGTCGTGCCCGCTTGTCGTTATCCCGTGGGATCACCTGTTCGTAGTTCGGGTAGGGCCCTTCGATGAGCCGGCTGAAGACCTCGCCGCGCTGACCCCGGAAGCCGACTTGCTTTCCATCGGTAGCCACCCGCAGCTCGTCGTCCGGGGCGAAGATGCGCCCGATCTGCGAGAGCGCCTTGGGAGGCACGATCATATTCCTGGACTCCTTCGATCCGTTCGTGCTCGCCACCGAGTAGCGAGCCAGCCGATGGCCGTTGGTGGCCACCATCTGCATTCGCTCCTCTCCTACCTCCCACAGCACGCCGTTCAGGATCGGCCGCGTGTCCTCGCTCGAGGCCGCAAAGCTCGTGCGCGTCGCGAGTCGGTCGACGACCCCCGCCGGCACCCCGAAGCCGGTGTCGAAGTCCAGCTTCGGAAAACCCGGAAAGTCCTCCGCCGGCAGGCCGTGCACGCGAAACCGTGAGCTCTCGCACTCGACCGAGACATGCTCGCCGCTTCCCTCGACGCGCACCACACTCGTCGGCAGCGCGCGGACCATGTCGGTGAACTTCCGTGCCGGCAGTGTCACCCGCCCCGGCTCGTCGACGCTGGCCGAAGCACGGACCGTCACGGAAAGGTCCAGATCGGTCGCCGAAACCGAGAACTCGTCGGCCTCAGCCGCGATCAGGACGTTGCCGATGATCGGCAGCGGTGTCCGTGCCGGAACGACGTTGGACACCGCGCTCAGCGTTTCGAGCAGGTCACCTTGAGCAATCGTGAACCGCATGGTCAGCCTCCGGGGCGTCCTCGAGGAGTTATCCCCGAGGAAAGTTCATCTGCTTCGACGAGAGATAGATCATTAGTAGTAGAAACAGGGTGCCTGAATATGTGGATCGGCTCGTCGTCGTTACCAGGACCGTGGCTCGTTGGCGCGGGCGAAGGGTCCCGCTCGCCACTGCCCGAGAGTCTGGGTTCGCTGTGGACGAGCCACGGACGGATGTGGAAAAAGGAAGCCATGGATTGCTTGTCCACCGTGGGTCCACGCGATGCCTTGAGGGCTGTCCACATCGGCCGGCGCGGTCAGCTCGCGATCTTGTCGCGGAGCAGCTCGACCCGCCGGCGCACGGTACGGTTGGTCTTGATCTGGGACTCCACCTTGTCGCAGGCGTGGATCACGGTCGTGTGGTCGCGTCCGCCGAAGGCCTGGCCGATCTCGACGAGCGGGAGATCGGTGAGCTGACGGCAGAGGTGCATGGCGACCTGCCGGGGAACGGTCAGGGTCTTGGTTCGCTTGCGTGACTTGAGCCCCTCGACCGTGACACCGTAGTCGGTGGCTACTTCGTGCTGGATCCGGTCCACCGTGACGCGCCGGGTCTCGGTGTTCAGGATGTTCTTGAGCACCTCTTCCGCGAGCTCGATGGTGACGTCCGAACCGTTCAGGCTGGAATGGGCGATCAGCCGGATCAGGCTCCCCTCCAGCTCGCGTACGTTCGACTTGACGTTCTTGGCGATGAAGAGGATCACGTCCTGCGGAAGATCGAGACCGCTGCGGCTGGCCTTGTGCTGCAGGATGGCGATGCGGGTCTCGAGGTCGGGAGGCTGGATATCGACGACGAGCCCCCACTCGAAGCGCGACACCAACCGCTCCTCGAGGGTCGGGATCTCCTTGGGCACGCGATCGCTCGTGACGACGATCTGCTTGTGCGCGTCGTACAGCGCGTTGAACGTGTGGAAGAACTCCTCCTGGGTCGCGTCCTTGCCCTGCAGGAACTGGACGTCGTCGATCAAGAGGAGGTCCATCCGCCGGTACTTGTTCCGAAAGTCCAGGGTCTTGCCGAACTGGAGGGACTCGATCATCTGGTTCATGAACGTCTCGGCGGACAGGTAGCAGACCCGCTCCAGCCGTGCCGTCTCGACGGCGGTGTTCCCGATGGCCTGCATGAGGTGGGTCTTGCCGAGCCCCACGCCGCCGTAGATGAAGAGCGGGTTGTAGGCCTGGGCCGGCTTGCCGGCGACCGCCAGGGACGCGCCGTGCGCGTACTGGTTCGAGTTGCCCACCACGAAGGTGTCGAACGTGTAGCGCGGGTTGAGGGGCAACCCGAGGTTGATCGTGACCCTGGAACGGGCGCCGGGGACGGCCGGCCGGGCGGAGGCCACGTCCG
>JBOHRQ010000213.1:0-2824 GCA_050732875.1 Gemmatimonadota bacterium | reverse complement strand
CGGGCGCCACGTAGTCGACGCCGTTGTGGGCGGCGCGGCGGCGGGTGATGGGATGCCGTCGCATGCCGAAGCCCGAGGAGATCCGCGCGTACTTGAGCGGGCTCCGGAGGAAGCGCCGTTTCAAGGAGCGTCCCTCGCCGTCGTAGTAGTCGAAACGCTCGCCGTCCACCGAGAAGCGGTAGGCTTCGTGGATCTTCGATCGCATATCCAGGCGCACCACGTCCAGGGAGACGACGCGGTACGAATCGTCCGGCCGGACGTCGGCGGTGATTCCGGCCGTCAGGCAATCGCCCGGCTGCAGGTCGGTGTAGAAATCGACCTGGGCGCCCAGGATCTCGGCCATATCGACGGCCAGCGTGGGGTCCTCTCCGATGCGAGCCAGCGCCTCCCAGAGCGATCCGTCGATGCACGTCGAGAGCTCTCGGGTGGCGCGCCGGAACGGCGTCTCGACCATCTCGCCCTCGAAGGAGCCGGCCCGGCGTCGGAAGATCAGGCGCCGATCGCGGTCGATCCGGAGCGCGACCTGCCGGACCAGCCCGCTGGGAAGGAGGCGGAGCTCCGACACGGTGCCCGGGCGCAGGTGACGCCACGAGTAGAGGGGCTTGCCGGCCTCGACGACCTCCACCAGATCCTCGGGGTCGAGCCCGTGCTCGGACCAGACGTCCGAGAGCGTCTCGTTGGCCTGGAGGGTGTCGACGATCACCGGCGGGAGCGGGGGAGCCGCTACCACCTTCCGGGGGGCGGGCGCCGGATTCGGATCGAGCGCCCACCAGGCGACGGCCGCCATCCCGAGCGCCATCAAGAACGGCACGCGAACGGTGTGCCAGGCCGGAGTCATCGCATCTGTCGTCGGATGAAGGCCGGGATCTCCAGGTCGTCCTTGCGGTTGCCGTTCTGCAGCTCGAACGCCGACAGGATGTCGTCCAGCTCGTCCACGTTCTCATCCTCCCTGGCGGTTCCGGTCATCGCCACGACCGCCGGCTCGGGCTGCTGGCGCGGCTCCTCGCGCCGAGCGCCTTCGGCTGATCCCGCCACCTCGGATCGCCGAGCCTCGTCGCCGATTCCCGTAGCGATCACGGTCACGCGGATCTCGCCCTTCAAGTTGGGATCGATGACGGCGCCGAAGATGATGTTGGCATCCTCGCCGGCTGCGTCGTGGATCACCGAAGAGACCTCGCTCACCTCGTGGAGGGACAGGTCGGGCCCGCCGGTGATGTTGATGAGGACCCCACTCGCACCGGCGATCGACATGTCCTCGAGGAGCGGGCTCGAGATCGCCTGCTGGGCGCTTTCGACGGCGCGGTTTTCACCGACGCCGAAGCCCGTGCCCATGAGGGCCTGCCCCGTTTCGGTCATGATCGTCTTGACGTCCGCGAAGTCTACGTTGACGAGGCCGGTGACGGTAATCAGGTCCGAGATGCCGCGCGTCGCGTTGAGCAGGACCGAGTCGGCGACCCGGAACGCCTCCTGGACGGTGGTGTCCCTGTCCACCACGGAACGCAGCCGCTCGTTGGGGACGACGATCAGGGTGTCGACGACCTCCTTGAGCCGGAAGATTCCCTCCTCGGCCATCTGCATGCGCCTGCGGCCCTCGAACAGGAACGGCTTCGAGATGATCCCGACCGTCAGCGCCCCCCTCTCCTTGGCGATCTGGGCGATGATCGGAGAGGCCCCCGTCCCCGTGCCTCCGCCCATGCCTGCGGTGATGAACACCATGTCGGCGCCGTCGAGCGCCTCGGCCACGTCGTCCTGGTCCTCCAGGATCGCCTCCCGGCCGATGTCCGGCTTCGATCCCGAACCCAGCCCGCGGGTCAGCGTCCGGCCGATCTGGATCTTGCGATGCGCATCGGAATGCGCGAGAGCCTGGGAATCGGTGTTGACCGAGATGAACTCGACGCCCGCCACACGCTCCTCGATCATGCGGTTGACGGCGTTCCCGCCCGCACCGCCGACCCCGACGACCTTCATCCTGGCGTTCTGCTCCTCTACGTCATCCAGCTCGAAAAGCATGGCGGTTTCCTCCTGGCTGCAAGGTTCTCGCCATCCACTCGATCCCGGTCAGGCGAGTGGACGGCGAATCACGTCCCGGTCACGACCAAACTACAACCGTTTCTGCTTCCGCTCTAGGTCCTCGCCGCTCGAGATGGCCCTCAGAAGAAATCTTCGAGCCATTCGCGCATTCTTTCCAACACCCTCCCCCACAACGAATCATCATCGTTCGAGGCGAAGCGGTTCTCGTGCGCGCCGACTCCACGGCCGTATTGCACGAGCCCCACGCCGGTCGCGAACCGGGGGTCCCGCACCGACTCGGCGAGTCCGGTGACCCCCAGCGGAAAGCCGATCCTGACCGGCATGTCGAAAGTGCCCTCGGCCAGCTCGGCGGTGCCCAGCAGCGCCGACGCTCCGCCGGTCAGCACCAGCCCGGCCGGGATCCTGTCGTACCAGCCCGACTTTCGGATGTCCGACTGGACGAGCGCGAGAATCTCCTCCATCCGGGGCTGGATGATCGAGGCCAGGATGCGGCGGCTCACGCGTCGCTCGCCCTGACCGGCGACCCTCGGGACCACGACCTCCTCGTCGTCGTCGACCAGACGCGCGACGGCGGTCCCGTAGCGCTCCTTGATCCGCTCGGCCTCCCGGCCCGGTGTTCGCAGTCCGATCGCGATGTCGTTGGTCACGTTGTTTCCCCCGAGACCGATCACCGCGGTGTGGCGGATCGCGCCTTCGTGGAACAGGGCGATGTCGGTCGTGCCCCCTCCGATGTCGACGAGCGCCACCCCGAGCTCCTTCTCGTCCTCCGTCAGCACGCCATGCGACGACGCCA
>JBOHRQ010000212.1:0-2831 GCA_050732875.1 Gemmatimonadota bacterium | reverse complement strand
GACGATCGCGCCGTCGAGCCGGGCGACGGTCTCGAACACCCGGGCGTAGAAGGTCTCGCTGGCCCCGTACCCGTCGTACTCCTCGGGCACCGTGATGCCGAAGATCCCCAGCTCGGCAAGCCCCGCGAGCACCTTCGCGGGAATGCGGGCCTCAGCGTCGATCCTGCGGCTGTCGATGTGATCTTCCGCGAATCGGATCAGCGAGTCGCGGAGGATCTCGAACGAGTCGGCCTCGTCGGGGTCCATCTGCGGATAGGGCGTGAGCGACTCGTGGTCGATGTGGCCGAGAAAGAAGGAGCGGCAGACGCTCACCCCCGCACCTCCTCTCCGACCTGCCCTCCCGGAAGCCTCCGCGCGAGGTAAACCCCGGCCACGAGCAGGCAGAACCCCGCCGCGAGGAGCACCGCGCTCGACGCGATGAAGCGCGCGGCCACCGGCGCTGGATCGATGGGCAGCCCGGCCGCGGCGTCGCGTACGCGGGTCATGCCCTCGTACCAGCGGAAGACCGTCCAGCCCGGAATGACGAACCCGGCCACCGCGAGCACGCGCAGGAGGGTCGGGGGCCAGGCGCCGGCCACCCGGAGGCCGATGGCGTACACGCCTCCCATGGCCAGGGCGATGGCGACCAGGAGCGGCAGCGCTGCGGCGTTCACCAGGGGCGCGAGCACCCCGCCCTCCTCGGTGTGGTGTCGCACATTAGAACCCCTCACCCAGGGTCGGCTGGACCCCCTCGCCGAGCTCGGCCGGCCGGCCGTAGAAGCCACCCCTCCAGCGGGCCCGATCACGGAGCGCCGAGCTCGGCGCGAACCGCGGGTCGATCGCCGCCGACCATTCGTCCAGGCGCGCGGCGATCCGGGACAGGCCGATCTCGTCGGCCCAGCGCAGCAGCCCGCCGCGGAAGGGCGGCCAGCCGATCCCCATGACCAGGGCCAGATCCCCGTCCCCCGGCGTCTCCACGATGCCGTCCTCGAGGGCCCGCGCCCCCTCGTTCACCATCGGGTAGAGGCACCGCGCCACCAGATACTCTTCGTCGAAGACGGGCTCCTCCCCTACCGCCTGAGCGGTCACCAGCCCCAGCTCCTCGCGCAGTCCGGCGTCGGGATCCTTCCGGCGACCCTCGCGCCAGGTGTAGAACCCGCGGCCGGACTTCCTTCCCAGCCGGCCGGTCATCTCGAGACGGTGAAGCAGCGCGTGCGGCCGCATGCGGTCGGGGAAGGCCAGGGCCAGGACCTTCCCCACCTTCGCCGCGATGTCGAGCCCGACCTCGTCGAGAAGGGCCAGCGGACCCATCGGGAGACCGAACCGCTCCAGGGCTCCGTCGAGGGTCTCCACGGCGATCCCCTCGGCGTAGAGGTGGGCGGCCTCGTTCAGATACGGCATCAGGAGCCGGTTCACCCAGAAGCCCGGACCGTCGCGGACCACGACCGGCGTCTTTCCGAGCGCGACGGAGAGGCCGTGCAGGGTCGACAGCGCGTCGATCCCCGTCTCCCGTCCGCGCACCACCTCCACCAGCGGCATCTTCTCGACCGGATTGAAGAAGTGGAGCCCACCGAAACGCTCGGGACGGTCGAGGGCGCGGGCCAGATCGTCGACCCGGAGCGACGACGTGTTGGTGGCCAGAACGGCCTCCGGCCCGATCTCGCGCTCGACCTCCGCCAGCACGTCGCGCTTGATCTCCAGATCCTCGACGATCGCTTCCACGACCACGTCCACCCGCCCGAACCCGTCGTAGCCGGTCGTGCCGGAGATCCGGTTCCGAAGCCGGCGCGCCTGGAGGGACGAGAGGCGTCCCTTCCGCACCGCCCGCCGGGCGATCTTCGAGGCGTGGGCCAGCCCGGCCAGGACGCGATCGGGGCTCACGTCCTTGAGGCGGACGTCGATCCCGTTGTAGGCCGCCACCTCGGCGATCGCGCCACCCATGACGCCGGCCCCGAGGACGCCGATCTTCCGCACCGGACGGGCCGTCCCTCCTGCGGGCGGCTTCTTCGCCGCCTCGCGGCGCTGGTAGAGCCACATCAGGTTCCGCGCGGCCGGCGTCGTGGCCAGCTCTCCCACCGCCTCGGCCTCGGCGACGAGCCCCGCGGGCATGCCCTCGGCGAGCCCGATCTCGATCGCGTCGATGGCCGCGAAGGGCGCCGGGTAGTGCGTCCCGCTCCGCTCGCGGACGTTCCTGCGGGCCTGCGCGAACACCAGCCGGCGCCCGAGCGGATTCCTCTCGATCAGCAGGCGCGCCAGCCCCCCGCTCCCGGTCGAGGCCCCTTCGCCACGGACGGCGGCCTGCGCCAGCTCCCGTGCGGCGTCCGCGAGCCGGGCCTCGGGAACCGCCTGGTCGACCAGCCCCGTTTCCGCCGCGCGCCGGGCCGGGACGAGGCGGCTGGTCAGAATGAGCGTGAGAGCCTCCTGCAGGCCCATGACGCGGGGAGCGCGCTGGGTTCCCCCCCAGGCCGGCAGGATGCCGAGCTGGATCTCGGGAAAGCCGAGCCGGGTGACCTCGCTGTCACTGGCGACGCGGAACGAGCAGGCGAGAGCGAACTCGAGCCCGCCGCCCACGCAGACGCCGTGGATCGCCGCCACGGTCGGCACCGAAAGATCCGCCAGGCGCTGGAACGCCGCCTGCCCGCGCCGGGCGAGCGCGGTGGCCTCCGCTCCCGACGAGATCGCGGCCAGCATGTCGATGTCGGCTCCGGCGATGAATGTGTCGGGTTTGCCCGAGCGAAACACGATCGCCGAGAGGTCCCCCCGGCCGGTCAGCTCGGCCAGCACCTCCTCCAGCTCGTCGAGCGTCTCGCGCGACCAGACGTTGACCTTCCGGCGAGGCACGTCGAACACGA